>NZ_QEZJ01000016.1:0-99748 GCF_003992965.1 Xanthomonas sp. BRIP62409 | reverse complement strand
GGCTCGACGCTCAGGCTGAGCCAGGCACTGGGGCCAGGGCTCGCGCCTGGCGCTTGTGTTGAAGCAGCACGCGCTAGCAAGGCCGAAGGGTCTGAATGTCACCGCAGAACCCGGACCGGCAAGCCGCAATCGGAGCAGGGCACCGATACCAGGACACGTGCTTGACGCTGGACGCCGACTTCCTGGTAATGCAGCGGCATCCACCTTGCCCTGATGATCGCAAAGCTGGATTTACCGCGTTTGGCCACCATATTGATCCGCTCCGGCGTGCCGCCGGCCTGGTCGATTGGAGATGTGCATGCCCGAGCTGCCCGAAGTCGAAACCACCTTGCGTGGGCTGGCACCGCATCTGGTCGGCCAACGCATCCACGGCGTCATCCTGCGGCGGCCCGATCTGCGCTGGCCCATCCCTGAGCAGATCGAACGTCTGCTGCCCGGCGCGACCATCACTGATGTGCGTCGCCGGGCCAAGTACCTGTTGATCGATACCGATGCCGGCGGCAGCGCGCTGCTGCATCTTGGAATGTCCGGAAGCCTGCGCGTGTTACCCGGCGATACGCCGCCGCGGGCGCATGATCATGTGGATATCAGCCTGCAGAATGGCCGCGTGCTGCGCTTCAACGATCCGCGCCGGTTTGGTTGCCTGTTGTGGCAGAGCGATGCGCACGTGCACGATCTGCTGGCGGCACTTGGCCCGGAGCCATTATCGGATGCATTTACTGGCGATTATCTGCATGCACTGGCGAGTGGCCGGCGCGCGGCAGTGAAGACCTTTCTGATGGATCAGGCGGTCGTCGTCGGCGTGGGAAATATCTATGCGGCAGAAAGCCTGCATCGCGCCGGAATCAGCCCATTACGCGAAGCGGGCAAAGTGTCATTGGACCGTTACCGGCGCCTGGCCACGGCAGTGAAAGACATCCTCGGCTACGCCATCCAGCGCGGCGGAACCACGCTGCGCGATTTCATCAGCCCGGACGGGGCGCCCGGTTACTTCGAGCAGGAACTCACGGTGTATGGGCGCGAGGGTGAAACCTGCAAGCAGTGTGGACGTTTGCTGAAACACGCCACGATCGGGCAACGCGCGACGGTGTGGTGCAGCAGTTGCCAGCGTTGAACGCCGGCCAGCTGACCCACGTTGATCGAAACACCAGCCTCCAGCCCTGGATCAGTTACGACCGCTGGCCAGTAGCCCTCGGATAACAGCAAACAGCGCGCTTGGAGCAGCAGCGGCCGATTGCTTGATGGTGCGTTGCCGTGCATCGCGCCACAATCGTGACGTCCCGTGATTGGAGTCGTCCATGCCTGCCTCACTGCGCTACTTAATGCCGATCATGCTTGTGGGTGCATCAGCGTTGCCGCTGGCAACAGGCGCATACGCGGATGAGCTTGCGTCCAGCACCAAACCTGGAGTTGAGCGCATCCAGTTGCACAACGGAGTTGTTGAACTCAGTGCTACGCCCGCGTTCGGTGGGCGCGTGCTGTCCTTCAATTTGCGTGGACACCCCAACGTGTTGAAGACCGGCGAGGCGGTTGATCAGCAGCCCGCGCCAGAAGTGTCCGCGACTGCAGGCGATATCCCGTATCTCGGCCACGATGTGTGGGTGGGGCCGCAGAGTCAGTGGTGGGTGCATCAACAGGTCAACCTCACACGTAAGGCCGCCACCGCGGTTTGGCCACCGGATCCGTATCTGTCGCTGGCAACCACACGTGCAGTCACCCGTAGTGGCGATGAACTGATGTTGGAGGGGGGGCCCAGTCCGGTCACCGGCGTGCAGCTCCGCAAGCGCGTCGCGCTTTCATCCACGCGTGCCGATACCGTGGAGGTGGAGGCCACTGCGCGCAATATTCGCAAGGATCCGATCAGTTGGGATCTGTGGTTCAACACGCGGGTTGCGGCGGGCACGCGCGTGTTCGTCCCGGTTGCCGAGGCGGCAGACATTCGCCTGCAACCACCGACCGAGCCTGGCACGGTTGCGCCCACGTATCGGCACCACGGTGGTGTGTTTGCGTTGCGCGCCGATGCACGAAAGGACGGGCTGGTCCAGCGTGGCAAGGTGTTGCTGCAGCCTTCGGCGGGCTGGATGGCGGGCTTCGCCGGTGATCAGGTCCTGGTGATCCGCTTTGCGCATCAGCCGCTGGCGGCGATCCATCCGGAACAGGGGCAGGTGGAGTTGTATCTGGATGCGCCGCCGCAGCATCCCGAGCGCGGGCTGCTGGAAATGGAAGTGCACGCGCCGTATCGGCAGCTGGCCCCGGGTGCGCACATGCAGGCGAACGAGCAATGGACCTTGCTGCGTTATTCCGGGCCGGACGCGCAGCAGGCGCAACAACAGTTCCTGTGCAGCAAGGCGCAGGAGCTGCAGCTGATCAATGCCTGCGCGGCTTCGTCTGCGGGGCCCTGACCTGCGCATTACCTCCGTGCCGCGCTGTGGCTATGATGTCGGCCATTCCCTGATCAGATCGATGCGCATGCAACGACGCCATTTCCTGAAGAATGCCGCTGCCGCATTGGCCGCGCTCGGTCTGCCGGCACTGCCGCAGTGGGCGCTGGCGGCCAAGGCCGTTGGCCTGCGTCGCTTGGGGCAACCGCAGCCGTTCGACTATGCCTGGCTCAAGGGGCAGGCGCGTGCGTTGGCCACGGCGCCCTACAAGAGCCATAAGCAGCTGCTTCCCGGGCCGCTGGAAGCATTGAACTGGGATCAATACCAGTCGATCCGCTACCGCCAGGATCACGCGCTATGGGCCGACGGCAACGGCAAGTTCCAGGCAAAGTTCTTTCATCTGGGGCTGTATTTCCACACTCCGGTGCACATCTACGACATTGTCGATGGCAAGGCGCAGCAACTGGCCTACGACCCGGCGGCGTTCGATTACGGTAGCAGTGGCCTGGGCGGCAAGCAGTTGCCCAAGGACCTGGGCTTTGCGGGCTTCCGTCTCAATACACGCAAGGACACCGACCGCGATTTCTCCGCCTTCCTGGGTGCGAGCTATTTCCGCGCAGTCGGCAAGGAAGGCCAGTACGGGCAGTCGGCACGCGGGCTGGCGATCGACACCGGCACCGGCGGGCCGGAGGAGTTCCCGGACTTCATCGCCTACTACCTGGAGCAGCCGGCAGACGATTCGAACACCGTGGTGGTGTACGGGCTACTGGACTCGCCCAGCGTTGCCGGTGCGTATCGCTTCGCCATCACCAATGGCGAGGTGCTGGTGATGGAAATCGACAGCGCGCTCTACCCGCGCAAGACCATCGAGCGGCTGGGCATCGGCCCGTGCACCAGCATGTATCAGGTCGGCGAAAACGATAACCGCATGGATTGGGACTGGCGCCCGGAGATCCACGACACCGATGGCTTGGCGATGTGGACCGGCGGCGGCGAATGGATCTGGCGGCCGTTGTGCAACCCGCCGCAGCTGCGCTTCAACATGTTCGTCGATGAGAATCCGCGCGGGTTTGGCCTGTTGCAGCGCGATCGCAACTTCGACCATTACCAGGACGACGGCGTGTTCTACGAGAAACGCCCTTGCCTGTGGGTGGAACCGAAGAGCGGCTGGGGCAAGGGCTCGGTACAGCTGGTCGAGATCCCGACCGTGGACGAGACCTTCGACAACATCGTGGCGTTCTGGAATCCACAGGACAAGCCGCAGCCGGGCCAGGAATTGCTGATGGGGTACCGGCTGTACTGGGGCGCGCATCCGCCGGCCAGTTCGCCGCTGGCGCATTGCGTGGCCACGCGCACCGGCCTGGGCGGCATCGTCGGGCAGAAGCGCAGCCATTTCTCGTGGCGGTTTGCGGTGGATTTTGCCGGCGGCGAACTGGCTGCGTTGACCAAGGACACGAACGCCAAGGTCGAGGCCATCCTCCAGGTCTCGCGCGGGAGCACCGAAATCGTGTCGGCGCGTCCGCTGCATGAGCTCAAGGGCTATCGGGCGATGTTCGACCTGGTGCCGCCGGATGACAGCACCCGGCAGATCGATATCCGGCTGTTCCTGCGCGCCAACGGCAAGCCGCTGACCGAAACCTGGCTGTACCAGTGGACGCCGCCGCCGCCGAGCGAGCGCAAGATCTACTAGCGCAAGGCCACGCGCGGCCGGCAGCCAGCGCGGTCCTTGCGCCAACGGCGCACCGAGATCGCGCCGGGTCGGGTCGGGGAGCCAGCACGCCGCTGTTGCCACCACGCGCACGCCGAGGCGGTGCGCGACCGCGGGTCTGCTAGGCCTGGTTCGTTTTGGCGACAAGCTGCATGCGTCCACGCGGACGCATGCACGCCAGCTCCACCCGGAAGCAGGTGCCGTCCTTGCCGCTGATGATGCGCAGCTCGCCTTGATGGGCACGGGCGATCTGCGCGGCCATGTGCAGGCCCAGATCGACTTCGGGCAAGGGGCGTCCGCCGGTGTGCACGTGGGTGGAGGCGTGCAGCACGTCGAGCCGGCGCGGGTCGATACCGTCCAGATTGCAGACCTCGATGCGCAGGCGGCCCTGCTCGGTCACCGCGATCGCCTTGATCAGCGAGCTCTGTTGCCCCTGCACCACGGCGTTGATCATCAGGCTGCCGAACATCTGCGCCAGGCGCACCGCATCGCCATGCACCGGTTCGTCGATGGCCACGTGCGTGGACAGCACCTGGTTCGGATATGCGGCGCGGGTTTCGTCGACGACCTGCGATAGCGCATCGAGCAGATCGCTGCCGTTGCCGTAGTCCAGCTGCAGCCAGTCGCGCTCGATGCCGCGTGCGAAATCGCTGGCAAAGTCGATCAGCTCTTCCATGCGCCGCAGGCTGCGCTGCATCGACCGGATCGCGCCACCCTGGCGCTGGTTGAGCGAGTCGATCGCCAGCATGTCCACCACCGCATGCATGGACTGCAGCGGGTTGCGCAGGTCGTGGCCAAGGATGCCGATGAACTCTTCGCGTAGCCGGGCCGAGGCGCCGACACGCCCCAGTTCGCTGCGCGCGCGCAGCGATTCCTGCGCGCTCTCTTCGGCGCGTTGTTCGGCCTGGATCTGCGCTGCCAGCAGTTGCGCCAGCAGCTCGACCTTTTCCACCAACGGCGCGTCCATGACGCGCGGCAACGGGTCCAGCGCACACAAGGTGCCGAACACGCTGCCATCGTCGAACTTGATCGGCACCGAAACATAGCTTTCGAAGCCATACAGCCGCGGCGTGGGGTGGTCGCGGAAGACCGGGTGCTCGGAGGCATGGCCGAACCACAACGCGTTGCCCTGGGTGCGCACGCTGTCGCAGAAGGTGGTGACCAGCGGCAGCTCGTCGCCGGGCGCCAGACCGAACGCCAGGTCGTCGCGCACCTGGCAGGTGATCCAGCGCGTATCGGTCACGCGCGCAACGGCGGCGAACCCCATGCCGGTCAGACGGGTGAGAACGGTCAGGACATCGGGCACCGACGATAGCCGGCCAACACGCGCGATATCGGCGCGTAACTCGGGAGGAAGCGGACCCATGTATTGCCTCCCGACAAGTGGATGGTCGCCAGTTTACAGGACTGCGGTTGCGCCTGGTTGCGCGCGGATCGCTGCAACGGCCCCGCAACGATACGCCTGTTGATGTGTAGCGAAGATGCAGTGGCGACCGCATGCCTGCAAGGGTTTAGCGACGCATCACAAGCGCATATCAGGACAGCGCGCCAAGAGCATCCGGCTGAATTCTTCAGACAGCTGCCCGCCAGGGTTAGCCGTCCGCTGGCACGTAAACACCGGGCCGATAGGGCGTGGGCGTTATGCGCCCGCCGGTGGCAGCGGCAATGCGATCTGCAACGGGTCGATGCGCCCTTCGCCACGCATGATCTTCTTGAACTCGGCGCGGCTGACCGACACGTAGCGCTCGTTGCCGCCGATCTCCACCTGCGGGCCGTCCTGCACCGCGTGGCCTTGCGCATCCACGCGCACGGTCATGGTGGCCTTGCTGCCGCTGTGGCAGATGGTCTTGATCTCCTCCAGCTCGTCGGCCCAGGCCAGCAGGAACTGGCTGCCCTCGAACAGCTCGCCGCGGAAGTCGGTGCGCAACCCGTAGCACAGCACCGGAATGCGCAGGCGGTCGACCACCTCGCTCAACTGCCAGACCTGGCCGCGATTGAGGAACTGCGCCTCGTCCACCAGCACGCAGTGCAGCGCGCCTTCGGCCTGGATGTCGCGCTCGATCAGCTGCTGCAACTCGGTGTTGCGATCGAAGGTGCGCCCATCCGCGCGCAGCCCGATCCGCGAGGCCACCACGCCGCTGCCGGCGCGGTGATCGAGCTTGGGCGTGAGGATCAGGGTGCGCATGCCGCGTTCGCGGTAGTTGTGCGCGGACTGCAGCAAGGTGGTGGTCTTGCCGGCATTCATTGCCGAGTAGTAGAAGTAGAGCTTGGCCATCGGTGGATTTTACCGGGCCGGGCGGCCGGCGGTGACAGCCATCTGCATGAACCGGCGGCGCAGGCCTGCCCGACGCGGCGCCGGTACAATGGCCCGCTCTGTTGGAAGTCTCTATGCACGGTCTCAATCCCCCGCAAAGCGCCGCAGTGCTGCACTGCGAAGGTCCCCTGTTGGTGCTGGCCGGCGCCGGCAGCGGCAAGACGCGCGTGATCGTGGAGAAGATCGCGCACCTGATCGCCACCGGCCGCTATCCGGCCAAGCGCATCGCCGCGATCACCTTCACCAACAAGTCGGCCAAGGAAATGCGCGAGCGTGTGGCCAAGCGCATCCGTGGCGATGGCGCCGATGGCCTGACCATCTGCACATTCCACGCGCTGGGGTTGAAGTTCCTGCAGATCGAGCACGCCGCTGCCGGCTTGAAGCGCGGCTTTTCGATCTTCGATTCCGACGATGCCGCCGCCCAGATCAAGGACCTGATGCACGGCGCCAAGCCGGATGCGATCGAGGATGCCAAGAACCTGATCTCGCGCGCCAAGAACGCCGGCCTGTCTCCCGAACAGGCGATGGCGGCGGCGCGCAGCAATCGCGAAAAGGAAGCCGCCAGCCTGTACGAGCGCTACCAGGCGCGGCTGACCACGTTCAACGCGGTGGACTTCGACGACCTGATCCGCCTGCCGGTACAGATCCTGGAGGCCAACGAAGAGATCGTACTGGGCTGGCGCGAGCGCATCGGCTATCTGCTGGTGGACGAGTGCCAGGACACCAACGATGCGCAGTACCGGTTGCTGAAAATGCTGGCCGGGCCACGCGGCAACTTCACCTGCGTGGGCGACGACGATCAGAGCATCTACGCCTGGCGTGGCGCCAATCCGGAAAACCTGCAGCAGATGGGGCGCGATTATCCGGCGCTGGAAATCATCAAGCTGGAACAGAACTACCGCTGCTCCAACCGCGTGCTGCGTGCGGCCAATGCCTTGATCGCACACAACCCGCACGAACACTTGAAGACGCTGTGGAGCGACCAGGCCGATGGCGAGCGCATCCGCGTGTGGGAGTGCCGCGACAGCGAGCACGAAGCGGAAAAGGTCGCCGCCGAGATCTCGTTCCTGGGGACCGCCAAGCAGGTGCCGTGGAGCGATTTCTGCATCCTGTTCCGCGGCAATTTTCAATCGCGGCCGCTGGAAAAGGCGCTGCAGCTGCTGCGCGTGCCGTATCACCTGACCGGTGGCACCGCGTTTCTGGAGCGGCAGGAAGTCAAGGACGTGCTGTCGTGGCTGCGGCTGATCGTCAATCCCGACGATGACGCCGCGTTTCTGCGCGCCGTGCAGTCGCCCAAGCGTGAGGTCGGGGCGACCTCGCTGGCACGGTTGGCCGAGCTCGCCAGTGCGAAGTCGGTACCGATGTCGCGCGCGGCCGAGTCGATGGGCGCGCTGCAGCACCTGCCGCCGCGTGCGGCCAATGGCCTGAGTGCGTTCACCGATATCCTGCGCGATATGCGCGAGCATTCGGCCACGCTGCCGGCGGGAGAACTGGTGCGCATGCTGGCCGAAAAATCCGGCCTGCTCAACGACCTGCGCAACCAGTCCAAGGACGACACCGGCTTCCAGCGCCGCAAGCGCAATCTGGACGAGCTGGCCGAGTGGTTCGAAGGCGGCCCACGTGGTGCCAGTGCCAGCGACCTGGCCGCGCAGCTGGCGCTGTTGTCGCGCAACGACAAGGACGACGGCGGCAACCAGGTGCGCATGATGACCATGCACGCGTCCAAGGGGCTGGAATTCCGTTATGTGTTCATCGTTGGCTGCGAAGACGGCGTGCTGCCGCATGAAGTGAGCCTGGAAGAAGGCAACCTGCAGGAAGAACGCCGGCTGCTGTACGTGGGCATCACCCGTGCCAAGGAGCAGCTGTGGATGAGCCACAGCAAGTTGACGCGCAAGTTCGGCGAGCATGTGCGGCTCAAGCCCAGCCGCTTCTTCGACGAGATCCCGGCCGAAGAATTGCAGCGCGATGGCGCCGACCCGGTGGCCGATGCCGAGCGCAAGAAGGAGCGTGCCAGCGCGGGCCTGGCGGCGATCCAGGCGTTGTTCGACTAACGGTTGTTGCGGACTACGCAGGCTTGCCAGCGACACGTCTGCACGGCAGGCTGGGTTGCCCTGATGCCGGAGTGCGCCGTGACCGTCGTGATCGAAACCCCGCGTTTGCGCCTGCGCACGCTCGACCCCGAGCGCGATGCCGATGCGGTGCTGGCATTGGTCAACGACCCCGGTTTCATCGCCGGCATCAACGACCGCGGTGTGCGGACCCGCGAGCAGGCGCGTGATCATCTGCGCGAGTGGGCGCAGTCGCACCAGCAACGCTACGGCTTTGCGCACTGGGCGGTGGAGACGCGCGCCGAGGGCGCCTTTGCCGGCACATTAGGCTTGTTGTGCCGCGATACCTTGCCGGTGCCGCATATCGGCTTTGCACTGCTGCCCGAACATCGCGGCAAGGGGTTTGTGAGCGAAGCCGGGCGCGCGGTGCTGGCGAATGCGCGCGATGTGCTGGGGTTGTCGCAGCTGTGCGCGATCGTGTCGCCAGGCAATGTCGATTCGATCCGCGCGCTGGAAAAACTCGGGCTGCAGCGGCAAGGCCTGCGCGTGTTGAGCCAGGAGGCCGATCCGGTGCTGTATTACACGATCGAGCTGGGCTCCGCCGACATGGACAGCCGGGCAGGCCTGCGGCACCCTGGCGGCGACGCTCACCGCTGAACGCGGCCGGCACAACGTAACGAGCAGTCGTCAGCGCAGCCTGGACGGCGCGGAAGAACTCCGGTGCACACCTGGCACAGGAGACTGCGCGCACCGACCGCAGCTGCCTGGCGATGAGCGCCGTCGTGGTGTCCGTCGCCCCAACCAGGACACGTGCATGCCATTGCTGGTCAACGCCTATTCCACGCTGCGCGAGCCGGTGTGGCCGGATTTCCTGCCGCGCGCCGCCGTGCAGCACCGCGACCACGCCGATCCGGAACTGGCCAATCATCTGCACGGTTTTGTCGGCTACGTGAACCAGGCCGGCGACGGCCAGATGACTCAGCCGCGCTATCACCTGATGCGGCATGTGCAACGGGTACGCCAGCACTTCACGTTCGAGGTCGACGATGCGGCCTTCGGGGAATTGGCGCAGTGGGCCGAGCAAGCCAATGCGGTGTGTTTCCTGGCCGACGGCAGCGTGCGCGATCCGCACGGGCGGGTGCTGATCAGCCAGGGCGAGCCGGCGATCGATGCGCAGGCGCAGGTGCCGTATCCGCCGGATGCCTTGCAGCGGCGTGCGCAGCAACTTGCGCAGCTGACCGCGCAAGGCATCCGCGTGCCACCCGGCCTGCCGCCGGTGCCTGGCGAGGCCGAAGCGCGGGTGCGCGATGCTGCGACGGTGACGCAGCGCATGCTGGGCCTGTTTGCGGTGGCCTTGCGCGCGGAGATGCTGGCCGCCGGCGATACGCCGCCCGCGTTGGAAGAGATGGACGCCCGCCTGCCCGGCGTGGCGGCGGCACTGTCGCCGCAGGAGTGCGCCTTTTTTGCCCAACCCGCGCCGGAGCCGCAGCAGCTCGCCAACTTTGGCTGGCGCTACGAGAGCCTGGCCGTGCTGCAGTGGGCCCTGGGGCTGGCCGAGGCGCTGCCGGAGCCGACCGACCTGTGCGATGTGCCCCTGGCCGCCCAGCGCGCGCTGGAGCATGCCGACGCGGCGACGCGGCCATCGCTGACGCTACGGCCGGTGCCCGAACTGCTGGATGCGCTGGACCGGCACTTGCGCCTGCACTGGGCGGTGCGCCAGGCCGGCCAGAGCGAGCAACCGCCGCCGGGCGGCATCGTGCCGGGCGTGGTCTACGAGCGGCACTACGCCCTCAACTGGCTGCTGCACTTCGAAGACGCCGACTGGGACGAGGTGGATACGCCGACGTAAGCGGGGCCGGGGCGCAACCTGCGCCATCACCGCCTGGCAGGGCCCCTCGTCCGGTAGCCGGGCCGGTCGGTGCGTGCATTGCGATCGGCGTGGGCGGCGACGTGCAGCGGGCATCTCCAGGCGCAGACCGTCGCGCTCAGGCGCCCGCCGCCTCCAGGCGCGCCTGCACCGCGGCCAGCGCCTCCTGCAGCTCGGCGACGGTGGCTTCCAGTGTTTGTACGCGCGCTTCCAGCTCGCTGCTGTCGGCATTGCTGCGGGCGCTGGGGGCAGCGCGCGCGGCCGCAGCCTGCAAGGCCTCCACATCCAGCTCGCCACTGAGCAGATGCGCATAACGCTCTTCGCGCTGGCCGCTGGCGCGCGGCAGTTGCACGGCCAGGCCGCGCTGGATCAGCCGGTCCAGATGGTGGCGCACGTCGTCGGCATCGTTGAAGCGTGTCAGCCGCTCGCTGCGCGCGAACAGCTCGCCCAGCGTCTGCGGGCCGCGCAGCAGCAACAGACCGATCAGGGCGACCTGCTGGCGGGTCAGGTCCAGCACGCTGCCCAGCCGGTGCTCGTAGCGCTCGGCGCGCGAGGAGAACTGCTGGCGCACCAACCCCAGGGTCTCGAGTTGACGCAGGGCGTGATGCACCACGCCGGTCTGCAGGTTCAGCACCGGCTCGCGTGCGGTCTTCTGGTTGGCGGCCACCTGCGCGGCGTTGACCGTGAGCGGATACGCATCCGGCGTGGTCGCCTCCTTTTCGATCAGGCAGCCGAGCACGCGGGCCTGGGCGGTGTCGAGGACGGGCGGGGAAGGTGTCTCTGTCATGGGGGCGACTCCGGGGCAATCAGCGCACAAGGATATGCCGTTCCTGCATCGGCGTTCTTCAGGCTACGATCCCGCCGGCGATGCCGGCACCGGCAGCGGGAGCGAAGAGGCGGTCAGGTGCGGAGGCGGTCGGTTGCCCGCAGCGTGCGCAGGCGCATGCAGCACTCG
Source organism: Xanthomonas sp. BRIP62409 (assembly GCF_003992965.1). NCBI lineage: Bacteria > Pseudomonadati > Pseudomonadota > Gammaproteobacteria > Lysobacterales > Lysobacteraceae > Xanthomonas > Xanthomonas sp. BRIP62409. The sequence continues at coordinate 88,475 of NZ_QEZJ01000016.1, read as the reverse complement.
CGCATCGCCATGAACCCCGCGATCGCGATGTCTTCTTCCATGCGCCTGCGGCACTGCCATCAGCTGGAGCGGGCGGTGCGGCGCGAACCCGCTAAAATCGCGGTCTTCATTGCCGCTCCTGTTCTGGTGGATGCCATGCGCCCCTCGCTTTACGCACCCTTGTCCCTGCTCGCCTGCACCGCGCTGGCCCTGAGCGCCTGCAAGCCCGCCGACAAGGAGCTGGCCCAGCGCGCGCAGGACGCCGCCGTGTCCGCCAATGCGGCCGCCAGCGCCGCCGCCAAGACCACCCCGCAGCCCGCAGCCGCCAGCGCACCGGCCGGCGACGACAACCTCAATGCGGTGCTGTGGATGCAGCGCTCGGAGGAGTACCGCGCGGTGGCCGAGCAGACCTATCGCGCTGCTGCCGACAAGCTGGACGCTGCGCTGAAGCAGCCCAACTGGGATGCGCTGGTGCCCGAGGAGCGCGGCAATGCCGCCAGCGGGCTGAAGCCGGCGGTGGTGCTGGACGTGGACGAAACGGTGCTGGACAACTCGCCCTACCAGGCGCGCCTGCTGCGCGACGGCAAGGAATACGACGAGCTGAGCTGGGACCAGTGGGTGGCGGAGAAGAAGGCCACCGCGATGCCGGGCGTGGTGGACTTCGCCAAGGCCGCCAACGCGCGCGGCATCACCCTGATCTACATCTCCAACCGCGCGGTGCACCTCAAGGACGCCACGCTGGCCAACCTGCGCAGCGTCGGGCTGCCGGTGGCCGACGACAGCGTGTTTCTGGGCCTGGGCACGGTGGTCAAGGGCTGCGAGCAGAACGGCAGCGAGAAGAACTGCCGGCGCCAGCTGGCCGGGCAGACGTACCGCGTGCTGATGCAGTTCGGCGACCAGCTCGGCGACTTCGTGCAGGTCACCGCCAACACCGGCCAGGCGCGGGGCGCACTGCTGCAGCAGTACCACGACTGGTTCGGCGAGCGCTGGTGGATGCTGCCCAACCCCAGTTACGGCGGCTGGGAGCCGGCGCAGTTCAACAACGACTACGGCCAGCCCTGGCAGCAGCGCCACGACGCCAAGCGCGCCGCGCTGGAGGTGGCCCGATGAGCCGCGCACCGCTGCCGCTGGCCGCGCATGAGCGGCTGATCTTCGCGCTGGATGTGCCCGGCCACGACGAGGCGATCGCCTGGGTCGACCGCCTGGGCGAGTCGGTGTCCTTCTACAAGATCGGCATGGAACTGCTGGCCTCCGGTGAGTACTTCCAGGTGCTCGACGCCCTGGCCAGGCGCGACAAGCGCGTGTTCGTGGACCTGAAGTTCTTCGACATCCCCGCCACCGTGGCCGGCACCATCCGCCGCCTGGCGCAGTGGCCGGTGAGCTATTGCACCGTGCACGGCTGGCACGCCGGCATGCTGCAGGCCGCCGCCGAGGCCAACCACGGCGACATGCGCCTGCTGGCGGTGACCGTGCTGACCTCGATGGGGCGGCCGGACCTGGCCGCGATGGGCATCGACCGCGAGCCGGTGGAGGTGGTGGTGGAGCGCGCGCTGGCCGCACAGGCGGCCGGCATCGACGGGGTGATCGCCTCCGGCCAGGAAGCCGGCCCGATCCGCAGCGCCACCGGCGCCGGGTTTTCGATCGTCTGCCCCGGCATCCGCCCCGGCGGCCCGGTCGGCGACGACCAGCAACGCACCGTGGGCGTGGCGCAGGCCTTCAACGATGGCGCCGATGCCATCGTGGTCGGCCGCCCGATCCGCCTGGCCACCGATCCGGCCGCCGCGGCGGCTGCGATCCAGGCCGAGATTCAAGCGGCGGTGGCGCAGCGCTGACGGAGCCTCCGGCGCGCGCCGGCCATGTCTACGCAAGCAAAATCAACAAGTTAAAGCGATAGAATTAAAGTGTTGCTTTAACGTTAAAGCCTGCGTACGATGCCCCTCGTCCGATGTCAGTCGGAAGCTGTGCCACTCATTGTCCACCGGGCTTGTCCCGGTTTTCGAAGGGATCGGGCCTTGTGCCCGATCCTTTTTTTTGCCTGCCGATCGGTGCATGTGGCGATTGCGCCGGGCGTCGCTCAATGCGGTGCAGCCGCCTTGCAGTAGCGATCGATGAACTGCTGGTGGGTGGGCATGACATCCACGCAGTGGCCGATGGTCTGCGCCACGCTGGCCAGGAAGCGTTCGGCGTCGTGATCGGGCACCTGGTCCACCAGCGGGTGGTAACCCTGCGGCAGGATGCCCTGGCCCACCATCACCTGCACCCAGCTGATCTCGGCAAACATCTCCTCGGCATTGCGGTAGAAGCGCCCGCTGTCGCGGAACAGGTCCAGCGTGGTCTGCAGCTCCGGGGTGATCGGCATCGTGCGGCAGTGCCGCCAGAACGCGCTGTCGTCGCGCTCGGTGGCGTGGTAGTGCAGCACCAAAAAATCGCGGATGCGGTCGAACTCGAACGCCAGCCGGTCGTTGTAGCGCTGCACCAGCACCGGGCTGATGCCCTCGCGCGGAAACAGCTCCAGCAGCCGCGAAATGCCGGCCTGGATCAGATGGATGCTGGTCGATTCCAGCGGTTCCAGGAAGCCGCTGGCCAGGCCCAGTGCGACCACATTGCGATTCCAGAACTGCTTGCGCCGCCCGGTGGTGAAGCGCAGCGGGCGCGGGTCGGCCAGCGGCGTGCCCTCCAGGTTGGCGAGCAGGGTGGCGGCGGCTTCGTCGTCGCTGATGTGCGCGCTGGAATACACATAGCCGTTGCCGGTGCGGTGCTGCAGCGGAATGCGCCACTGCCAGCCGGCCGCGCGCGCGGTGGAGCGCGTGTACGGCGTGGGCGGGCCGACGTTTTCGCTCGGCACCGCCAGCGCACGATCGCACGGCAGCCAATGGGTGAAGTCGTGGTAGCCGGTGTGCAAGGCTTCTTCGATCAACAGCCCGCGGAAGCCCGAGCAGTCGATGAACAGGTCGCCGCTGACGACCTGACCGGAGGCCAGCTGCAGCGATTGCACGTGGCCGGTGTCCGCATGCAGCTGCACCTGTTCGACCAGGCCCTCGAGACGGGTGACGCCGCGCTGTTCGGAGTAAGTGCGCAAGAAGCGCGCGTACTGCGTGGCATCGAAGTGGTACGCGTAGGCGATGTTGGCCAGCGGCGAATTGGCCGGCACATCGCCGGCCGAGGTCATGAACTTGCCACGCACCGCGGCCACGGTGTTGAGCGTGTAGGCGCCCAGCGGCTGCGCCTTGCCGCGCGCGTGCTGCTTGATCCAGTACTGGTGGAACGGCAGCAGCCCGAGCGGGTGCCCGATCTGCGTGCCGAAGCCATGGATGTACGAAGTGCCGGGCCGCTGCCAGTCGACGAACTCGATGCCGAGCTTGAAGCTGCCCTGGGTCTGGCGCACGAACTCGGCCTCGTCGATGCCGAGCAGGTTATTGAAGGCCTTGATGTGCGGCACGGTGGCCTCGCCGACACCGACGGTGCCGAGCTGTTCGGATTCGATCAGCTGCACCTTGAAGCCGGGGCCAAGCACGCGCGCGAAGGCCGCGGCCGCCATCCAGCCGGCGGTGCCGCCGCCGACGATGACGATGTTGCGGAGTGGAGCGGGGAGCATGCGGCGTTCGATCCTGTACAAGAGTGGAAACCGCCAACAAGCGAACGGGGCCAGCTGGCCCCGTCCGGATCATCTGCCTGCACAGCGCAGGCAGATGGCGTTGGGCTGCATCAGAACTTGGCGCCCACTTCCAGCACGACACTGCGGGGCACATAGCTGATTTCGCCGTTGTCGACCACGGTGATGTCAGGCTGCAGGCGTCCGTTGCTGCCGAAGCTGTTGTACTGGTACTGGGTGAAGTTCTTGAAGTTGAAGGCGTTGAGCACGTTGATGCGTGCGTTGAGCTTGAAGTCGCCCACCACCGTGAACTCCTTGTTGGCCTGCAGGTCCACGGTGCGGTAGCCCCAGATCTTGCCACCCAGCAGGAACTTGCCATTGCCCGGCGGGGTCACGCCCACGGCCTGGCAGGTGCCGCCATCGGGATCGGTAAAGCCGTAGCAGGCGATCGTGTTGATCGGCTCGGGCGTGGCCAGCACCAACTTGGCGCCGAAGGTCACTCCCCACGGGCCATCGATCGAGCCGGACGCGACGAAGCGATGCGCCGACACGGCATCGGACTTCACGAACGGGTAGTCGCGAATGGTGGCCTTGTCGAACGCGAACGGCTCGTCGATGGTGCGGTTCTGGCGCGCGCTGGTGTGGGTGTAGGACAGGTTCAAGCCCCAGCCCGATTCCTTGGTGTAGGGCTTTTCGGCCGACAGCAACACCTGGCTGCTGCGCTGCTCCAGGCCGTTGTAGCCCAGGATCGTATTGCGGTAGCCCGGCACCGCCTCGCCCCAGGGCACGCTGCCGGTGGCGTCGAAGTACGCACCATCCGGGTAGCGGTTGACCAGGCTCATCACCAGGCCGTCATAGGCCAGCACGCGCTGGAAGGTCACGTCGGTCAACCAGTCGCCGACCTGGTTGCTGATACCGATGCTGTACTGGTCGCTGTACGGGGTCTTGAGCTTGTTCTTGAACATGAAAAGCTCGGAGCTGTCACTGGTGCCATCGATCGTATTGAGCTGATCGATGCCGGTGAAATATGCCGGGTTCCACGCCGTGCACGCACGGTCGTCGCGGAAGCAGCTTTGCCCGCTGGCAGCATCGCTGAAGTACACCACCACCGGTGACAGCGCGGCCTTGACCGATTCCAGTGCGAGCTGCTCGAACAGGTTGCGATCGTAGGAGCGACCGGCGCCGCCATGCAGCACCGCGCTCTCATCGCCGAAGAAGTCATACGAGAAGCCGAAGCGCGGTGCCCAGGCGTCCTTGAAATTCTTGCGGTTGTTGCCGGTGCTGATGTAATCGGCCACGTTGATGCCGCTGGGCAGCAGACGGTTGGCCCACGGTTGACCCGGGTTGTCGGGGTCGTCCGAATACAGCGCATTGATGAACGGCTGCGAGGTCACGAAGTCGGTGTAGGCCGGGGTGTCCTCATAGTCGTAACGCACGCCGATGTTGAGCATCAGCTTGTCGTTCACTGCCCAGTCGTCCTGCAGGTAGATGCCGTACTGCTTGGACGGCGATTCCACCACCGGCACCTGACCGGGATTGTCGAACGCACGGATATAGCGCACCTGGAAGGGAACCGGCGCAACACCGTTCTGACCGACTTCATAGCTGAACTGCGGGTTGAGCGAACTGGACTCGCGCGACGTCAGCTTGATGTCGCGATAGGTCACCCCGGTCTTGATGGTGTGCTCGCCATGCCACTGCAGTGCGTTGAAGGTCAGATCGTTCTGGAACGACCAGCCCTTCTGGCTACGTAGCTTGAAGTCTTCGCCGCTGGCGGCGCCGGTGTTGAGGAAGACCCACTGGCGCGGATCGGCCTGCGTCCGGTCGATGTAGGTATAGATGGAGCCGTTGCCGATGCCGCGCGGTGTCGGCACGTTGCGCGAATCCTCGGTGGTGAGGATGGCTTCGTTGAACCAGCTGTCGGCGCTGTGCTGCCAACGCAGGCTGGTGCGCTTGTCCTTGTTGATCTTGTCCACTGCGCGGACGGGCGCGTTCTGGCCGCCGACGTTGCTGACCTGGGTTTCGTCGCGGTACTGCGTGGCCAGCTCGATGCGGTCGTTATCGGTCGGCTCGAAGTCGATCTTGCCGAAGTACAGGTCTTCGGTGAACGGCATGTTGGACGCACCGTACTGGTCGCGCAGATTGGACGGCAGCAGGCCGACGAACGGCGCCGCTTCGGCGCTTGGCTGCACGCTCTTGGGCGCCACGTTGTCCTTGCCTTCGTAGGCGAAGAAGAAATGCATGCGGTCCTGGATCAGCGGGCCGCCGATCGCAACGCCGTATTCCTTGGTCTGCGAGTCCACCTTTCCATCTTCTTCGTCCGGGCGCTTCTCACGCAGATCCTGATTGGTGAAGCGATAGAACGCCTCGCCATGGAACTCGTTGGTGCCGGACTTGGTGGCCGCGGTGATCGCCGCGCCACTGATCTGGCCGTATTCGGCCTTGTAGTTGGAGGTGATCACCTTGTACTCGCCGATGGCGAGCTGCGGGAACGGATTGCCCTGGGTCTCGTCCTGCCCGGCAATACCGCCACCGGAGACATAGCTCTTCTGGCTCACGCCGTCGATGTACAGGTTGCTGGAACTGGCGTTGGACGCACCGCCACGCAACTTGGTGTTGCCGTCCTGGTCGATGGTGAACACCATGCCCGGCACGGTGTCGGCGAACTCCAGGAAGTTGCGCGTGGCCTGCGGCAGCTGCTGGATCTGCCGCAGCGAAACCGTATTACCCACCTCCGATGTCTTGACGTCGCGGATCATCGGCGCGCTGACCGTCACCGTGTCCAGCGTGGTCGCATCGCCGGCCGGCGCTGCCGCCGCCTCGGTGCCGAGATCGACGGTGGCGCTGGAGGCCACCGACAGGGTCACCGTGCGGCTGACGCCGTTGGATTCGACGGTGTAGGTGCCCGGTTGCAGGCCGACGATGGTGTAGTTGCCGTTCGCATTGACCGGCGCACGTCGCACCGAGCCGGTGGCGACATTGGTGACGACGACCTCGCTGCCGCTCTGCGCGGAAGCGACCTGGCCGCGCAAGGTGGCGTTGCTGGACTGTGCCATGGCCGGGGTGGTGGCGAACAACGAGGCAGCCAGGGCGCAGCACAACAGGCTGCGTGCCGGCAGGGTGGAGACGGTGCGGTGAGTCTTCATGACTTTCCCCCTCCCAGGGGTAAAGCGCGAACCAGTGAAGTGACTGGCGCGTCGAGGTTGGTGCTTGGTGTGGATGGAACGGGTACAGCGGCAACAGACAGCAGGGACGGCAAACACAACAAAAAACGAATCGCCAATGGGAGCGTGCTGGCTGCAGCATCGCGCGCATCGCGCGCCGCGCCACAGCAACACACCGCAATCGGGACGATGCAACAAGCCTGCAGGCGGCCCCTCCCCATTGCCGTGGGGCCGATGCAGCTTGGGCAGCGGGGGTGGCACCGGCGCCGGGACGCCGGATGCCGCCAACGCCGCCGTTACCAGATGATGCGTGCGCTCATGAACAAGGTCCGTGGCGGGGTGGACATCGCGCCGTACTGGTTGATGCTCACGCGCGGGTCGTACACGCCGGCACTGCCCCAGTCGATGCTGTACTGATCGTAGTTGCGGAAGTTCAGCGCATTGATCAGGTCGCCGCGCACCTGCACGGTGACCGCGTCGGTGATATGCATGTCCTTGGACAACGACAGGTCCAGCTGGCGGGTGCCGAAGATGTCGCCGCCGGCGATGAACTTGCCGCCGGGCGCATCCACCGACACCACGCGGATATTGTCCGAACTGGGGCCGCCGTACTGGTCGTAGGAGATCGCCTCGTTGCGTGGCGGCACCGTGGCCAGGGTCAGCTTGGCCGAGCCGCTGATGCCCCAGAACAGGTCGTAGATGCCGGTCAGTACCAGGCGGTGGCGCGGTACTGCATTGAGGTCCAGGAACGGGTAGTCGGCGATGGTGGCCGCATCGAAGCCGTAGCGATCGTCGTTGCCGCGATTGCCGCGTGCACGCGAGAAGGTATACGCCGCGGTCAGGCCCCAGCCGCTTTCCTGCGTATAGGCCTTGTCCGCCGACAGCAGCAGCTGGCCGGTCTTGGTCTCCACACCGTTGTTGCCGATGATCAGGTTGCCGAAGCCCTGGGGCCGTTGCTCGAACGCCTGGGCGCCGTTCTGGAAGAAATCGCCGTTGGCGTAGCGGTTGCCCAGGGTGAAGATGAAGCCGTCCTTGCTGTGGATATAGGACAGCGTGGCCGAGGTGTTCCACTCGCCCAGCTGGGTACGCAGGCCCAATGAATACTGGTCCGCGTACGGCGTCTTCAGATCGTTGTTGAGCAGGTTGATCTCGCCGTTGCGCACGCGCGCATCGACCAGGTTGCCCAGGCTGTCGGGGTTGCTCACATACGCCGGATCGAAGGCGGTGCAGGTGCCCGGCGCCGGGACGCAGTCGGTGGGTCCGGCAAAGCGGATCGTGTACTGCGCCAGCGCGGATTTGATCTGCTCCAGGCCCATCACGTCGAACAGGTTGCGGTCGTAGCTGCGGCCGGCACCGCCGAACAGCACCAGCGACTCGTCGCCGCGGAAGTCGTAGGAAAAGCCCAGGCGCGGTGCGAAGTTGTTGTTGTCCTGCTTGCGATTGCGGCCGTTGCTGATGTAGTCGTTGATGTTCACCCCGCCCTTGGCCAGCTGCTCGGCGTAGGTGGCGCTCACCGCCGGATCGGTGCCGGGGCCGTTCAAGGCCGCCACCACTTCCGGCGGGGTCACGTTGTCCAGGTACGAGGGAATCTTTTCGCCATCCCAGCGCACGCCGAGGTTCAACTGCAGCTTGTCGTTGACGTCCCAATCGTCCTGGATGTACAGGCCCAGCTGCTTGCTGGTGGTGGTCACCGACGGTGCGGCGCCGGCGAACGGCAGGTTGAAGCGCACCTGGTAGGGAACGGCCGAGGTGCCGACGCCATCGCCCACCGCGTAATAGAACGACGGATTGACTGCCGAGTTCTCGCTCTGGGTCAGCTCCACTTCCTTGTACTTCACGCCCATCTTGATGACGTGGTTGCCGTGCCACTCGAGGTTGTTGAAGGTCAGGTCGTTCTGGAAGCTGGGACCCTTCTGGCCCTTGCGCTGGATCGCCAGGCCGCTGGTGGCGCCGTCGTTGAGCAGCACGTCGTCTTCGGCGATGCCGCGCGTGTACACGGTCTGGCTGCCCAAGGTATAGGCGGTGGGATTGAACAGCACGTCCTCGTAGGACACGCGCGCTTCGTTGACGTAGCGCTCGCCGTAATGCTGCCAGCGCAGGTCGAAGCGTTTTTCGGTGTTGAGGTTGATCTTGGAGGCGATCGCGGTGGTCTGGCCGCCAACGCTGTCGCGGCTTTCCTCGTCGCGATACTTGCCGGTGAGTTCCAGACGGTCGTTTTCGCCGATGTCCCAGTCGACCTTGCCGAAGTACAGGTCTTCGTTGAACGGGCGGGTCACCGAGCCCAGCCGGCCCTGCACGCCGGCCGGCAGGTCGTCGCTGAGCGCGCTGAAGCGGTCGGGCACGGCCACCGGATCGGCCGAGACCTCGAAGCCCTTGCCCTCGTAGCTGAAGAAGAAGTGCGCCTTGTCCTGCACGATCGGCCCGCTCAGCGCGAAGCCGTATTCGTCCTGGTGGGTCTTGCGCTTGCTGCCGTCGGCGTTGGGCGCGCCGGCGCGCTCGTCGGGCTGGCGCGCGCGGAAATCGGTGTTGCTGGTGCGCCCGAAGATCTCGCCGTGGAATTCGTTGCCGCCGGACTTGGTCGAGGCCACGATCGCCGCCGAACCGACCTGGTCGAACTCGGCCTTGTAGTTGGAGGTGATGACCTTGTACTCGCCGATGGCCAGCTGCGGGAACGGGTTGCCCGCGCTCTGCTCCTGCCCGGACACGCCGCCGAACAGGTAGCTCTTCTGGCCGACGCCATCGATGTAGACGTTCACCGCCGAGCTGCCCTGCGCGCCGCCGCGGATCTGGCTATTGCCGTTGGAGTTGGTCTCGAACTGCATGCCCGGCACGGTGTCGGCGAACTCCAGGAAGTTGCGCGTCAGCTGCGGCACGGTGCTGATCTGCTTCAGCGACACGTTGGTGCCCACTTCGGACGTCTTGACCTCCTGCAGCGTGGTGGCGGTGACCTGCACCGCATCCAGCGTGGTGGCATCGCCGGCAGGCGCCGCCGCCGCGCCGCCGCCCAGGTTCAAGGTGACCGACGAGGCCACCGACAAGGTCACGGTCTGTTCGCTGCCGGGGCCGGCGTCCACCTTGTAGGTGCCCGGAGGCAGGCCGACCAGCGCGTAGCTGCCGTCGGCGCCGGTGGGCACGCGCCGGACGGCGCCGCTGGCGACATTGGTCGCGGTTACGGTGGTGCCGGCCTGCGCCGCGGCGACCTGGCCGCGCAAGGTGGCGTTGCTGGACTGGGCCATGGCCGGGGTGCTGGCCAGCAACGAGGCGGCAAGGGCGCAGCACAACAGGCTGCGCGCCGGCAGGGTGGAGACAGTGCGGTAATGCTTCATGACTTTCCCCCTCCCAGGGGTAAAGCGCGAACCAGCGAAGTGGCTGGCGCGTCGGTACGGCGTAAAGCGGGACAGCTGGCAACAACGGCAGGGACTGCAAGCGACACACGTTCGGCAAGGCGCGGTGGCGCGTCTCAGGTGGGAGGCGCCGCACGCGGCGCGCTGGATGCGCGCACGATCAGTTCGGGCACCATCTCCGAGAACGCCGGCGGTGCGGCGTCGGGGGGCGGTGCAGGCGCATCGGCCAGTTGCTGGCCCAGCAGCAACTGCAATGCGCGTGCGCCCAGCCCGGCGATATCCACCCGCATGGTGGTCAGTGCCGGCAGCACGTAGCGCGCCATCGGCACGTCGTCGAAGCCGGCCAGCGCGATGTCCTGCGGCACCTTCAGCCCGGCATGGCCAAGCGCGAAGAGGCAGCCCAGCGCCATCATGTCGTTGGCCGCGAACACCGCATCCGGGCGGGTGTCCTGCGCCAGCGTCTGGCCGGCGCGGTAGCCGGACTCTTCGTCGAAGTTGCCCGGCAGCACCCACGGCTGCGCGTCGGCATCCAGCGCCAGCTCGTCGCGGTAGCCGCGCAGACGCTCGTGCGCATCGAAGTTGTCGGCCGGCCCGGCGATGAAGGCGATGCGGCGGTGGCCGCTGTCGCGCAGATGCCGCGTCATCATCCGCGCGCCGCCGTAGTTGTCCACGTTGAGCACCGGGCGCTGGCTGGCGGTGCCGGCGCAGTTGAGCAGCACCGCAGGCAGGCCGCCGGGCAGGGCATCCTCGTGCACGCCGGAGTCGCCCAGCGAGGGCGACATCACCACCACCCCGTCCACGCGCCCGGGCAGGCGTTCCAGCGCCTTGCGCTGCGCCTGCGGGTCGCCGTGCGAGCTGGACACCAGCAGGTGGTAGCCCTGCTCGCGCGCCACCTGGTCGATGCCGCGGATCAATTCGGAAAAGAATTCGCCATGCAGGTCCGGCAGCACCACCCCGATAGTGTGGGTGCGCCGGCTGCTGAGGCTGCGCGCGGCGTGATGCGGGATGTAATGCAGCGCACGGGCCACCTGCAGCACGCGTTCGCGCACCGATTCGGCCACGTGCTGATGCCCGTTCATGGTGCGCGAGACCGTTGCCACCGACACCTGCGCTTCGCGCGCGACGTCCTTGATGGTGACGCTGCCGCCTTCGGAGCGTGGCCGACTCATGGCAAAACCTCCAGGACAACGCGGTTGCCGGCGCGCGCCGGGTAGGGGCGCACGGTCCGCTGGCGCAGAACGTTCGTGTCACACATGCACATGAATGACATCGGCCCCAACCGATGGCGACCTCAGAGCGAGATGGCGCGCACGCTAGCAGGAACTGCAAGCGCTTACATGATGCGCTGCACCATTGCGCAAAATGCACGTGGCACAAGGGCTTGGCGACATCGCCTGGACAAGTTTGTCCGCAAGGGACAACAGCAGTCAATGTCGGACACCGGACGACATCGTGCGTGGAACTACGAAAACCTAACATTTTGTACCGTACCCGGGCGCACGGTTGTCGCGCGCCTTGCCGCCAGTGCGTTCAGCCAGCAAGATGCGCCGATCGATCAGGGGGAACAGCGTGCGCATGTCGCCATCCACCGTCCGCGCCGGCCGGTTCCAGTCCATCGCGTGGGTGCTGCTGGCAGCGCTGTGCGTCAGCAGCTGCCAGCGTACGGACAAGACCGCCGCATTGCCGGGCGCCAGCGCCGAGCCGGCTGCGGCGATGCAGTCGATGACCCTGCCATTGCGGCGCAACGACCTGGTCGCCTATGCGCGGATCCGGGTCACCCCTGCGCAATACACCCGGCTGGAAGCGGCCTGGCGCAGCGGGGCCAGCCGTTGGCCGCTGACCGAGCTGCCGTTGCCCAACGAGGTCGGCAGCCTGCTCGGGACTTTGTCGGCGCCCGGCGCCGAGCGCCAGCTGCAGCAGGCCTTCGATGCGCAGCTGGCCGGCCAGGCGCAGGGCATCCGCCAGGCCGCGCAGTCGCTGGGCCAGTTCGGCGTGCAATACCTGCGCAGCCGCAGCGACTACCAGCCCGAGCAGCGCGCCCACTACGTGCAGCTGGTCGATGCCCTGAGCGCCTGGGCCGCCACGGCGCCGCTGGCCGATCGCGCGCGCGCCAAGGCCAGCATCACCGACCTGGTGACCGCCGCCCGTGCCACCGGCATCGGCTCGGATGCCGATCTGCAGCGGCTGGGGATGGAAGAGAGCCTGCGCCGGCTCGGGCCGTTCTGGGCCGCGGCCAAGCAGGTGCTGGAGCGTTACGGGCTGTCGCTGGACAGCAGCCTGGATGCGCTGCGCACCGGCCTGATCAGCCAGGACGGCGACCGCGCCCAGGTGCGGTTGCGCTATCCGCTGGCCGCGCACGACATCGACCTGAGCATCGCCCTGATCAAGCGCGACGGCCACTGGTACCAGCAGCAGACCCAGGACGAGGTCCAGGCGCTGCTCGACGCCGCGCCGCCGGCCACGCCCGTACCCGATGCCGCGGCGACGCCTGACACCCCGGCGGCCGCGCCCGCCACGCCCGCCGCCACCGGGCAGCGCCCGGCTGGGCGATAATGACCGTGATGCCAGACCAGAATCCCCTGCCGTTCCCGGACGGCCAGCCCGCCCCGCCCAGCGCTGCCGCCGCCGATCTCGGCGCCACGGCCGCCGCATTGCCGACCGCCACACCGGTTCCGCCGGAGGTTGCGCCGTCGATCGCGCCTGCCGTCGCCGCCGCCCGCAACGCCAAGCGCCCGTGGTGGGCGCGCCTGCTCGGCCGGCTCGCCGACCCCTGGCTGAGCCTGACCATCGAACCGGACCAACCCAGCCGCTACGACGACGGCACGCCGGTGGTCTATGTGCTGGAGGACTACGGCCTGTCCAGCGCGCTGATCCTGGACAAGGCCTGCCGCGAAGCGGGGCTGCCCTCGCCGCTGGTGCCGCTGCCGGGCGACCCGCTGCAGCGCAAGCGCGCCTACCTGGCGCTGTCGCGGCGCAGCAGCAGCAACTCGCTGATCCCCGAGCAGCGCGGCGGCAAGACCCATTCCGATTCGCTGGCCAAGCTGCTGCAGGCGCACCGCGTGCGTGCCGACCTGGACGTGCACCTGGTGCCGGTGTCGATCTTCGTCGGCCGCGCGCCGGACAAGCAGAGCGGCTGGTTCGCGGTGCTGTTCTCGGAAAACTGGGCGCTGGTCGGCCGCTTCCGGCGCCTGCTGGCGGTGCTGCTCAACGGGCGCACCACCATCGTGCGCTTCGCCCCGCCGATCTCGCTGCGCCAGACCATGGCCGAGGGCCTGCCGCCCGAGCGCACCCTGCGCAAGCTGCAGCGCGTGTTGCGCACCCACTTCCGGCGCATCCGCGAGGCGGTGATCGGGCCGGACCTGTCCACCCGCCGCCTGCTGGTGGACCAGGTGCTGGCCGCCGACTCGGTGCGCGAGGCCATCGCCACCCAGGCCAAGCGCGACAACTCCAAGCCGGTCGATGCCTGGCGCAAGGCGCACGCCTACGCCTGGGAAATCGCCGCCGACTATTCCAGCCCGGTGGTGCGCTCGGCCAGCTTCCTGCTCACCCACGTGTGGAACCGCATCTACGCCGGCGTGCTGGTGCACCACCTGGACAAGCTCAAGCAGGCCGCGCCCGGGCACGAAGTGGTCTACGTGCCCAGCCACCGCAGCCACATGGATTACCTGCTGCTGAGCTACCTGCTGTACGAACGCGGCATCGTGCCGCCGCACATCGTGGCCGGCATCAACCTCAACCTGCCGGTGGTGGGCACGCTGCTGCGCAAGGGCGGGGCGTTCTTCATCCGCCGCTCCATCAAGGGCAACGCGCTGTATTCGGCGGTGCTGAGCGAATACGTCGCCCAGCTGGTGGCCGGCGGCTATTCGATCGAATACTTCGTCGAAGGCGGGCGCTCGCGCACCGGGCGCCTGCTGCAGCCCAAGGGCGGCATGATCGCGATGACCTTGCGCGCCTACCTGCGCCAGCCGCGCAAGCCGGTGCTGTTCCAGCCGGTCTACATCGGCTACGAGAAGCTGATGGAAGGCAACAGCTACCTGGACGAGCTCACCGGCCGGCCGAAGGAGAAGGAATCCATCTGGGGCCTGCTGTGGTCCATCCCCAAGGTGCTCAAGCAGAACTACGGCCAGGTGGTGGTGAACTTCGGCGAGCCGATCGCGCTCAACGACGTGCTGGCCAGGCACGCGCCCGACTGGGACGGCCAACCGCTGCCCGACGACGAAAAACCCACCTGGCTGGCACCGGCGGTGGACACGCTGTCCACCCAGATCCAGACCCGCATCAACTGCGCCGCCGACGTCAATCCGATCAACCTGCTGGCGCTGGCGCTGCTGTCCACGCCCAAGCATGCGATGGGCGAGGCCGACCTGATCGCGCAGATCGAGTTGTGCAAGAAGCTGCTGGCGGAAATGCCGTACTCGGACCGCGTTACCGTCACCCCGCACACCCCGGCGCGCATCATCACCCACGCCGAAGAGATCAACGTGCTCACGCGCGTGTCGCATCCGCTGGGCGATGTGCTGAGCGTCAGCGGCGACACCGCGGTGTTGCTGAGCTACTTCCGCAACAACGTGCTGCACCTGTTCACCGCGTCCTCGTGGGTGGCCTGCTGCTTCCAGAACAACCGCCGCATGAGCCGCACCGGCCTGATCCGCCTGGGCCGCACGGTGTACCCGTTCCTGCAGGCCGAACTGTTCCTGCCGTGGAGCGAGGACCGCTTTGCCGAGCGCATCGAACAGACCATCGACATGTTCGTGCGCGAGGGCCTGCTGCTCAACGTCACCGACGACGATGGCGGCATCCTGGCGCGCAACACCGGGCAGACCGATGAAGTGTTCCGCCTGCGGGCGATCGGCCATTCGCTGCAGCAGGCCTTCGAGCGCTATTACATCGCCATCTCGGTGCTGGTGAAGAACGGCCCCGGCGTGCTCGGCGCCGGCGAACTGGAAAGCCTGTGCCAGCAGGCCGCGCAACGCCTGAGCCTGTTGTACGCCCCAGCCGCCCCGGAGTTCTTCGACAAGACCCTGTTCCGCAGCTTCATCCAGAAACTGCGCGAGCTGCGCCTGGTGTGGCCGGACGAGAACAGCAAGCTGCTGTTCGACGAGCGCCTGGATGCCTGGGCCAAGGATGCCAAGTTCATCCTTGGCCGCGAACTGCGCCACACCATCGAGCGGGTCAGCCCCGAAGCGGTCAAGCCGGATGTGGTGCTGCCGCCGGCCGAGTAAGGCGGCGGTACAAACGCCATCGTCTCCCTGCGGTAGCTGATGCGGGCAATGGCAGCGCACCTGCAGGGAAGCGCAGATGCGCACGACGCCTCCCTTCTCCCTCCGGGAGAAGGTGCCCGAAGGGTGGATGAGGGCCAGTCAACGCAACCCCCCGGCGCTGCAGCAGACCAGAGTCACTTCTGGCGTCGTCCACTGACGCCCGCAGCTTCACACAACAGTTCCGCCCGTTTCATCCTCCGCTTGCGGCCGTGCCGATAGCATCGCGCCACCTTTCATCACGATCGGGTGCGTTGGACCACTGGCGTGCCCGGCAGGAGATTCCATGCGCGCAGCCATCCACACCCAATTCGGCGACCCTGCCAAGGTGCTCGAACTCGGCCAGCGGCCCACCCCGCAACCCGGCAAGGGCCAGGTGCGCATCGCCATGCGTCGCTCGCCGATCCACAACCACGACCTGTGGACGGTGCGCGGCAATTACGGCTACAAGCCCGAGCTGCCCGCCATCGGCGGCAGCGAAGCGGCCGGCGTGATCGACGCACTCGGCGACGGTGTCGACGGCCTGCAGATCGGCCAGCGCGTGGTCGCCGCCGGCGTGCATGAAAGCTGGGCGGAGTACTTCCTCGCCGATGCCTCTGGCGTGGTGCCGCTGCCCGACGCGCTCGACGACGACCGCGGCTGCCAGCTGATCGCCATGCCGCTGAGCGCCTTGATGCTGATCGAATTCCTGCAGGTCAGAAAAGGCGACTGGATCGTGCAGAACACCGCCAACGGCGCGGTCGGCAAGACCGTGGCCATGCTCGCCGCCGCGCGCGGCATCAACGTGATCAACCTGGTGCGCCGCGATGCCGGCGTGGACGAGTTGAAAGCGCTGGGCATTGGCAATGCAGTCTCCACCGCGCAGGAAGGCTGGCAGGGGACCGCGCGCGCGCTGGCCGGCGACGCGCCCATCGTGCGCGCGATCGACTCGGTTGCCGGCAGCGCGGCCGGCGAGCTGATGGGGCTGCTGGCCGAAGGCGGCGAGCTGGTCTCGTTCGGCTCGATGACCGGCGAGCCGTTGCAGATCTCCAGCGGCGATGTGATCTTCAAGCAGGCCAGCGTGCGCGGCTTCTGGGGCAGCAAGGTCATGGCCGCCACCAAGCCCGAGGACAAGCGCCGCATGATCGGCGAACTGCTCAAGGCCGCCGTCGATGGCTGCCTGGCCCTGCCGGTGGAAGCGGTGTTCGACCTGGAAGACGCCGCCAAGGCCGCCGCAGCCAGCGCCGAGCCGGGCCGCCGCGGCAAGATCCTGCTGCGGGCAGGCTGAGCGCTGCACGCAGGGAGTCTGATTGTCTCGCCTTGGCGCTTCCTTCTCCCGCTGGCGGGGGAGGTGCCCGAAGGGCGCATGCGGGAAACGCAGCGACAGTTGGTCAACGTCTGCGGACTCGCAGTCAGGCGGTTACGTGCGCGCAACGCCACGCCACGGCCGCGCTTGCTCAACCCGCCATGACACGCCGCGTCCCCCATCGCGAATCACATGTCGCGCATTCGCAGCCCCGCCAGCCAATCTGCTTACAGGCACCGTAGAAGCACGCCTGAGCGCGACGGGCCTTCCGGGGGACGCCTCATCGCGCCCAGGTGCGCTCCTACGCAGGGGACTTGGCCCCAAGAGCGGGCACGCCGCGATCAGCGCGCGGGTGTCGACAAGCGAACCCAACTGCAGGCATGGCCTCACGCCGGCTCGTCAGGCACCAGCTCCATCTCCAGCCGCGTGATGCAGTCCTTGAGATGCAGCTTGCGCTTCTTCAAGCGCTTCATCTGCAGCTCGTCCTCCAGGTTCGCGGGCACGCGCTGGATCTCCTCGTCCAACGCGCGGTGGGCGCGTCGCAACTCGGCGATCTGCTCGGCGATCTCGGCGGGTGAGAGGGTTTCCACGGCTCCGAGCATACACAACCGCGGCCCGGTCGCGTCACCTGCTTGCCAGGCAGCTTGAGGCTGCGACAACGCCGGCGCGCCGCCGGGGAAGCGGGCGGCGCACCCGATCCCCTCATTGCCGCGCGGCCACGTCCGTCGAGAAAGGAGCCTTACGATGCGCCTGCGGTCTTCCCTGCCGGCCCTGAGACTGCTCGCCGCCGCCAACCCGGCCAGCGCCGCCAACAACGCAATGTCTGACAATTTCGACCTTGTGGATAAGGCAGCGGTGCGCCTATCGTCCACAAGCTGATGAAAGGTCTGGTAACAAGGCAGGATGATGTCACGCCCACGATGTGGAGCGTGGTCAGAGACGTCACAAGCAGTGGCGACCGGAGGACATGCCCCAACCACATGGAGTTTTCACCATTGTCTGAAGTGACCTGTGATCAGCATTGATGCTCCGTCGGTTGCTCTGGATGGCGCCCACTCTGCATGCGGTTGCATGGTCACTACGCGACTCCAGTCGCGCGTCTAATTGGATTCGGGTGCTGAAGCCGGCGGCCAGACGACGGGTCTTGCTGCCCCCGCCCTACCTGCGATAACCGCGCTGCTCAGCGAGCCTCCTGCTCTGCCTGAGTACCTGCTCTCCAGTGCCGCTGGCGGCGCGCCATTGCTACGTCGCGTATGAATACCTGGTAAGAGCCAGGCGCTAGAATTCCTCCTCGGCCAATTGGCCGCAAAAAAATCCAAACCCCCATGCAACGACATCCGGACCTGTATCCCAACGACGACAACGGCGACACTCTCTGGCACATCGCCCAGCAAGGGGTGGATCTATCCAAGCCACGTGAGATTGCGTTCTCCGTGGTCTTCCCCACGAAGGAGTCGGCACTGGAGTTCTCGGTGACGCTGCTGCGCTTCGAGCAGAAGGTGCGTTGCTGCCACTACCCGGACAACACGGCGTTTCCGATGGACGTAACGGTGTATCCGACCATGATCCCAACGTACAAGGCGATTTCGGCGTTCGAGGAAGAGCTGGCAGCCGAAGCCAAGCCCTTGGGTGGCTTGAATGACGGGTGGGAATTTTCCGTGGATGACAAGGACGTCTGACGCGCGCGGCGCGTAAGCGCCTGCGATGCGGTCACTGCGTCGCTGAGCGCGGTCGCAGTTTTGTTACCGCAGCGGCGCTTTACCGCGTCAGCGCTGCGACTGCGGGACGCGGCGCAGCTGCGAGACGTCGTAGCCCATGGCGGCGATACGTTGGACGGCCTGCTGATAGTCGGCCTCGGAGACCTGCGGCGTGCGCGCCATATACCAGACGTAATCGCGCTTGCTGCGTGCCACGATGGTCTGCGTGTACTCCGCATCGCGCCAGGCAATCACGTATTCGGCCTTGAGCGGCCAGAAGAACTGCATGCTCCACAGCGCGCCATTGCCCTCCTTCGCCACCCGGCCGATCGGATGCATGGACTTGAGCGGTGCCTCGAAACTTCCCTTGCGGTAGGTAAACGTGGTCTGGATGCGGCCGTCCGGGCGCAGTGCATAGCTCTCCACCGCATCGTAGGCCTTGCGCTCGGGCCGGGTGGGAATGTGCGCGATCACGTACCAGTCGCCCATGAAGCGCGGCACGTCCACGCTGTCTGCGCGCGGCAAGGCGGAACGCGACTCACCGCCGCTGGCACTTCCGTGGGCCGCGAGCGTCAGTAACAACAGCATCGAACCATGTCGCATGACAATCTCCACCTGAAAGAAACACGTACATGCCCTACGGAGTTGCCATGCGTGCGGATGCAACCCCATGCGATGCAGTTCCGCACTGGCGCACGCCGGCCTGCCGTGCCAATGAGGCGACGGTAACGTCCAACATGTCATGGCCGCGTTGAAGAGCGAGGCCGACGCGTCGCGCACGCCAGGAGATGCTCGATCAAAGACTTGAGCGCTGGGGCGACGATCGGCCGCAGTAAGGATCACGACTTGCTTTGAAAGCATCGCGGTGACAGGACGTGTCGTTCAGTGCCGGCGGTGGAGCCATGACGCGCTGGTGGACGTTCCGGGAAGCAGGAGCGCAACGACATTCACCAGGGCGACACCGCGTCTTCGCCATATGGATAAATCGTCGCGATCCTTCCGTCGGCATCATGCTGCAACGGTGCCATCTTGATGCTGCGCAGATGCGTCTGCCCGCCCGACAAGACAGCGTCGTGATAGAACAGATACCACTGGCCTTCGAACGCACAGATGGAGTGATGCGTGGTCCAGCCGATCACCGGTGCGAGCAGCACGCCCTGGTAGACGAATGGCCCGTACGGGGAGTCGCTGGTGGCGTAGCAGATCAGGTGGGTGTCGCCGGTGGAATACGACAGGTAGTAGCGGCCCGCATGGCGATGCACCCAGGGGCCTTCGAAGAAGCGGCGGGTGTGGTCGCCGGCGCGGAGCGGGGCGCCGTGTTCGTCGAGGATGACGATCTCGCGGGTGGGCTCTGCCAGTTGCGTCATGTCCTCGCGCAGGCGGGCGACGCGCGGGCCGAGCGCAGGCGCAGCGTCGTCAGGTTCCTGATGGGTCGGCGCGTAGACATTATCGCGGTAGTGCTGCAGCTGGCCGCCCCAGATGCCGCCGAAGTACAGGTAGTGCGCACCGTCGTCGTCGGCCAGGACGGCCGGGTCGATCGAGTAGGTGCCGGCGATGGGTTCGGGCTCGGCGACGAACGGGCCTTGCGGGCCATCGCCGACCGCCACGCCGATCTGGAAGATGCCGTCGGCACGTTTGGCGGGAAAATACAGGTAGGTCTTGCCGTCGCGCTGCGCGGCATCCGGTGCCCACATCTGGCGCTGTGCCCAGGGCACGTTGCGCACGTGCAGCACCTGCCCCAGGTCTTCCACCGGCGCGTGCGGATGCGCCATGCGCAGCACGTGGTAGTCGGCCATGTCGAAGTGCGAGCCGTCGTCGCTGAAGGCAACGCCGGCATCGATGTCGTGCGAGGGGTAGATGTACAGCGCGCCGTCGAACACGTGTGCGGACGGGTCGGCGGTGTAGAGGTGGGTGACCAGCGGTGCGGAAATGGCGGTGCGCGCCAGCGCCTGCAGTGCAGCGGTGTGCAGTTCATCGGACATGCGCGTACCTGTGCATGAGGTGGGAGGAGGGAGTCAGGGGGAAGCGAGTGGTGCGGCCTGACGGCGCAGGCCCAGCTCGTGTTCGATGCGGGTTTCCAGCGTCTTGTCGATCTCGTACAGCGCCAGCAACGCGGTGCCGAGCAGGAACGGGATGGACGCATACACGCTGATGGCCAGGCGAATGCCGCTCGTCACCGCAGCGCCTTGCAGCGGCAGGGCGGCGTCGTAGCCATAGAAGGCCAGGATGCCGGCGACCAGGGCGCCGCCGACGCTCAGGCCGATCTTCAGCCCGCACAACATCGCCGAGAAGATGATCGCGGTGGCGCGGCGGTGGTTCTTCCACTCCGAGTAGTCGGCCACGTCGGCGATCATCGCCCACAGCAGCGGGATGGTGATGCCGTAGAAGAAGCCATGCAGCACATAGGAGGCGAACACCCAGCCGATCGCCGCCGGCGGATACACATAGAACGCCAGCAAAAACAGCGTGGAAACCAGCAGCGCGCCGCCGAACACATTGCGCTTGCCGTGGCGGTCGGCCAGGCGTTTGGAAAAGCCGATGCCCACGATCATCGCCAGGATGCCGCCGGCACTGAACACGCTGAAGGCCGAGGTCGGTGCGTCCTGCGGCCATTGCAGTGCGCTCATGCCGGCGCCGGTGAGCACGCTATTGATTGCAGCGATGAAGCGGTTGAAGCCGGCATTGTCGAGGAACTGCGCCAGCGCGCCGGCATCGAGGTAGTACTTGAAGTAGTAGATGTACATCCCGCCTTTCATGGCGAGATTGATGAAGACCAAGATGGTTAGCGCCAGCATCACCAGCCAGGGCTTGTTGCGGACCAGATCGCCCAGGTCCTGGCGCACGCTGCTGCGTTGTTCGCTGATCGGCAGCACCCGCTCGCGGGTGGTGAAGAAGGTGATCAGGAAACACAGCGTACCGACGGCGGCGAACAGCGCCATGGTGTTGCGAAAGCCCTGCGCCTTGTCGCCATTGCCCAGGATCAGCACCAGCGGCAGCAGCAACACCTGGATGATGAACTGCGCGAAGGTCACCGCCAGGAAGCGATACGCCGACAGGCTGTTGCGCTGCTCCATGCTGCCGGTGAGCACGCCGCTCAATGCCGAATAGGGCAGGTTGTTGGCCACGTATACCAGCATCAGCAGCGTGTAGGTGGCGAAGGCATAGGCGATCTTGCCCTGCTCGCCGAGGGCGGGCGTGTTGAATGCGGCCAGCGACAACGCACCGAACGGCACTGCCGTCCACAGGATCCACGGGCGGAACTTGCCCCAGCGCGTGCGGGTGCGGTCGGCCAGGATGCCGATGATGGGCGTGAACACGAACGCGCCAAGCATGCCCACCACGAAGATCAGCGTGGCGGCCACGCCCGCCGGGATGCGGAACACATCGGTGTAGAAGAACGCCAGGAAGGTGACCAGCGTCTGGAAGATCAGGTTGGCGGCCAGGTCGCCCAGGCTATAGCCGATCTTTTCGCGCAGGGAGAGCTGTTGTGACAGATCGTTCATGAGGCGGGGCGGGCTCGAGAAGTGCTGCGGGAAACGCCGCGGCGCGCGCCATGCCGCCGACCGCGATCGGTCCGGATCGCGCCGGCAGGCATGGCGCCTGAAGTGTCCGGCAAAACCGCGCGCGCCGTCGCCAGGGCAGCGGCAGCGGCATGCGGTGCGCGTGCCATGCAACAAGGCCACGCGCGCTCCACGGGTCGGCCACACCCGCCTGGCCTCTGTGCGGTCGTGTCGATGACCACGCTCAGAACGTGCCGCGGATGCCGAGCATGACCGTGCGGCCGGGCTCGTACAGATCGTAGGTGGCGTTGGGCCAGGCGTAGGTGGTGCGCAACGGTTCGTCGGTGAGGTTGGTGACGTTGAGGGTGAGCTGCGGCTTGGACGGCAGCCAGTCCAGCGCATAGCTGGCCGACAGGTCCAGCTGGCCACGCGCATCGGCGTTGAGGCGCGCATACGGAATGCCGTTCTGGTTGGCGCCGGAGATCACCATGTCGTCGTTCCAGGTGTAGGACAGGCGTACCGAGGCGGCATCCTTTTCCCAGTACACGGTGCCGTTCCACAGGTTGGGCGCGACGCCGACCGCCACTGCCGGAATGCCTTCGCCTTCGGAGGATTGGGTGACATGCGTGTAGTTGACGCTGAAGCCCAGGCCGTCGACCAGCTTGTCCAGCGGCTGCACCCAGATTGCCTCGGTGCCGCGGATGTTGAGCACGCCGTCGGCGTTGACCTGGGTCTGCACATCCACGGTGGCCGCATTCGGGCCGCCGCGCTGGTCCAGGCCGGCCTGCTGGATCGGCAGCAGGCTCTCGTACGGCACGCCCAGGTCGTTGAAGGGAATGCGCCGCACGCCGTTGACGGTGAAGCCGCTGATGCGCTTGTTGAACAGCGTCAGGCCCACATAGCCTTCGCCGCCGGTGTACCACTCGCCGCCGAAATCCACGTTGGTGGACAGATACGGCGCCAGGTTCGGATTGCCCTGGGTTGCGGTCTGCGCGGAGGGGTCGCTGAAGTTGGTGTTGGGCAGCATCGCGCTGGGATCGGGGCGGGTGAGCGTGCGCGAGCTGGACAGGCGCAGCACCACGTTGTCGGCCACGTCCCAGGCGGCGTTGAACGAGGGCAGGGTTTCCTTGTAGTCCGAATCCAGCACCTGGATGCGGCGGATGCCGTTGATGGTGACCGGGCCGGTGATGGTCTGGTCGGTGGTCACGTAGCGCACGCCGGCGTTGAAGCGCAGCGTGCGGTTCCACACCTCGGTTTCGGCGTTGGTTTCGATGTAGAAACCCCAGTTCTTTTCGCGGATGCCGCCGGCCGAGGCACCGGTGTTGGCGGAGTTGGTTTCCGGGGCGGAATCGCGTAGCGCGTAGTAGTTGGTGTCGCCCAGGAAGCGGTTGAAATCGGCGGTGATGAAGCCGTCCGGGCCAGGGCGCAGATAGCCGGCCAGGGCCGCATTCGGAATTGCCGAGCCGGGGCCACCGTTGCAGATGGTGCCGCCGCCGCCGCGGCAGACCACCTGCTCCCAGGCGATGCTGTTGTCGAAACCGCGAATGATGCGCTCGGCCTGGTCGTAGGCGGCGCCGATCTTGATGTTGCGCTTGTCTTCGCCGAACTGCAGGTCGGCGCGCCCGCCACGTGTTTCGGTCACGCGTTTTTCGTTCTGGATATTGACCCGTCCACCGTTCCAGCCCCAGCCCAGGTTCGGGTCGTTGAGATCGAGCGGGCTGCTGATCGACGGGCGGTCGCCGCCTTCGTTGCGGTAGTCGACGGTGGTGAACGGCGAGGTGACCAGGATGCTGGGCGATTCGCGATCCAGCCAGCTGCGCGTGGCATTGGCCTGCACGTTGAGCTTGATGTCCTGGTCCGCGCCGAACAACAGTTCCGCACCCGGGTTGACGCTCCAGAACTTGACCTCTTCGCGGTACGGGCGCGCTTCCAGGAAGTACTGCGCATTGGCGAAGGTGGCGCTGGTGACCACGTTGTTCTGGTCCAGCTGCATGCCCAGCGGGATCATGTTGCCATTGCGGCCGATCAGATTCATGCTGATGCGCTCGGTGGTGCGCTTGGCTTCCGAATACAGCGTATCCAGGTAGAAATGCATGCTGTCGGAGGGGCGCCATTCCAGCGACATCACCGAGGCATCGCGGTCGCGATCGCCATTCATGTAGACGCTGCGGCCCAGCCGCGGAATCAGTGCGTCGCTGATCTGGTCGATGCTCAGGCCGGGGTTGCGCGCCAGCAGCCAGGCCGCATCGATGGTCTCGCCGGTGGTCAGGCCGCTGCCGGCGGTGGCCGGCACGCGGTCGGGAATGCGCCAGTTGCCGCCGCCATTGACGTTGCAGGCGGCCGGCTGATTGGTGGCCGGCGTGCCCGCAGGCGGGGTAAGGCCGCACTGGGTGTAGGTCAGGCCGGGGTTGGTCCAGCCCACGCTTTCGAAGCCGCGCACGCCCAGCTTGCTGCGCACCGAGGCCACGCCGAACAGCGCGCCGAAGGTGCCTTGCTCGTTGGTCCAGCTGCCCATGAAGGCGCCGCGCGGGGTGGTCTTTTCGCTGGTGCTGTTCCAGTCGGCCTGGGCCTGGTAGGTGAAGTGCACGCCGGGGCGATCGAACGGCCGCGCGCTGCGCATGTCCACCACGCCGGACACGCCACCTTCGAGCATGCTGGCGGTGGGCGTCTTGCTCACGGTGAGCTGGGTGAAGAATTCGGTGGGAAACAGGTTCAGATCAACTTCGCGGTTCTGGTTCTGCGCGTTCAGGCCGATCGAGGCGGTGGCGATGCTGGCGCCGTTGAGCGTGGTCTTGGTGAAGCTGGTGCCCAGGCCGCGGATGGCGATGTTCAAGCCCTCGCCATTGACGTCGCGCGAGAGCTGCACACCGGGGATGCGGTTGAGCGACTCGGCGATATTCATGTCCGGGAACTTGCCGATGTCCTCGGCAAACACGGTGTCGGCAAAGCCCACCGAGTCGCGCTTGGCATCGGTGGAGAACTGGATGCTGCGTCGGTAGCCGGACACGGTGACGGTGTCGAGCTGGGTCACCGCATCGCCGCCGGCAGCGGTGGCCGGTGGCGGTTGTGCGGCAGGCGCGGCGCTGCTGGCATCGCTGGACTGCGCCCAGGCGGCAGTGCTGGCCATGCCCAGCAGGATGGACCCCAACGCGCAGGACAACGCGGTTCGTGCGTAGCTGTTCTTCACCGTAATCCCTTCCCTAACAGGTGAGCAGATGTCCCACGCATCGCCCCTGCGCAGGGAGTGCCGCTGCCGATGCGCGGCGCGGCGATGGTGCGGTGGGGAAGAACGGGCGATCAGTGACGCCGGATGGTAGCGCTACCAAATTCAGAACATCACGCTGCAGGGCAGCATAGGCGGCGGAGCAACGCAGCGATTGCGACAGTGGCGTGCTCAAAACCGTATTCGTCATGCACGACCTTGTGGCGTGCTGCACTGCGCGATGGTTTTTGCCCGATGGCGTGGTAATGGTAGCGCTATCACCCGTGGCGCAAGGCCACCTTCGTGCAGGTGCAGTGCTCGATGAATCGAACCGAAGAACGCGGCAGCCGGAGGCCGGGCTACCCCGGGCATGCGGCAGTGCCTTGCAGTGGTCGCTGCGCGATTGCCCCGCGCATGCTGCGCGCAGCAGCGCTGCGGCGCGCGGGCACATGAGCCAGTTGCCGCACGCCGCAGCGCCCGCCGGCACGCTGGCGCGCCTGGGCCGCATGCGGTGGCGCGTGTGCGCACTGCTGCTTGCCGCCACCACCATCAACTATGTCGACCGCCAGGTGCTCGGCGTGCTGGCGCCGTTTCTGCAGACGCAGATCGGCTGGAACGAGATCCAGTATGGCTATATCGTCACCGCCTTCCAGGCCGCCTACGCGCTGGGCCTGTTGTGCAGCGGTGCGGTGATCGACCGCTTCGGGACGCGCGTCGGCTACGCGTTGGCGATCGGCATCTGGAGCCTGGCGGCGATGGGGCATGCGCTGGCCACCAGCGTGGTGGGCTTTGCGATCGCGCGCTTCTTCCTGGGGCTGGGCGAGTCCGGCAACTTCCCCGCTGCGTTGAAGACGGTGGCCGAGTGGTTCCCGCGCCGCGAGCGCGCCCTGGCCACCGGCATCTTCAACTCCGGCTCCAACATCGGTGCCATCGTCGCGCCGTTGCTGGTGCCGCTGATCGCCACCGCCTGGGGCTGGCAGGCGGCCTTCCTGTTCACGGGCGTGCTCAGCGCCACCTGGCTGCTGGTGTGGTGGCTCAGTTATCACCCGCCGGAGCAGCAGCCCGGCCTGTCGGCGGCAGAGCTGGCGCATATCCGCAGCGATGCGCACGAGCCGGTGCAGCGGCGGCTGTCGTGGCTGCAGGTGCTGCGGCACCGGCAGGCCTGGGCGTTCGTGCTGGGCAAGTTCATCACCGACCCGATCTGGTGGTTCTTCCTGTTCTGGCTGCCCAAGTTCCTGCATGCCGAATACGGTTTGAGCCTGTTGCAACTGGGCGCGCCGTTGATCGTGATCTTCGTGCTGGCCGATATCGGCAGCATCGCCGGTGGCTGGGTCGCCGGGCGCTTCATCGCGCGCGGCTGGAGCGTCAACCGCGCGCGCAAGACCGCCATGCTGATCTGCGCTGTCTCGGTGGTGCCGATCGTGTTCGCTGCACGTGCCGATAATCTGTGGCTGGCGGTCGGCCTGATCGGCCTGGCCACCGCCGCGCACCAGGGCTGGTCGGCCAACCTGTTCACGCTGCCCTCGGACATGTTTCCGCGGCATGCGGTGGCCACGGTGGTCGGCATCGGCGGCTTTGCCGGGGCGGTCGGTGGCATGCTGATCGCCACCTTCATCGGGTTCCTGCTGCAAGCCACCGGCAGTTATGTGCCGGTGTTCCTGATGGCAGGCTCGGCCTACCTGCTGGCGCTGGCGGTGGTGCACGCGCTGGTACCACGCCTGGAGCCGGCGCAGCTGCCGGCAGCGGCCTCACCGGCCGCCACCGCATCGTCCTGAGGGAAGCATCATGCACTTACGCACACTGGCAGCCGGCGTGTTGTTTGCAGCGAACATCGCAAGCCTGGCGCAGGCCGCACCGCTGGCCGCCGGCGCGCCCAAGTTCCTGGGCAGCGCCTACAGTCCGCAACAGTCCCCGGAATTTGCGCAGTACTGGAACAAGCTCACGCCGGAGAACAGCGGCAAGTGGGGCAGCGTGGAAGCGGTGCGCGACCAGATGGACTGGAGCGGGCTGGATACCGCCTACCGGCTGGCCAAGGCCAACGGCATGCCGTTCCAGATGCATGTGATGGTGTGGGGCAATCAGCAGCCGGAGTGGATCAAGTCGCTGCGGCCGGCTGAGCAGCGCCGCGAGATCGCGCAGTGGTTTGCCGCGGTGGCGCAGCGCTATCCGGAGATCGACCTGCTGGAAGTGGTCAACGAGCCGCTCAACGACCCGCCCAGCAAGGACGACACCGGCGGCGGCAATTATCTGCAGGCGCTCGGCGGCAACGGCGCCAGCGGCTGGGAATGGGTGTTGCAGTCGTTCCGGCTGGCGCGCCAGCACTTTCCGCGTGCGCGGCTGATGATCAACGACTACAGCATCACCAACAGCCCCCAGGCCACGCAAAAGTATTTGCAGATCGTGCAGTTGCTGCAGCGCGAGCAGCTGGTCGATGCGATCGGCGTGCAGGAGCATGCCTTCGAAACCACCCCGAATGTGGCGATGTCGGTGCATCATGCCAATCTGGATACATTGGCCGCGACCGGCTTGCCGATCTACATCACCGAGTTCGACCTGGACGGGCCCACCGATGCACAGCAGCTGGCCGACTACCAGCGCGTCTTCCCGGTGTTCTGGGAGCACCCGGCGGTGCGCGGCATCACGCTGTGGGGGTTCCGCCCCGGCCTGTGGCGCGACAAGGAGGCGGCGTACCTGATCCGTGCCGATGGCACCGAACGGCCTGCGCTGACCTGGCTGCGCGATTACGTTGCCAGTCATCCCGGCACGCGCGCGCCATGAAGCGTGCAGTCGCTGGATTTCGTTTTCAGTCTCTTTTGGTGCATTGATGCCATGTCCACGCCTTCGCCCCTGACCCTGCACGACGACCGCCTGCTGCCCGCCGACCCCGGCACGCGCGCGATCGCACGGCGCCTATATGCGCAGGTCGCCGCGCTGCCGATCATCAGCCCGCACGGCCATACCGACCCGGCATGGTTCGCCACCGATGCGCCATTCGCCAATGCCACCGAGTTGCTGCTGGTGCCGGACCATTATGTGTTCCGCATGCTCTACAGCCAGGGCATCGCGTTGGACGCATTGGGCATCCCGCGGGCGGACGGGTCGCGCGCGGCGGTGGACCCGCGCGCGGCGTGGCGCGTGTTCGCCGAGCACTACACGTTGCTGCGCGGTACGCCGTCAGCGTTGTGGCTCAACCATGTCTTCCATGACGTGTTCGATTTGCGCATCCGGCTGGATGCCGGCACTGCGGATCATTACTACGACCACATCACCGCCGCCTTGCAGACAGCGGCGTTTCGCCCGCGGGCCTTGTTCGAGCGTTTCAACATCGAGGTGATTGCCACCACCGAATCGCCGCTGGACACGCTGCAGCACCACGCGGCCATTCGCGCCAGCGGCTGGAAGGGACGCGTGCTCACCGCGTATCGGCCGGACCCGGTGGTCGACCCCGAACACGAACAGTTTGCCGGCGCACTGCAGCAGTTTGGCGCGCTCACCGGCGAGGACGTGCTGAGCTGGCAGGGCTATCTGCGTGCGCATCGGCAGCGCCGCGCGTTCTTTGCCGCACACGGCGCAACCTCCACCGACCATGGCCACCCCAGCGCGGCCACTGCCGATCTGCCGCCGGCCGAGGCGCAGCGCCTGTTCGACACGGTGGTACGCGGTGCGGCCACACCCGCGCAGGCCGAGCTGTTCCGCGCGCAGGTGCTGACCGAAATGGCGGCGATGAGCCTGGACGATGGCCTGGTGATGCAGCTGCATCCGGGCTGCTTCCGCAATCACAACCGGCAGCTGTTCCAGACCTTCGGGCGCGACAAGGGTGCCGATATTCCGATGCGCACCGACTACGTGCATGCGCTCAAGCCCTTGCTGGACCGGTTCGGGAACGACCCGCGCCTGCACCTGATCGTGTTCACCCTGGACGAGACCAGCTACAGCCGCGAGCTGGCGCCCCTGGCCGGGCATTACCCGTCGCTGTTGCTGGGCCCGGCCTGGTGGTTCCATGACGCGCCGGAGGGCATGTGGCGGTTCCGCGAGCAGACGCTCGCCAGTGCCGGCTTCTACAATACCGTGGGTTTCAACGACGACACCCGCGCCTTCCTGTCGATCCCGGCACGCCACGATGTGGCGCGGCGCGTGGACAGCGCGTTTCTCGCCAGGCTGGTTGCCGAGCATCGCCTGGATGAGGATGAAGCGGTCGAGGTGGCGATCGATCTGGCCTACCGCTTGCCCAAGCGGGCCTACCACCTGTGAAGGTGGGCGAGGCAGCAGGCAGCGAGGCCCACACGTGTGCACGAAGGGCGAACATGCCGTGCGTGTATAGACGGCAGAAGGGTGCCGCGCCATGACGCGTGCCGGCAGGCAGGCACCGGTGATGCACGATTTGAGGCGCTGCGCAGGTGTTGCACGTGTGGCGATGCTCTGCATCTTCATCGTCATGCCCGCGCTGGCAGCACCACCGGTGCCTACCGAACTGCCACGTGAGCGGGTCTCGCTCAACGCGCAATGGCGCTTCCACCGCGGCGATCCTCCCGGCAATCGCCAACTCCTGGACTACGACGTCCGCCCGCAGGTGCTACGCAGCGAAGACGGCAAGGTGGCCGATGCCCGGCCCGAGCAGGCGCAGCACCTCGATGCCGCCGCAACACGCGTGCTCAAGCCGTGGATCCTGCCCACGGCCAATGCGTTGATTGCAGACCCGGCAAACCGCCATGTTCGCCCGCCCGGGCATCCGGGCAGCAGCGTGGCCTTCGTGCAGCCGCAGTTCGACGACAGCGGCTGGGAGCGCGTGGATCTGCCGCACGATTGGGCCATCGCCGGGCCGTTCCTGGCCGATGGCCCGTACGGCGGCATGGGGCGCCTGCCGAGCTGGGGCGTGGGCTGGTACCGCAAGACGCTGGACATTCCGGCCAGCGACCGCGGACGTTCGCTGTTTCTGGATCTCGATGGCGCGATGGCCTATGCCACGGTCTGGCTCAACGGCAAGCTGGTCGGCGGCTGGCCGTATGGCTACAGCTCCTGGCGCGTGGACCTGAGCCCGCACGTGGTGTTTGGCGCCAGCAACCAGCTGGCGATCCGCCTGGACAACCCGCCCGACTCGGCGCGTTGGTATCCCGGTGGCGGGCTGTATCGCAATGTATGGCTGACCAGGACCGCGCCGCTGCATGTCGCGCACTGGGGCACGCAGCTGACCACGCCGCAGGTGTCGGCCGACAGGGCGCAGGTGCAGCTGGCAGTCACGCTGGACAATGCCGCCCGCAGTGCGGTGCTGGCGCAGGTGAGCACCGCGATCTATGTGCTCGACGCTGCACGCGGTACGCGCAGTGGCGAGCCGGTCGCGCGCATTGCCGCCATGCGGGTTGCGGTTCCCGCGGGTGGTAGCGCCCGCGTGCAGGGCAGCACGCAGATCGACCAACCACGTCTCTGGGGCCCGCCGCCCACCCAGCGCCCACATCGCTATGTCGCAGTGACCGAGGTCCGCCAGGATGGGCATGTAGTGGATCGCTACGAAACGCCGTTCGGCATCCGCAGCATCGTGTTCGATGCCGAGCAGGGCCTGCTGGTCAACGGCGAACAGGTGCCGATTCGCGGCGTGAACAATCATCACGACCTCGGCGCGCTGGGTGCGGCGTTCAATGTGCGCGCCGCCGAGCGGCAACTGCAGCTGCTGCAGCAGATGGGCGCCAACGCCATCCGCATGAGCCATAACCCGCCCGCGCCGGAGCTGCTGGAGCTGACCGACCGCATGGGCCTGCTGGTGGTGGACGAGGTGTTCGACAGTTGGCAGATGAAGAAGACCCCGCTGGATTTCCACCTGGTGTTCCCGCAGTGGCACGAGCCGGACCTGCGCGCGATGCTGCGGCGCGACCGCAATCATCCCTCGGTGGTGCTGTGGAGCGTTGGCAACGAGGTCGGCGAGCAATACACCGGCGAGCAGGGCGCGGCGATCGCACGCACACTGCACGCCATCGTGCATGAGGAAGACCCCTCGCGCCCGGCCACGGTGGCGATGAACTACGCCTCGCCGGACATGCCGCTACCGGCTGCGCTGGATGTCATCAGCCTCAACTACCAGGGCGAGGGCATCCGCGACACACCGGAGTTCGCCGGCACCGAGCGTATTCGCAAGCAACCGCAATACCCGGCGTTCCATGCGACGTTTCCGCACAAGGCCATCCTCAGCAGCGAGACCGCCTCGGCCTTGAGCAGCCGCGGCGTGTATCTGTTTCCGGTGACGCCGGACACCAGCGCGCCGGTGCGCGATGGGCGCGGCGGCGATTCGGTCGCGCACCAGGTCAGCGCCTACGAACTGCATGCGGTGGACTTCGGCTCCAGCGCCGACAAGGTGTTCGCGGCCCAGGACCAGCATCGGTATGTTGCCGGCGAATTCGTCTGGACCGGTTTCGATTATCTGGGCGAGCCCACGCCGTACTACAGCTCGCGCAGTTCCTACTCCGGCATCTTCGATCTGGCCGGTTTTCCCAAGGACCGCTACTGGCTGTATCAGTCACGCTGGCGCCCCGACCTGCCGATGGCGCACCTGCTGCCGCACTGGACCTGGCCCGGCCGCGAGGGCCAGGTCACGCCGGTGCATGTGTTCACCTCCGGCGACGAGGCCGAGCTGTTCGTCAATGGCGTCTCGCAGGGGCGCAAGCGCAAGGGCCCGCTGCAGTACCGGCTGCGCTGGGACGATGTGGTCTACCAGCCCGGCGAGCTGCGCGTGCAGGCGTACAGGCAGGGCAAGCCTTGGGCCAGCGACCGCGTGCAGACCGCCGGCAGCGCCGCGCGCATGCAGGTGATGCCCGACCGCAGCCGCATCCGTGGCGACGGGCAGGATCTGAGCTTTGTCACCGTGCGCCTGTTCGATCGCGCCGGACGTCCTGCGCCGACCGCTGGCGACCGCCTGCGTTTCCGCATCGAGGGCCCGGGCGAACTCGTCGCTACCGACAATGGCGACCCCACCAACCTGGAGTCGTTCGCCGCGCCGCAGCGCAACGCCTTCAACGGCCTGTGTCTGGCGATCGTGCGCGGCAAGGCCGGCGTGCGGGGCACGATCACCGTCCATGTCGAGTCCGACAGCTTGCAGGCGGCCAGTGCGCAGGTGGTGGTGGAGTGATGGGGCTGCTGCTCGGCAATTGTGTGGCACGTGCAGGTGAGCTGTCGCGTGCGGATGGCGATGCGGTGCCTGCACGCAACAGATGCGATGGACGCAAACGTGCTCCCGCGTTCGCTAGCGTGGTTGCCGGATTCACACGCACCTGGCAACGCATAAGCTGCGATCCCGCATTGGCGCGCATTGCCAGTCACGGTCAGCCGCGAAGAGAACAGAAAACGCATCCGATCAGGACGCCTGTCATGCAAGAAAACAGTACGCGCGCATCAACCTGCCTGAGCATTGCGTTCGCCGTCATCAGCGCCGTCACTGCACTGCCAGCCTCCGCTGCCTGCGACACCCGCAGCACGTCGCTCCGGCGCGCCTACGCCGACGGCTTCCTGATCGGCACCGCCGTCAATGCCGACATCGTCTCCGGCAAGGATGCCGCTTCTGCGGCGCTGGTCGCCTGCCACTTCAATGCCGTCACCGCCGAAAACGTGATGAAGGCCGAGGTGGTTGCGCCACGTCCGGGCGTGTTCGACTTCAGCGCTGCCGATGCCTTCGTCGCCTACGGCCGCAGCCGCGACCTGTTCGTGATCGGCCATACGCTGGTCTGGCACAACCAGACGCCGGACTGGTTCTTCGTCGATGCACAGGGCAAGCCCAACACCGCCGATGCGCAGCTGGAGCGCATGCGCGCGCACATCGAGCGCGTGGCAGGGCGCTATGCCGGCAAGGTGCAGGCCTGGGACGTGGTCAACGAGATCATCGACGAAGACGGCAGTTACCGCGATACCAACTGGGTGCAGCGGGTCGGCGACGGTGACACCGTGGTGCGTAACGCCTTCGCCTTTGCCCAGCGGTATGCACCGGATGCGCAGCTCTACTACAACGATTTCAACGCCTGGCGGCCCAGCAAGCGCGACGGGATCGTGCGCATGGTCAGGATGCTGCAGCAGGCCGGCATCCGTATCGACGGCGTCGGCATGCAGGGACACTGGGGGCTCAACTACCCCAGCCTGCGCGACATCGAAGACGCCATCGATGCCTACGCCGCGCTCGGCATCAAGGTCATGATCACCGAGCTGGATATCGACGTGTTGCCGCTCACCAGGGAAGGCCAGGTCATCGGCACCGGCCTTGCACACCCGCAGTTCCAGCTGCCGGAATTCAAGCGCTTTCTCGACCCGTATCGCGATGGCCTGCCAGCGCAGGTGCAGGCGCAACTGCGTGATCGCTATGCCGAATTGTTCGCGCTGTTCTGGCGCAAGCGCGACAAGCTCGCCCGCGTCAGTGTCTGGGGCGTCACCGACGGCATGTCATGGAAGAACGACTACCCCGTGCCGGGGCGTACCAATTATCCGCTGCTGTTCGATCGCAATTACCAGCCCAAGCCGGCAGTGGATGCGATATTGGCGGTGCCGGCGCACGCTGGCGAGCGCTAGCATGGTCGCCGGCGTGCGCAGCAGACCTGCACACGCATGGTGGCATCATGGCCCGACTTCGTTACTGGACTGACCGATGCGCTTACCGCCCTATCTGCTGTTGGCCGTTCCGCTGCTGGCCATTGTCGCTGCCTGCACGAAAAAGGAAGCTCCGCCGCCGCGCTTCACGGCGATCGGGCACCTGGAAACCTTCGACCAGCGCTTCGGTAAGGTGGTTGCGGCCGACGCGCGCATCGAGAAGCTCACCGAAGGCTTCACCTGGTCCGAGGGCCCGGCCTGGGTGCGCAATGGCGGCTATCTGTTGTTCACCGATGTGCCGGAAAATAAGCTTTATCGTTGGTCCGAAGACGGAGGCTTGTCGGTGTTTCTGTCGCCCTCCGGCTATAGCGGCCCGGAGCAGGCGACCTTACGCGAGGCCGGCGCCAACGGTCTGTATGCCGAACCTGGCGGCACCGTGCTGCTGGCCGATTCCGGCACGCGCATCGTCGCCAGGCTCGACCCGGTCACGCGCAAGAAGACACCGCTGGCAACGCAGTTCGAAGGCCACCGCTTCAACAGCCCCAACGATCTGGTCCGCCGCAGCGATGGCGTGGTGTTCTTCACCGATCCGCCGTATGGCCTGAAGGGCATGAACGACTCGCCGGTCAAGGAACTGCGCTTCAACGGCATCTACCGCCTGGACACCGACGGCAGCGTGCACCTGCTGGACGACAGCCTCAGCCTTCCCAACGGCATCGCCCTGTCGCCCGACGAGCGCACCTTGTATGTGGCCAACTCCGATCCGCAGCGCCCGATCTGGATGGCCTACACGCTCGATGACAACGGTGCGGTGACCGGCAAGCGCGTGTTCGCCGACGCCTCCGATCTGGTGGCCAAGGACGCGCCCGGCCTGCCCGACGGCATGGCGGTCTCCGCCGACGGCCACCTGTTCGCCACCGGCCCCGGCGGCGTCATCGTGTTCGCCCCCGACGGCCGCAGGCTGGGCCGCATCGGAACCGGCGAGGCCATCTCCAATTGCGCCTTCGGCGACGACGGCCACACCCTCTACATGACCTCGCACGCGATGCTGACGCGAGTGCGCGTCAAGGCGCGGGGCCTGGAGTTTGCAAGGTAGCATCCAGTAGCCCGCCACACCGCACCACACCCAGTCGCCGCTCTTGTAGGAGCGGCCCTGGCCGCGATGGAGCGTGACCGATCGCCCAGTACGACAAGCCGCTTTCCCTTCGAGCCAAGACTGCGATCCGGCTCGGATGCAGCCCACCTCGCTTAGCGTGTGGCTTCCGCCCCGCCCAACACCAACACATCATCCAGCTCCGGCCCGCCGCCACGGTTGCCGCTGCCCGCAACGATGTACAGATCGTCACCGACGGCGGCGACCTGGGTGCCATGCCGCCCTTGCGGCAATGCTGCCAGCGTCGTCCAGGTGGACGCGGCTGGGTCGTAGGCTTCCACCTCGTCGTGCGCCTTGACCTGCCGCATGCTCTCGCCACCGATGACCAGCAGGCGGCCATTGCGTGCGATGGCCGCAGTGCCTGCGCGCTGCGTCGGCAGCGCAGCCGGTGCTACCGACCAGGTGCCGCGCTGGATGTCATACACATCGACGTCGGGGATCGTTTGCGCCAGGGTATTACCGCTTTCGTGCGCCGACCTGCGGCCACCGGCGGCATACAGTTTTCCGTCGAGCACCACTGCATGGAAATGATCGCGGGCACGCGGTGCGTCGGCCAACTGCGTCCATTGCTGCGTTCTGGTGTCGAACGCATCCAGCCATGGCACATAGCCGCTCATATGGCCGCGCGTGTTGCCGCCGACCAGGTACAACACGCCGTCGTGCTCCACCGCGCCTGCCGCGCCGCGGCGGCGATGCTTGGGAATCTCCGGCCCCACCTGCCAGTGGTCGGTGCGGGGATCGTAGGTCAGCAGATTGCTCAGCGACGCTTCCTCGGGATAGTCGCCGGTGAACCCGCCCACGACGTACAGCTTGCCCGACGACACCACCGCCTGCGCGTGGCTCACCATCAGCGGCGGCGCACTGCCCTGCGACCAGCGGCGCGTGCGGGTGTCGAAGATCTCCAGCGGGCGCTGATCGCGTCCGCCGACCAGATACAGGCGATCACCGATGGCCACCATGCTGTTCTCATGGCGCGCATGCGGTTGATTGCGTGTGCTCAGCACCTGCCACTGGGGCGACTGTGTCGATTGCGCCGATGTGGTTGCCGGCGCCGCTGCGTCGGCAGCCTGCGCAAGCACGGGGAGCATGCCGATTGCGGCAGCGAGCAGGCCCGCGTGGAACGAGGTCTTCAACAGGCGCATGCAGCACTCTTGCGATAGCCGTGGCAGGCCAGTGTAGCGACACATGCACGGCGATCCAGCTTCCCAAGCAGGCTGATCTGCGGCTGCGCCTGGCGCGGCGGATGTCGCTTGCCGGTGCGTGCTGAGCGAGAGCTCGCCTTGGCGACCGCGCAAGCGCGCGCCGCGTGGCGTGCCTGCGTATCGCCGAGTCACGTCCATCGGCGTGTGGCGTGCGCAGGCACGGCTGCCAGCCTCTTCACATGCAGCAGCACGGCGCATGCGAACACTACGGTAACTCGATGCGACAGGAGCAACCCGTGGCACGCACACCAGCAAAGCAGGCGATTTCCACACTGCCACCCAGGAACGTTGCCAACGCAGCGGCACGCGGACTGCGCTTGCGCGAGCAGCACGGGCGTGGCGGCACCGCGATCGGCGTTGCGCGTGCACGCGACCTGTCGGCACAGACGTCGCTGTCCACGCAGACCATCCGGCGCATGCATGCGTACTTCGCGCGCCACAGCGTGGACAAGAACGCCAAGGGCTGGGCCGATCGCAGTGCACCATCTGCAGGCTACATCGCCTGGCTGCTCTGGGGCGGCGATGCCGGCCAGCGCTGGGCGGCGCGGCTGTACCAGCGTCTGCAGGATGCAGCCAGCGCGAAGACCAAAGCAGGAAAGGGCACAAGCACCAGCAACACGGCCGCCGCCGGAGCCAGTGGTACGAAGACACGCACCGCCGGGAAGACCGCAGCCAAACGCACCGCAAGGAAGACCGCCGCAAAGAAGGCCGCAAGGAACACAACCGGAACGGCCTCCGCGAAGAAACCTTCGGCGAGACAAGGCGCAGCCGGCAAAGCAATGGCCGGTGGCGCGGCGACATCAACGTCCAGGTCGTCGACCGGTGCCCGCAAGGCCACCGGCACGACGGCAGCCAAGAAGGCGGCTGTAAAGAAGACCGCAGCAAGGAAGACCACAGTCAAGAAAGCGACGGCGAAGAAAAGACCTGCAAAGAAGACTGCGAGAAAAAAGACCGCCGCTCGCCGACCTGCGGCCAGCAAGAGCGCCTCCACGCGCAGCACTGCAAAGAAAGGCGAGGGCAAGGCTTCAGCGCCATGGAACAAGCCGGATCCGAAGCGTGCTTCGCGCTCAGGTTCGCTTTCTCCAGCGCAGAAGACGCAAGCCAGACAGCGCGCCAAGGCAGCGGGCCGGCCCTATCCCAACCTGGTCGACAACATGGCCGTGGCACGTAAGGGCAGCGCTGCCAAGCGGGCAGGCGGAGCGGGCGCTGCGAAGAGAACCGGCACGCATTAGCCGCAACCGGGTGTGGGGTTGGCCGCCCCTGGCTGGCCCGGGGCGCCGGTGAAAGCTGCGCGCGCAGTGTCTATAGTGGACAAGCTCGCCCGTGCAGATGCGATCCGGAGCTCCGGAAGAGCACACGCACACTCGCCTCATCCTGGACAAGGACGCTCGTGAAGATTTTTCTACCCGTGTTATCGGCCCTGCTGTACGGCGTTGCGCTATGCCTGCCCGCATTGCATGGCGGCAATGATCACCTGGGTGGCTTCGTCATCCTGCTGCTTGGCTGGATGCAGGTGGTCGATGGCCAATGCGTGGCCTGGATGAGCAATCCGTTGTTCTTCCTGGCGTGGCTGTGTTACCTCTTCAAGGTGGACAAGGTGGCGGCGGCGCTGTTGGTAGCGGCGTGCCTGATCGGGCTGGATACCTTTCGCGCAACCCGGTTCGACAAGAACGAGGCCGGCCACCAGGTCATGATCGACCACGTGGGTATCGCGTTCTATGTGTGGGAGTTGAGCTTTGTTGCGCTGCTCGTCGTGGTGCTGATGCGCCTGTTCGGCACCGCTGGTGCCGTGCAGGGGCGGCAGGCGAAGTGATCCGCAAGCAGGCTGAAGACGCCTGGGCAATGCGGATATTCGTCCGGCCGGCACGCCGCCACCGGCATCAGTGCAGCAGCATCGACAACAGCCACGTGCAAAGACAGACATACGCCAGCAATCCCAGGCTGGCGGCCAGGGTGGTCCGCATGATTGCCGACTCCTGACCCACCAGTTTGACCGCAGCGGCGGCAATGGCGATCGATTGCGGCGAGACCAGCTTGGCCATCACGCCGCCGGCGGTATTGGCCGCCACCAGCAATGCGGCCGGCACGCCGATCTGTGCCGCCGTCACCGCCTGCAGATGCGCAAACAACGTATTGCTGTTGACCACCGAGCCGGTGATGAACACCCCCATCCAGCCGATGACCGGCGACAGCAGCGGAAACACGCCACCGGCCTGCGCCAGTGCCAGACCAA
Source organism: Xanthomonas sp. BRIP62409 (assembly GCF_003992965.1). Lineage (NCBI taxonomy): Bacteria > Pseudomonadati > Pseudomonadota > Gammaproteobacteria > Lysobacterales > Lysobacteraceae > Xanthomonas > Xanthomonas sp. BRIP62409. The sequence continues at coordinate 50,310 of NZ_QEZJ01000016.1, read as the reverse complement.
TGCTCGACGATGCGCCGGAATAGTTGGTGACATAGGCCACCGCCATCACCAGCGACACGGTGGCCAGCGGTCTCCACATCTCCCTCGCCGATTGGGCCAATTCGCCGGTCGCCGAGCGCAGGGTCAGGCGCGGCGACAGCAGCACCGTCAGCACCGCGGCGATCAGGATCGCCGTGCCGGAAGCGTTGAGCCAACCGACATTCCACACCGCAGGCAGCGTGCGCACGCTGGCCACCAGTGGCGGCACTTCCTGCACGCGCTGATCGAGCAGGCCGATGGGCAGATGCAATACCGTGGCGGCAAGCGCGCCGTCCGCGGCAAACAGTGCCTTGAACGCAGGCAGGCTCCATACCAGGATCGCGCCGGTCAGGATGTAGAACGGCGACCACGCACGCAGCACCTGGGCAAGCGTCCAGCGCTGGGTGGAGCACGGCGGCGCCTGTGCTTCGCGGTAGATGCGCTTGGGCCGCCAGAACCGCATGAACAGGGCCAGCCCGCCCATGCCGGCCAGCGGGCCGACAATGTCCACCAGTTCCGGACCCAGCAGGGACAAGGTCACCGTCTGCACGCCGCTGAACACCACGCCGACAAACAGCAGCACCGGCCAGGTCTCGCGCACGCCACGCCAGCCATCGAGCATCGCCACTAGCCCCGCCGGCACCAGCAGTGCGCAGACCTGCACCAGCGCGATCAGCATCAGCGACATCTCGTCCAGGCGCACGCCGCCCTGCTGCGCGCCCACCAGCACCGGGATGCCGATCGCCCCGTAGGCACCCGCCGCGCCATTGGCCAGCAGGCACAGCATTGCCGCCTTGAGCGGACGGAAGCCCAGCTCCACCAGCAACGCCGCGCAGATGGCGATCGGCACGCCAAACCCGGCCGCACCTTCCAGAAATCCGCCAAAGCAGAACGCGATCAGCAACACCTGGATGCGCTGGTCTTCGGACACCGTGGCAATGCTGCCGCGGATCACCTCGAACTTGCCGCTGCGGATCGCCAGCTTGTACAGCCACACCGCCATCAGCACGATAAAGCCGATCGGGAAGATGCCGTTGGCAATGCCCAACAGCGCGGCGCCCACGATGCTGGCCATCGGCATGCCGAACACCAGCGACGACACCGCCACCGAGACCAGCACCGCCAGCGACGCGGCGGTCAGCCCCTTGAGCCGCAGCAGCGTCAGCGCCAGCAAAAAGAACAGCACCGGTAAGGCCGCCAGCAAGGCCGAGAGGTTGGCGTTACCGAGCGGGTCGTAGAGTTGTTGCCACATGGTTGGACCTGCGCGGGTGGTGAACGGGAAAGGTGACGCTTACGGTGTCGGAACAAGATTGGCGCACGGGGAGCCCGCAGCGAAATCAGCGAGGTTGCGCAGGGTGATTTCGGAGATCTCCTGCAGCGCCTCGGCGGTGAAGAATCCCTGGTGCCCGGTGACCAAGACATTGGGGAAGGTCATCAGGCGCTGGAACGCCTCGTCGTCGATGATCTCGCCCGAGCGGTCCTGAAAGAACAAGGCGCTTTCCTGCTCGTAGACATCGATGGCCAGATGGCCGAGCTGGCGGGACTTGAGCGCGCGGATCACCGCATCGGTATCCACCAATCCACCGCGCGAGGTGTTGACCAGCATCGCCCCCGGCTTCATCGACGCCAGCGCCGCATCGTCGATCAGGTGCTGCGTGGCCGGTGTCAGCGGGCAGTGCAGCGAGACGATGTCTGCACGTGCAAGCAGCGTCTCCAGTTCCACCCGCTGCCCGATCGCAGCGAAGCCGGGTGTGGGATAGGGGTCAAAGCCCAGCACCTCGCAGCCCATCCCGTTGAAAATACGTGCAGTCGCCAGCCCGATCTTGCCCAGCCCGACCAGGCCCACCGTCTTGCCATGCAAGGTGCGGCCGAGCAGGCCGTTGAGCATGAAGTTGCCCTCGCGCACGCGGTTGTAGGCGCGGTGCGTCTGCCGGTTGAGCGTCATGACCAGCGCCAGCGTGTGCTCGGCCACCGCTTCGGGCGAGTAGGCCGGCACGCGTGCCACGAACAGGCCAAGTGCGGTGGCCGCGGCAAGGTCCACATTGTTGAAACCTGCGCAGCGCAGCAGCACCGCGCGCACACCGCTGGCGTGTAGCGCCTGCAGCACGGCCGCATCGAGCTGGTCGTTGACGAACACGCACACCACCTGGCACCCCTGCGCCAGTGCGGCCGTCTGCAGATCCAGCGTTGCCTCGAAGTAAACGAACTCGGCTGCACATTCCACGCCCAGGCGCAGTTTTGCTTCGTCGAGAAAGCGCTTGTCGTAAGGGCGCGTGCTGAAGACAGCCATTTTCATGCGGGAAACTCCATAGGTGCGGGAATACGGTAGCCCACCCAACCGGGCCTTTTCCACCGCGTTTTTGCCAATCGCCGCGACCACGACCAGCGCCAGTGGCGATGCGGACATCGAACCGGTGCCGAGGTTCGTTACTGCACAGCGCGCACCCACACTACGCGAGTGCGCCCGTGGGCGACGGTCTGGCGCTGGTGCGCGCGCGTGGTGGTGACCGGTAATGCGCACATCGTGCAGGTCACGGAGGCGGACGCGTCCGCTTGCTTTCGCCACGGCAGCGGTCGGAGCAGTACTTCACCTGGTCCCACACACGCTCCCACTTCTTGCGCCAACGAAACGGCCGCCCGCAGTGCATGCAGGGTTTCTCAGGCAACTCGTGTTTCTTGCGCATGGCCATGCGGCGCGTGAGCCCAAATGGAGGTGGGTGTGGGCGTGGATGAGGCCAAGCATGTCATGTCGCGCGGTGCCCTGCAGATGCCGGTGCAGGCAACAAGCCCTGTGCCGCTGGCGACCCACGCGCAACGCGGCCTTGCTTCGCTGCCCCGTATCGGAACAGACACGTTGCTTTCGCGTGCAGACGGCACAGGCAGCCTTCTGTCTCCAACGCAAGCAGGATCGGCCAGGCTTCCTGCTCCAATCCGGACCAGGGCAACAAGCGCACCTGCTCCCGTGCAGGGGAGCAGGTGCCGCAAGCGCCACACCAGGGCGCTTGGCCCATACGGGTCACCTTCGGCGTGGTTTCACCGCAGCCAGCGCAGGTGCCACGCGGCTGATCAACAGCACGCCGCGTCCCACCGTGACCTGCAGCGCATCGCCAACCGCGAAACCGCAGTGTTCCAGCCAACGTCCGGACAGCCGCAGCTTGGGCACCGCGCAGCCGACGACATCCTCGGCCCGCCGCACATCGTAGTGCTGGCAGCTCATGGTGACCCGCTCGGGAATACGGAAGCCGGGCTTGCGCAACGGTGGGGTGGGCGCTGGCGATGGATCTGCCGCCGACTCTTTATCGGTCACGGTGGAGACCGAACTCTTCTTTGGTCTGGTACGTGCGACAACAGATCGCTTTGAAGGCGATGCAGAGCGTGCACGTGCGGTTACGTCGGGAGGGGTCATATCGAACTCCTTGTGCGCGATAGAGAGGCCCGCCGCATCGCTGTCAATCGAGGTGGCGGACGGTGTGCGGTTGACAGACCGGCCACAAGGTACCGGCAGACCTTTCGGTCTCCGCACACCGCCCGCCATAGAGCGAGCACGCCCCACACATGACATCGGGCAAAGAAAAAGCGCCGACATCGTGCAATGGGCGCTGGTGCGCCTTGTGGTTTCGGACTGTCAAATCCGGCTGCGGAATATGCCGCAGCAAGGAGATCTTGCGACTCGCCATTGGAGCGAGTCAAGACAGGACGGCGCAGCGCTCAACCGATCTGTCGGATATGGCGTATCGTTGCGTCCAACGGCGACTTCGTTCTCCCACTACGAGAAAGCGATGACTTCCAGTGCCCAGGTGCCAGACCGTACGATTCCGCTGCTACCGGCTCGCTCCATCGAGCGCACGGTTGCCTTCTACCGGCGGCTGGGCTTTGTCGGCGATGCGCATCCGCACGATGCGGGTTACGCGATCCTGACGCGTGGCGAGGTGGAGCTGCATTTCTTCGCGCATCCGAACCTGGATCCTGCTGCCTGCTATGCGGGGTGCTACATCCGGGTTGGCGATGTCGATGCGGTCTACGCCGCCATGCATGCGGCGGAGCTTCCGCTGCACGGCATCCCCCGGCTCGATCCTGTCGGCGACAAGCCCTGGGGAATGCGGGAATTTGCGCTTGTCGACGAGAATGGCAACCTGCTCAGGATTGGGCAGGTGATCGGAGGCTGAACCTTCCGTCCACCGGTCAGCCTGATTAACTCGGGTAAGGAGGAGTGAAGCTGGTTGATTGGCTGCATCAACCAGCCTCCACGAACCCCTGATCAAGCTTCCTGAGGCAGGTAGGATGCGACAGTGGCCTTGATCTTGTCTGCAAAGCTGTAGATGTCGTCGATCGAGCCGAGGTCGAGTTGTTCTTCTTCCTTTTCCTGATTGAAGACACCAAGTCGAAGCCGTTGAAGATTGTTGAAGCGCAGCCTGCAGATCGGTTTTCTGTTGTTGTCGTCGAGTAGCACTGCGCAGTAGCTTTGGGCATCCCGCATGAAGACCCGCTTGCCAGGAATCACTTCGCGCACAATGGCCCGAACGATGTGAAACCCTTCGATTTCTTCCGGAGTGGTGACGATCAAAGGGTCAGCCAGCAATGGCGGTGTCGCGACGGCCGGTTGCTCTGCAATGACACTCCCCGCGTGATCGCTGATGGAGATTGCCTCAGGAGCCATGGCGCCTTTAAGCCGTTCATTGATCCGCTCGCTAACCAGCTGATCGAAGGCGCGACGCGTGATCGATGTGAACTGATCGCGGATCGCCGGCGTAAAGCGCCGAGCTCCGACAAGGTCTGCTGAAACCAGTTTGACGAACTCTTCGGTCGGTTGATGCATCCACTCCGTCAGTTTGGTTTGGATGGCGCGCGTGTACTTCAACTCATTGGCAGTCGTCAGGATCGTATCCAGATCGAACGCCGTCTTGGCAAACTTCTTCAATTCTTCGACGTCGCGTTCCTTGAAGTCCAAGACGTTGAACTCGAAGAACGGTTTCTCATCCATCTTGTTGGGTTGCTCAAGATCGGTAAAGAACCGATAGACCAAGCCGTTGGTGAGAACCCCGAAGCGGGCAGCAGTGACGTGGAAGTAGCGAAAAAGTTGACTGGCATGGTTGATGCTCAGCTCAGCGCCTGCCTTCTTGCATTCGAAAAGAATGATCGGTTTGCCATCGCGAAGTATCGCGTAATCGACCTTCTCGCCTTTCTTGGTTCCTACATCGGCCACAATTTCTGGCGTGACTTCGAGTGGATCGAAGACGTTGTATCCCAGAATCTGGATTAGCGGCATCACCATCGCATTCTTGGTGGCTTCCTCCGTCTGAATCAGTGCCCGCGTTGTACTAATGCGCGTCGCAAGTACGCGCAGTTGATCAATGAAATCCATCCCCGTTGCTCCTTTCCCCAATTTGGCAATTTCTACCACAGCAAAGGCAACGGGTGACGCAGTTACAGCGAATTTTGTCCGGATTATGGATCAGCTCGTTTTATCGAGCTGGAATAGCAACGTCATGCGCAGGACAAAGTCAGGCCTGCCAAAAAACTTATTCCCCGGGCCGGATTGGCTTCTGAAATGAGGAATTTCAGCCCTATTCGCTTAGGGCATTTTGCACGTGTGCCGGACTGCCGGGAGACAGCGCTGCGTATGAATGTTCTAGCGCCTGCACAAAACGCGCATCACTGGAAAGCGACGCGAACACCGCATCCACGGTGAGGAATGCCGCGATGTCATGGGCGGCATCGCCGGTGGCCGAGCGGCCGATGTCGCTTAGCTCTTCGCCCAGCGGATCGACCAGGGCCGCTCCATGACCAGCCTGCCTGCGCACGAACTGCAGCCAGGCCGCTACCGGAATGCAGAGCCGGTCGATCCGCCGCTCGGCAGCCAGCGCGTCGCCGATGACGCCGAGCAGGCGTACCGGAATCTTCTGCGAGCCGTCCCAGGCGATCTGAGCGAGCAGGTGGCGGATGGCGGGGTTGCCGAAGCGGGCCAGGATGGCCTCGATGTACTGCTGCGCATCGAAACCTTGCATGGGTTGTAGAGTGGGGGCGATGTCTTCGCGCATCAGGGCTTCGACGAAGGCGGCCAGTGGCCGGTGGCGCATGGCGTCGGCGACGGTTTCCAATTCGAGCAGGCTGCCGAGATAGGCGAGTGCGGAGTGCGGGCCGTTGAGCAGGCGCAGCTTGGCGCGTGCATAGCCGGCGATATCGTCGCTGAGGATCACGCCCGCCCGCTCGAAGGCGGGGCGGCCGTTGCAGAAGCGGTCTTCGATCACCCACTGGCTGTAGCGCTCGCGCTGGATCGGCCAGGCGTCGTGCAGGCCGGTCTGCGCTTGTACTTGCGCGCGCAGTGCGTCGTCGGTGGCGGGGGTGATGCTGTCGACCATCGACCGTGGGAAAGTGGCGTGCTGGTCGATCCACGCCGCAAGCGCTGGATCGTGTTGCTGGGCGAGCCGCAACACCGCGCGGCGCAGCAGGCTGCCGTTGTCGGGCAGGTTGTCGCAGCTGAGCACGGTGAACGGCGCAATACCCTGCTGCCTGCGCTGGTGCAGGCCGGCGACGAGATAGCCGATGGCGCTGCGCGGTGTGCCGGGGTGGGCGATGTCGTGCGCGATGTCGGGGTGCGCAAGGTCGAGCGTGTCGCCAGCCAGGCAGTAGCCTTTTTCGGTGATGGTGAGGGTGACCAGCCGCACGGCGGGATCGGCCAGGCGCGCGAGCACGGCGGCTTGTTCGTCGGCGGCGCACAGCACCTCGCGGATGGCGCCGATGATGCGCAGTTGCGGGTGCTCGTCGAGCAGGGCGAGGGTGTACAGGCCGTCCTGTGGGCGCAGCACGTCGCGCACGCCTGGGCTGTGCAGGGAGACGGCGCAGATGGCCCAGCTGGGATCGTCTGCGAGCAGGTCATCGATGTAGACAGCCTGGTGGGCGCGGTGGAAGGCGCCTGCGCCTAGGTGGACGATGCCGATGGTGGTTGCAGCTGTGCCATAAGCGGGCGTTAAAACTACTGGCGGCAGGGTGGCAAGGGTGTCGAACGAAAGACGTGGGGCTTGCATCGTGGTGTCTGCGCATTAGGGATGTGTGGTGGAGTCGCCTGCGCCGTACCCTCACCCCAACCCCTCTGCCGAGGGGAGAGGGGCTTAGGGCAATCGCGGCCGGAGGGTTTCTTTGCCCACGTCCGCAGAGCGAGGGGCTTTGCAAGGCGCTACTTGTCGGTGACGGTGAAGCGTTGCCTGCTGCGGATGTCTGCGCTGGAGGCGCCGATCTGCACCTCGTAGGCGCCTGGGTCCACCGCGTAGGCCTTGCGCTGCTCGTCGTAGATGCGCAGGGCGTCTTGTGCCTTGATGGTGAAGCGCAGCTGGCGTTGTTCGCCCGGCTGCAGGGTGATGCGTTGAAAGCCGCGTAGCTCCTTGTCGGCGCGTTCGCGTTGCGGCGTGAGCGGATGCAGGTAGAGCTGCACCACTTCATCGCCGGCGCGTTGGCCGGTGTTCTTCAGCGTGACCGTGGCCGTGAGCATGCCGTCGGCGGCCACGGTGTTGCGATCCAGCTGCAGATCCGAATAGGCGAACTGCGTGTACGTCAGCCCATGGCCGAACGGATACAGCGGCTTGCCGGCGAAGTAACGATAGGTGCGGCCGCGCATGGCGTAATCGTCGAAGGCGGGCAGGCGCTCGTCTTCCTTGTAGAAGGTGATCGGTAGGCGGCCGCCAGGGCTGGCCTGGCCGAACAGCACATCGCCCACCGCGCTGCCGCCGCGCTGGCCGGGGTACCAGGCCAGCAGGATGGCGGGCACATGCTGCTGCGCCCAGTCGATGGCCAGTGCCGAGCCGGTGGTCAGCACCGCCACCACCGGCGTGCCGGTGGCCTGCAGCGCCTGCAGCAATTCGCGCTGTGGTTTGGGCAGGCGGGTGTCGGTGCGGTCGCCGCCGGCAAAGCCGGGATAGTTGACGTCCATCTCCTCGCCTTCGACATCGCCGGTGAGCCCGCCGACGAACACCACCACCTCGGCGTTGCGTGCGGCGTCCACCGCCTCCTGCAGCGGCGGTTTGGCGCCGGGCATGCGCCAGGCCAGGCGCACGCCGGCATCGCGGGTGGCCTCGAAGTACTCCACACGCAGGTCGTAGGCCTTGCCGCCTTCCAGCGCAACGCTGGCATTGCCGCCGCGCATGCGCGGGGCCTGGCTCCATTGATCGATGAGCAACTTGCCATCCAGATACAGGCGCACGCCATCGTCGGCGGCGATCTGCAGCTCGTAGCTGCCCGACACCGGCGGCAGCAGCTGGCCATGCCAACGGACGCTGAAGTCCTCCTTGGCCAGCGCACGCTCGGCCTGCAGTTCACCGCGGCCCACTGCATCATCGGTGGGTGCGTTGCGGTCCCAGCGGAAGGCGATGCGCGGGTCGATGCGGGTCAGCACCGGCTGGCCGGCCAACGCACGTCCACGGAAGTACTCGCCGGTGAGGCCGTTCTGTTTGGCATCCGGCGACGGGCGCAGGTAGCGCGTGTCGATCGGTGCGGCGGCGTTGGGGTCTTCGCGCCCCTCCACCAGGTCGCTGCCGCGCGCGTAGACCACCTGCGCCTGCGGTGCGGCCTCGCGAATGCCTTGCAGGATGGTGACCGGCGCAGCTGGCGTGCCGTAGTAGTTGCCCAGCAGCGACATCGGGTCGTCGGCGGTGGGGCCGACCACGGCAATGCGCTTGAGCGTGGGTTTGAGCGGCAGCAGGCCATCGTTCTTCAGCAGTACCAGCGATTCGCGCGCGGTGCGGCGCGCCAGTGCATCGTGCTGCGGCGATTGATTGGCCGAGGGCGGAATCTGCGCCCACGGCACCTTGGCCGGCGGGTCGAACATGCCCAGCCGCATGCGCGTGGTCATCAGGCGCTTGAGCGCGGTGTCGATGCTGGCTTCGTCGATCAGGCCCGCACGCACCGCCGCCGGCAACGCGGCATAGGTGTCGCCACAATCCAGGTCGGTGCCGTGCTTGACGCCGAGTGCGGCGGCGGCCTCGGGCGTGGGCACGATCTTGTGGTTCTGCCAGATGTCGCGGATGGCCGCGCAGTCGCTGACGATATAGCCATCGAAGCCCCAGTCGCGGCGCAGGATGCCTTCCAGCCGCGTGCTGGCGGAGGCGGATTCGCCGTTGACGCGGTTGTAGGCGCCCATCACCGCGGCGACCTTGCCTTCCTGCACCAGGGCCTGGAAGGCGGGCAGGTAGGTCTCATACAGATCGCGTTCGCTGGGATGCACGTCGAAGTGATGGCGGTCCGCCTCCGGGCCGCTGTGCACCGCGAAGTGCTTGGCGGTGGCATCGAGCTTGCGGTACGGGCCCTGCTGCGCCTGCAGGCCCTGTACGAAGGTCACGCCCATGCGCGCGGTCAAAAACGGATCTTCGCCGTAGGTTTCCTGACCACGGCCCCAGCGCGGGTCGCGGAAGATGTTGATGTTGGGCGACCAGAAGGTGAGCCCCTGGTAACGCTTGTGCTCGCCGCGTGCCAGGAACGCGTGATGCTTGGCGCGTGCCTCGTCGCCGATGGCGATGGCCACCTCGGCCATCAACGGCGTATCGAAGGTGGCCGCCAGGCCGATCGCCTGCGGAAACACGGTGGCGCCGCCGGCACGCGCCACGCCGTGCAGCGCTTCGTTCCACCAATCGTATTCGGGCACCTGCAGGCGCGGGATCGCCGGGGCGGCGTTCTGCATCTGCGCGGCCTTTTCCTCCAGCGTCATGCGCGCCACCAGGTCGGCCGCGCGCGCGTCGAACGGGCGCTGGGTGTCCAGGTATGGCGGCGGCGTTGCGGCCTGCGCGCCGGTGGCGACAAGCGCCATCGCCAGCAGTAAGCCGCGCGCAGGTGGGCGACTCGGGGTGGTGGCGCGGTGGGCGGGGTGCGAATGCATGGTCAGTCCTCCTGGGTGCGGTGCGGTTCCAGCTGGGCAAACGGCCCGATCATGCTGCCGACGAAACCGCCGGCCTGTGCGGTGCTGAGCATGCCTGCATCGTCGTTGCGGCGTAGCGATTTCCAGCCGCGCCCATCGGCATCGAAGGCGAAGCTGTACGCCCCACCGTCGCCGCTGATCTGCAGGCGCAACTGTGCGGTTGCGGGGATGCGTGTGCGTGCGAGCGTGGTGGTTGTTGCGCCCTCGCGCTTGTCGAGGAAGACGTCCAGCGCATCGCCGTTGCGTCGCACGCCCAGCGCATACCACGCGTTGGAATTCTGAAAGGCAGCAAGCCCTGCGCTGATGCCGGCCTGCGTGGGTACCGCCAAGGCCGTGCTTGCGGTAAAGCGCGTGTGCTGCTGGCGACGCGCGAGGAAGGCGGGTGTGGCGGTGCTGTCCAGGCCGTGTGCATTGGCATGCAGCGTCACCCAACCGGCGCGCGTGCGCAGGTTGGCCACTTCATGTTTGGGCACACGTAAATAAAGCCATTCGCGCTGTAATGAGGTGCCGGCGAAGTCGTCGCGCCAGGTGAAGTTGCCCGACAACGGGGCTTGATCGGCCGGTGTCTTGCCGCCGCGCGGGCTCTGTGCGTGATACGGAATCGGCTCGCCGGCCGGCAGGATCGACGGCCAACCATCACGCCAGTGCACCGGCAGCAGGAAGGTTTCGCGCCCGGTGTTGTAGCGCTCGCCCGCATACGGGCGGCTGGCCAGAAACACCGCCCACCATTGCCCGTCCGGTGTGTCCACCAGATCCACATGCCCGGCATTGCTGATCGGATGCGCGCGCTCGGCCGGAAGGTCGCGCTGAGTCAGGATCGGGTTGTGCGGCGAGGCCTCGAACGGCCCCCACACGTTGCGGCTGCGCAGCACCACCTGCGAATGCTGCGGCCCGGTGCCGCCTTCGGCACACGAGAGGTAATACCAACCGTCGCGTTGATACAGATGCGGGCCTTCGATCCAGATCGGCTTGCTGGCCAGCTCCACGCCACCGTTGAGCAACACCTTGCGTGGGCCGACCGGTTGATTGCTGGCGATGTCGAAACGCTGCATCCAGATCGCGCGATGGCCGTCGTACAACGGCGTGCCTTGCGGCGGGCCGTTGTTGAGTAGATACGCGCTGCCGTCGGTGTCGAAGAACAGCGACGGGTCGATACCATCGATGCCCGGCAACCACGTCAGTGGCGACCATGGACCTGCGGGATTGCTGGCACTGGCGATGAAATTGCCGCCGCTATCGACCGATGTACCTACGACATAGAAACGTCCGGCATGATGACGGATGCTGGCAGCGAACATGCCGCGCGACACGCCCAGCCCGTCGAAGTCGAGCTGCTCGCGGCGCTCGACCACATTGCCGATCTGCGTCCAGTGCACAAGATCGGTACTTTCGAACACCGGAATCGCCGGGAAATACGCAAACGTGGAATTGACCAGGTAATAGCGCTCGCCTACGCGCGTCACGCTGGGGTCCGGATAGAACCCGGCCAGCACCGGATTGCGGTAATGACCGGCCGGCAGCGGTTTGGTGAACACCGTATCGTCGCCACGATAGTCGAACCAATCGAAAGCGACATCGGCTTGCGCTTGCGCCTGCACGGTCGTGGGTGCGAGCACTACGATGACAGCGCTCAACACCACGTGGCGAGCCAGCATCAGAGCAACGCAGGCGGCGCGCAGACGCCGCAGGCTCGACGCCGGCTCCGCATGCCGGACAGGCCCGCTTGGCTGCCGCAAGGGCGTTGTATGGGGGGCGCCTGGACGCACCGCGCTAGACCGCATCACCAGTCCCACATCGCGCCGTCTTCCAGCCGCGCCACCGGCAACTGCTTGGGCACGTACGGGTACTTGGCGGCCAGGGCCTCGTCGATGTCCACGCCATGCCCGGGTGTTTCGCCGCAATGCAGGCGTCCATCGCGGAAGACGTAATCGTGCGGGAATACCGCGTTGGCCTCGTCGGAATGGAACATGTATTCCTGGATGCCGAAGTTGGGCACCCAGGTGTCGAAGTGCAGGGCCGCGCCCATGCACACCGGCGACAGATCGGTGGCGCCGTGGAAGCCGGTGCGCACCTGATGCAGCGCGGCGAAATCGGCCAGCCGGCGCACATGGGTGATGCCGCCGGCGTGGACGATGGTGGTGCGGATGTAGTCGATCAGCTGCTGCTCGATCAGGTGCTTGCAATCCCAGAGCGAATTGAACACCTCGCCTACCGCCAGCGGCGTCACCGTGTGCTGGCGAATGATTTCGAACGCGCGCTGGTTTTCCGCCGGCGTGGCATCTTCCAGCCAGAACAGCCGGTACGGCTCCAGGTCGCGGCCCAGGCGCGCGGCTTCGATCGGGGTGAGCCGGTGGTGGGCATCGTGCAGCAGTTCGATTTCATCACCGTGGTCGGCGCGCAGCTGCTCGAACAACTTCGGCACCACGCCCAGGTAGCGCGGCGTGGACCACACGGTTTCGGTGGGCAGTTCGCTTTCGGCCGGCTCGTACGGCTTGCCGCCGCTGGAAATGCCGTAGGTCTTCTTGATGCCGGGCACGCCGCACTGCGCGCGGATGGCGATGAAACCCCGCTCGCGAAAGCGGCCCACCTCATCGCTGGTCTCGGCGATGTCGCGGCCATTGGCATGGCCGTACACCAGCGCACCCTCACGCGAGCGCCCGCCCAGCAGCTGATACAACGGCAGGCCGGCCATCTTGCCCAGAATGTCCCACAGCGCCACGTCCACCGCGGCGATGGCGCTCATCGTCACCGGGCCGCGCCGCCAGTACGCGCCGCGATAGAAGAACTGCCAGATGTCCTCGATGCGGCCGGCATCGCGGCCGATCAGGTTCGGCACCAGGTGTTCCTGCAGGTACGCTGCCACCGCCAGCTCACGGCCGTTGAGCGTGGCATCGCCCAGCCCGGTAATGCCCGAGCGGGTGCGGATCTTCAAGGTGACGAAGTTGCGCCCGGGGCAGGTGACGATGACGCGCGCCTCGACGATCTCGCGATCGCGGGCCGAGCCTTGCAGCGGAGCAGGGGAGTCGGGAGTCTGTGACATCGTGGTCTCGCTCAGGGAGAAGTGGCGGCAGTGATGGGGAGTTCGAACGGGCCGGCCGGCAGGCCGCTGCGGTCGTACAGCGTGCAGACCGGGCTGTCGGCCCAGCAGTAGCGCACGCGCGTGGGGTCCAGGCCGGGAGGAATGCGCAGATCGATGGCGTGGTCGTGCACGGTGGCGACGGCATAACGACAGGTGCCGGGGGCGGCGGCACAGACCTCGAAACCGATCGGTGCATCGTTGCCATAACTCAGCAACGTGGTGTCCACGGCATCGAAGGCGATGCGCACGCCGTCGCCTGCGCGTTGCGCGCTGCGCGGTACCGGGCCGGAGGGCGCAAGCGCCTGCCCATACACCACCTGCCGCGCCGCGCGCGCCAGGCGCCGGCCCAGTTCCTGCTTGTTGGCCGGATGGATGTCGTAGCGGTCGCCGATGTCGATCGTCACCGCCAGGCCCGCGTGCGCATCGTCGGCGACGAAGCGGCGCTGCGCCTCGCGCAGCTGCGCCCAGCCGCTTTCCACCGGCTGGGTGGGCGGCGCGCCATAGTTGGCCAGTTGCACGATCAGCAGCGGCAATTGCGCACCGAAGCGCTGCCGCCAGTCGCGCTGCCATGCGGTGAGCAAGGCCGGGTAATGCGCGGCATCGCCGGCGTTGGATTCGCCCTGGTACCACAGCACGCCACGCAGGCCGAGCTGGCCGAGTGGGGCGATCATGCCGTTGTACAAGGTGGTCAGCCCGGCCGCCGACGACCATGGCGCGCGCGGTGGCAAGCCCAGTTGCGGCGGCACGATGCGGTACTGCCAGGGTGCATCCAGCGGCAGCGTGCTGCCATCGGCGAACTGCAGCGCACGCGATTGCGCATCGCCCAGCAGCCCGCCACGCCGATAGGTGTTGAGCACATTGAGCACGATGCTGTTGCGCCCGGCGTGCAGGCGCCCGCGCGGCAAGCGGTAGCGACGCGGCTGATCGGCGCCGTAGCTGCTGCCCACGCCGCGCCCGTTGACCCAGGTCTGGTCCAGCTCGTCCACCGGCCCGAGCAGCAGGCTGGCGTCCTGCGCGGCCTGCGCCTGCGTCAGCTCCACGCTGGTGCGGTACCAGACCATGCCGTTGAAGCCGACCAGCTGCGGCACGCCCCAGTCGTCCCACGCGCCCAATGCCGCCGGTGCGGTTTGCCAGGCGCCGGGCGCGTCCGGTTGCCAGGGCTCGCCCTGGCCGTGCGCCTGCCACCAGGCTTCCCAGAGCGCGGCCCAACGCGGCGCCGCATCCACCGGGTCGGCGGCGTACCGCGCCAGCACATCCAGTGCCGGGCCATCGTCGCCGGCGGCGCGCAAGGCTGTCTCGCCGATCCAGGCCTGCAGTTGCGAGCCGCCCCAGGAAGCGTTGATCAGGCCCATCGGCACATCGACGGTCTTCTGCAACTCACGTGCGAAGTAATAGCAGGCAGCAGAAAACTCCTTCACCGTCTCCGGCGTGGTGAGCTGCCACGCGGCAGCACCACCGAAGCCGCGCTGCGGTGTCGGGCTGGACTGCGCCGGCACCTTGAACATGCGGATGCGCGGGTTGTCGGCATCGGCGATCTCGCTGCGTGAATCCAGCGTGCGATGCACCGGCAATTCCATATTCGATTGGCCCGAGCACAGCCACACATCGCCGATCAGCACGTCGTTGACCTGCTGCGTCACGCCCGTGCCGGTGCGTGCGCTCAAGGTGTACGGGCCGCCGGCGGCGTGCGCAGGCAGGCGCGCTTCCCAATGGCCCTGCCGGTCTGCGCGCGCCTGCACCTGCTGCGCATCCAGTTGCACGCGCACGCGCGCGCCCGGGGCCGCATCGCCCCACACCCGGATCGGCGCATCGCGCTGCAGCACCACATGCTCCTGAAACAGCGCATGCAGCAGCGGCGCGTCGGCCGCCTGCGCCAGGGGCGGCAGCAGCGCTGCCATGACGGCCAGCAGCGTACGCGCGCTCATTTCGGATTCCCCGGCGCATACGGAAATTTCAATGCCTGGTAATACGCCAGCGGATGCGCCGGCGGCGCCGTGCCGGCAGGCAACGGCCGCCCGGACACGCTCTGGAAGTAGGCGATGCTGGCATCGCGCCACCATTGCGCTTCGTCCTGCTGGATCGCCAGGAAACTTGCCACCTGCTGGTAACGCGTTGCATCGATCCTGCCGGCCAGGCCCTGCCAGGTCGCGCGCATCGCACGCACCTCGTCCACGCCGTGGTCGTAGTGCCACACCAGCTCGTCCCACAGCGGCCGCCCGGAGGCCATGCGGTGCTCCCAGGGCACATGGTGGAACCACAGCAGGTAACGCTCCGGCACGCGCTGCACATCGCCGAACACGCGCGCCACCGGCTTGGCGTATTGCGCCACCGCATTGCTGCCGCCGGCACTGCGATCGAAACCGATGCCGTGACGGTCGGCGCGGTGGTAGTAGACCGGGTCCCAGTCCGGGCGCTCGCTGCCGGCATCCCACGGCGCCGGGCCGTAGTGATGGCCACGCCCCATCAGGTGATGCAGGCCGAGCGGGGTCATGTAGTCCACCACCGCCTCGCGCGAGCGCAGCAGCATGTCGACCACGGGCATCACCACGTCAGCATCGTTGGAGAAGGTCATGCGCACCCAGTCCTGCGCGATGGCCTGCGGCGACGCCTGCGGATTCCACGCCAGCCGCCCGTAGGCGTACCAGTTGGCCTGGTCGAAGATCGAGCCACTCCAGTTGCGGTCCGCCCCGATGTTGGCCACTCCGGCGATACCGGTCAGCCGCGTGCGTTTCGCATCGTTGAAGAGCGTGCCGTCCACGGTTCTGGCAACCGTCGAGCCCTTGCCGCGCGCGTAGGTGTCGGCCTGCAGGGTTTCGGCAAACAGCGTGCCCAGGTAGGCCAGGTGGGTGGAAAAGCCCAGGTACTCCTTGGTGATCTGGAACTCCGGCATCAACGGCGTCTTGCGCATCGCGCCGAACAGCGGATGGAATGGCTCGCGCGGCTGGAAGTCGATGGCACCATTTTTGACCTGCACGATCACGTTGTCGCGGAACCGGCCATCCAGCGGCAGGAACTCGCTGTAGGCCTGCTTTGCGCGATCGTCCGGCTGCTCATGCGAATAGACGAATGCGCGCCACATCACCACCCCGCCATGCGGCGCCAGCGCGTCGGCCAGCAGATTGGCGCCATCGGCATGGCTGCGTCCGTAGTCCTGCGGGCCGGGCTGGCCTTCGGAATTGGCCTTGACCAGAAAACCGCCAAAATCCGGAATGCGCGCGTAGATGGCGTCGGCGGTGTCGCGCCACCACCGCTGTACCTGCGGATCCAGCGGGTCGGCGGTCGTCAGGCCACCGATCTCGATCGGCGCGCTGAAGCGCGCGCTGAGAAACACGCGAATGCCGTAAGGGCGAAACACGCTGGCCAGTGCCGCCGCCTTGTCCAGGTACTGCGGCGTCAGGCTCCAGGCCTTGGCATTGACGTTGTTGAGCACGCTGCCGTTGATGCCCAGCGATGCATTGGCGCGCGCATAGTCGGTGTAGCGCGGATCCAGATACCCGGGCAGGGTCTGCCAGTTCCACAGGGACGCACCGGCATAGCCACGCTCGACCACCCCGTCCAGGTTGTCCCAGTGATTGAGCAGGCGCAGCTGCAGCCGCGGCGACTCGTGCAGGTCCAGCGCGGCCAGCGATTGACCGGTCTGCAGCAGGCGCAGCAGGTGGAATGCCCCGTACAGCGCACCCACATCACTGCCGCCGACGATGGCGGTGGCGCGATGCCCGTCCATGCGGACACTGCGGATCAGATAGCCGTCGCGGCCCAGGCCGGTGGTCTGCAGGTGCAATGCCGCGATCTGCGGCGCAGCGGCCGCACCCAGCACGATCGCACCATCGCGCGTGACCGTGGCAGACGACGGCGGCGCAGCACCAAGCAGGCCCGACAGTCCACGCTGCAATTCCTCACGTGCAGCCTGCAACGTCGGCGAGTCGCCAGCGACGATCAACTCGCTTGCGCTGCCGCGCACCTGCGCCGCGTTGGCCAGCGGGTGGTAGCGCAACCATAAGTCGTAGCCGTCCTCGGCCCGCGCCCCGGCACTGACCAGCACCAATCCACACAGCAACGTCAGCGCCAGCAACCACGGATGCGCCAACGCACCGCAATACGCGACGCAGCGCCGCATTGCACGCGCGCTCATGCGGCATGCTCCATCGACATCCACGTACACGGCGGCGTATCGCCGCTCTGCCTGCTTCCCGGTACCATGCGTCGCATCGTCGTGCACGCAGTGAGCGCTTGCGTTATCGCAACGGTTTGTGTGCATCGTGCAGGTTCGCCACCCACTTGAAGAGGCCACGCTTGGAGAAGGTCAGGAAATCGGTCCGCCGCACCAGCCGCGCGACCACCATCGACGAGGTGGCGGCGCTGGCGAAGGTCTCGCCGATGACGGTCTCGCGCGTGGTCAACAACAACGGCAGCGTGCGCGATGCCACCCGCGCACGCGTGCTGCGCGCGGTCGACAAGCTGGGCTACACGCCCAACCTGGCGGCCAGTGCCCTGGCCGCCGCGCAGAGCACGCGCATTGCGTTGATCTACAGCGACCCCAGCGGCGCCTACCTGCGTGAGCTGCTGCTGGGCGTGTTGCGGGTTGCCTCGCGCACGCCGATCCAGCTGGTGATCGATTGCTGGGACGACCTGGATGCCGACGCCGAACGCCGTGCCGCGCGCAAGCTCGCCAAGGGCGTGGCCGGGGTGATCCTGCCGCCACCGCTGTGCGAATCCAAGGCCGCGGTCTTGGAACTGGTCCGCGCCAAGGTGCCGGTGGTGGCGATCGCCTCCAACCATTTCAGCCCGGATGTGGCCTGCGTGCGTATCGACGAATTCGCCGCCGCCAAGGAAATCACCGAGCATCTGATCGCCCAGGGCCACACGCGTATCGGCTACATCGCCGGGCACCCCAATCTGTCCGCCAGCACGCGTCGCTTCGAAGGCTTTCAGGCGGCGCTGGCCGATGCCGGCCTGCGGCTGGATCGGCATCTGGTGCAGCCGGGCGACTACACCTACAAATCCGGCCTGGTCGCCGCCGAAAAGCTGCTGGCGCGCAAGCGTCGCCCCAGCGCCATCTTCGCCAGCAACGACGATATGGCCGCCGCTGCAATCTCGGTCGCGCATCGGCGCGGGCTGGATGTGCCGCGCGATCTGTCGGTGGTCGGCTTCGACGACACCTCCGCCGCCACCGCGGTCTGGCCCGAACTCACCACCGTGCAGCAGCCCATCGCCGCCATGGCCGACGCCGCGCTGGACATCCTGTTGAAGACGATACGCGCCAAGGAGCGCACGGCGAAGATGGTCGATCATGTGGTCGCGCACCTGCTGGTCAAGCGGGATTCGGTGGCTGCACCGGCGGCGCCGGATGCAGCGGAACAGCCCTGACGCTGCACGCGGTTGTGCGCGCAGGCCGCCGGTGATCGCCTGCGCGTGCAGGCGGTCACCGGCACGGCATCAACGCGTCAGATACTGGTTGATCAGGTTCTCGTAGGCTTCCTGGCGGCCGCTGAGTTGCTTGGGCGCGTTACCGGCCGCGTACTGGGCCAGATCCACCAGCGTGCTGCTGCCGTTGGCAAACTCCGCACCCGCGCCGCTGTCGAAGCTGGCGTAACGCTCGGCGCGCCACTGCTCCAGCGGCGAGGACGTCAGCAGCGCATTGGCCACTTCCAGCCCGCGTGCGAACGCGTCCATGCCGCCGATATGCGCCAGGAACAGGTCCTGCGGATCGGACGACTCGCGGCGCACCTTGGCATCGAAATTCAGCCCGCCCGGTGCCAGCCCGCCCTGGCGCAGCACCACCAGCATCGCCCCGACGGTGTCGTACAGGTCGGTCGGGAACTGGTCGGTATCCCAGCCGTTCTGCGGGTTGCCGCGGTTGGCATCGATGCTGCCGAGCAGGCCGGCATCGGCTGCCACCTGCAGGTCGTGCTCGAAGCTATGGCCCGACAGCGTGGCATGGTTGGCTTCGATATTGAGCTTGAAATCCTGGTCCAGGCCGTGCTGGCGCAGGAAGCCGATCACCGTGGCGCTGTCGAAGTCGTACTGGTGCTTCATCGGCTCCATCGGCTTGGGCTCGATCAGGAAGTTGCCTTGGAAGCCGATCGCGCGGCCGTAGTCGCGTGCCAGGGTCAAAAAGCGCGCCATGTTGTCCTGCTCGCGCTTCATCTGGGTGTTGTGCAGGCAGGCGTAGCCCTCGCGGCCACCCCAGAACACGTAGTTTTCGCCACCCAGCTCGACGGTGGCATCGATCGCGGCCTTGACCTGCACCGCCGCACGCGCCACCACATTGAAGTCCGGGTTGGTCGATGCGCCGTTCATGTAGCGCGGGTGCGAGAACAGGTTGGCGGTGCCCCACAGCAGCTTGACGCCGGTGTCGGCCTGGCGCTGCTTGGCGATGCCGACCATGTGTTTGAGGTTGCGCTCGTACTCACCGATGTCGTCGGCATCCGGCGACAGGTCGATGTCGTGGAAGCAGTAATACGGCACGCCAAGCTTGGTGAAGAATTCGAACGCGGCATCGGCCTTGGCTTCGGCACGGTCCAATGCGGTGTTGCCGATATCCCACGGGTATGCGCGCGTGCCGGGGCCGAACGGATCGGCGCCATTGCCGCAGAAGCTGTGCCAGTAGGCCACGGCAAAGCGCAGATGCTCGGCCATGGTCTTGTCGCCGACCTGCTTGTTGGCGTCGTAGACCTTGAAGGCCAGCGGGTTGTCCGAGTCGCGGCCTTCGAAGCCGATCTTGCCGATACCGGGGAAATATTCCTTGGCGCCGATGTAGACGGTGTTGCTCATGGGGTGGAACTCCTGCAAAGAGGCGAGGGAAGAAGGAAGGGCGTTGCAGACCAGTGGCCAGTCACGCAGCGCGGCAATCGTGCATGCGCACCGCCACCGCGCCAGCAGCGCGCACGCTCGATCAGCGCCGGGGACACATATGGGCGCAGGGCCTGACCCACGTCGCACAAAATGTTAGCGCTACCACACCTGCGACCGAAAAAAGCCGCGCGGTGGAGCGAAGCTGGAGATGCCATGCCGATCCCGAGTGAAGCGGTCTGCCCGACTTTACCCAGCCCGGCGCCGAAAGGCTTGCTGCGCTGCGAGATGTGCGCCGCCCCGACGACCTGCGGCACCCGCAGCCGCGTTGGGCCCGCTGACGCCGCAGCACCACCAGACGCACGCCGAACGCCCCGCCCGCAAGCGTCTGACCACCCGTTCAGCCGCGCACGCCCGGCGCCGGCCCGCCGCGCGCCGGGCAGCTACAATGGGCGGCTTATGACCGCTGTCCTGCCGCTGCCGCAACCCCTGGCCGACCCCGCGCCGCGCGACCCGCGCCAGCGGCTGCAGCGTGAGCAGCTGCGCCTGGGCAAACGCCTGCAGCGCCAGGTGGGCCAGGCGATTGCAGACTTCGGCATGATCGCGCCCGGCGACAAGATCATGGTGTGCCTGTCCGGCGGCAAGGACAGCTACACCTTGCTGGACATGCTGCTGCAGCTGCAGCGCAAGGCGCCGGTGCCGTTCACCCTGGTGGCGGTCAATCTGGACCAGAAGCAGCCCGACTTTCCCGCGCAGGTGCTGCCCACCTACCTGCGTGGCCTGGGCGTGCCGTTCGACATCGTCGAGCAGGACACCTATTCGGTGGTCAGCCGGGTGATCCCGGCCGGCAAGACCATGTGTTCGTTGTGCTCGCGGTTGCGGCGCGGCGCGCTGTATGCCTATGCGCAGGCGCACGGGGTGACCAAGATCGCGCTCGGCCATCACCGCGACGACATCGTCGCCACGTTCTTCATGAATCTGTTCCACCACGCCCGGCTCGCGGCGATGGCGCCCAAGCTGCGCAGCGACGACGGCGCGCATGTGGTGATCCGCCCGCTGGCCTACGTGCGCGAAGCCGATATCGCCGCCTACGCGCAGGCGCGCCAGTTCCCGATCATTCCGTGCAACCTGTGCGGCAGCCAACAAAACCTGCAGCGCCAGCAGGTCGGGCGGATGCTGCAGCAGTGGGACCGCGAGCAGCCCGGGCGGGTCGAGCAGATCGCCCGCGCGCTGGGCGATGTGCGGCCCGAGCAACTGGCCGACCGCACCCTGTTCGATTTCCTGGCGCTGGGCCGCAATGGCGATACAGCACCGCCCGATCCCGATCCCGATTCCAGCGCCTGGCTCGCCGCCGGCGACAGCGCACACGACGGCGACTGACGCGGCCATCGCGGCCGGCAGTCTTTCCACCCTCCACGTTTCTTCCTCCTCTTCGGTCTGACGCATGTTCTTTCGTAATCTCACTTTGTTCCGTTTCCCGACCACGCTGGATTTCTCCGAGATCGACACGCTGCTGCCGCAAGTGCAGCTCAAGCCGGTCGGCCCGCTGGAAATGAGCTCGCGCGGTTTCATCTCCCCGTTCGGCCGCGACGAGCAGGAAGTGCTCTCGCACCGTCTGGAAGATTTCCTCTGGCTCACCGTCGGTGGCGAGGACAAGATCCTGCCCGGCGCGGTGGTCAACGACCTGCTCGAGCGCAAGGTCGCCGAGATCGAAGAGAAGGAAGGCCGTCGCCCCGGCGGCAAGGCCCGCAAGCGCCTGAAGGACGACCTGATCCATGAGCTGCTGCCGCGCGCCTTCGTCAAGAGCTCGCGCACCGATGCCATCCTGGACCTGCAGCACGGCTACATCGCGGTCAACAGCTCCAGCCGCAAGAGCGGCGAGAACGTGATGAGCGAGATCCGCGGCGCACTCGGCAGCTTCCCGGCACTGCCGTTGAATGCCGAGGTCGCACCGCGCGCCATCCTCACCGGCTGGATCGCCGGCGAACCCCTGCCCGAAGGCCTGAGCCTGGGCGAAGAATGCGAGATGAAGGACCCGATCGAAGGCGGCGCGGTGGTCAAGTGCCAGCACCAGGAATTGCGCGGCGACGAGATCGACAAGCACCTGGAAGCCGGCAAGCAGGTGACCAAGCTGGCGCTGGTGCTGGACGACAATCTGTCGTTCGTGCTCGGCGACGATCTGGTGATCCGCAAGCTCAAGTTCCTCGATGGCGCACTGGACCAGCTCGAACACAGCGAAGACGACGGTGCGCGCGCCGAACTCGACGCGCGCTTCGCACTGATGAGCGCCGAAATCCGGCGCCTGTTCCTGCTGCTGGAAACCGCGCTGAAGCTGAGCAAGGCCGAGTAACCAGGTTTCGAACGGCGGCGGCGTCAAGGGGCGATGCGCCGCTTGAATCATCCGAGGTCTAGAACAACAGCTCGCAGCGTCGCGGGCGCGGTGTCCTCACCGCTTGCGGGACACGCCGTGAACCCATCCCTGGGGGCTCGGTGGCGGCATCCATGCCGCCACACGGTCCCGCAACCGGCGAGGACACCGCACCAGACAGTTGGTCGGTGCTCTTGTGAGAGCTGTCTGTCGTGCGGCGCCCATCAGACATGGAGCTGATACGTCATGAGCGAACGACGCATCCAACACCGCTCTTACCGTGCACACCGACCATCTCGACAGGTCCTTGCCTGCTCACCGTCGCGGGACCTTACGCGGCATGGATGCCGCGTAAGAGCCTACAGGGACGTACTTGCGGCTGTCCTGCGATGGTGGGCAGGCAAGGGCCCTGCACCAACGCGCAGCGTCGAGGGCGCGGTGTCCTCACCGCTTGCGGGACACGCCGTGAACCCATCCCTGGGGGCTCGGTGGCGGCATCCATGCCGCCACACGGTCCCGCAACCGGCGAGGACACCGCGCCAGACAGTTGGTCGGCTGCTTTCTTGAAAGCGTGTCACTCGGCTTGCGGTGGGCAGACGCGACGTTTGCAGATTGCGCGTCAAAACGCTTGTCTGCTGCTCGGTCTGCGGTGAGACGAGTGGTGGGAAGCCGGTCGAGGCACAGTGGCTCGACCATCGCACCTCAACTTCTGCTTGCAGCCATGCACACCGACCATCTCGACAGGTCCTTGCCCGCTCACCGTCGCGGGACCTTACGCGGCATGGATGCCGCGTAAGAGCCTCCATGGATGGATTCACAGCGCGTCCCACGATGGTGGGCGGGCAAGGGCCCTGCAGCCAACGCGCAGCGTCGATGGCGCGGTGCCCTCACCGCTCGCAGGACACGCCGTCACATCGCATGTATCAATCGCGCCATCTCACCACCTGACACATCGCAGCGCTATCCTGTGTCCATGTTCAAGCCCGTCCGCCGTCTGATCGCGCCCGCCCCGCAGGTTGTCGAACGCGACTGCGTACGCGTGCAACTGGACGGGCGCGAAATCGCGGTCCTGCGCGTGCGCGACCCGCGTGCGCGGCGCATCAAGCTCAGCGTCGACGAACGCGGTGCGCGGTTGACCCTGCCGCTGCGCGCAAGCCTGGTGTCGGGCGAGCGCTTTCTGCTGGCGCACCTGGACTGGTTGGGCACGCAGCTGTCGCGTTATCAGCAGGTCGATGCGTTTCCGGCGCTGGCGCGTGGCGTGCCGGGGTTGCTGCCGTTACGCGGCGCCTTGTTGCCGCTGAGCTGGCACGACGGGCGCTACGCACGTATCGAGGTCACCGACGACGGCGCGCAGTTCCATGTGCCTACGCGTCTAGGCGATGCAGGCCTGCGCCGCACGTTGAAGGAATTCTACGAAGCACAGGCGCGCGCCGATGTCGGACGCTGGTTGCCGAGCTATCTGCCCGGCCTGCCGCGCGCGCCGGCGCGGGTGCGGCTGAAGGTGATGTCCTCGCAGTGGGGTTCGCTGGCACCGGATGGCTCGATGGCGCTGGACCTGGCGCTGGTGCTTGGCCGCCCGTCCGCGTTCGAATACGTGCTGGTGCACGAGCTCTGCCACCTGCTGCAGGCCAATCACTCGCCTGCGTTCTGGGCCGAGGTGGAGCAGCGCTTTCCCGCCTGGCGCGACGAGCGCAGCTATTTCCACGAACACGGGTGCCAGCTCAAGGCGCAGCTGCGGCGGTTGTTGCAGGCTGAGTGAGCTGTCGCGTGCAGGGCAACAAACGGCAGGAACTTCAGCGCATTCGCATCGCGCCGACGCATGCTTGCCTCACCTGCATCACGCGCGCTGCGGCGGCAGCGACGCCAGGAATCCGTTGATCACCGCCGCCACCGCGTCCGGCACTTCCATATGCACATGGTGGGTGCCGGGCAACAACTGCAGGCGCGCATCGCGCATCAGCGCCACGCGGTGATCGCGCAAGGCAGCGGGGAAGTACACCTGCGCCGGCGTGGCGAAGATGGCCTGGACCGGGCAGGCGATGGAGGCCAGCAGCACGTCGATCTGCGCTTCGGTCATGCGGATGGCCGTGGGCAGGGTCAGGCGCGGGTCGCTGCACCAGCTGTAGCCGCCTTCGACCGCGCACACGCCGCGCTCCACCAGCAGCCGCGCGGCCGGTTCGGTGAGCTGGTTGGCCATCATGCGTGCGCGCACCGGCATCTCCATCGACGGAAACACGCGCAGCGGCCGCTGTGACAAGGTGCGTGCCGAGGCAATCGCATCGCGCAGGCGGGTGGCGGTGCCTTCCACCGGCTCGGCCAGTGCGCCCAGCGCCTCGATCGCGATCAGCGCCTCCACGCGTTCCGGCGCCGCGGCGGCCAGCAGGCTGGCAACACCGCCGCCCAGCGAGTGGCCGAGCACGCTGAAGCGCTCCCAGCCCAGCGCATCGGCCACCTGCAGCAGAATGCCGATCGCGCTGCTGAGCGTGTACTCGGCACCAACCGGCAACCACGCGCTATGGCCGTGGCCGGGCAGATCGAGCAGGACCAGGTCCAGGTCCTGTGCATGCAGGTGCGCGCTCAGCGGCAGGAAGCTGGCGGCGTTGTCCAGCCACCCATGCAGGGCCAGCACCCGGCGCGGGCCACGGTCCGGGTTGCGCAGTCCGGTGACCCGGCCGATCGCCAGGTCGCACGCAAACGGCTCCAACCTCACGCGCGCCGCGCCACGGCGGCCAGTGCCTGCGCATGTGCCGGGCTGGCATTGAGGCAGGGGATGTAACTCAGGGTGGCGCCGCGTTCGGCCAGCGTTTCGGCAAAGCCCAGCGCCACTTCCTCCAGGGTTTCCAGGCAATCGGTGGCAAAACCCGGGCAGACCAGGTCGAAGCTGCGCACGCCGCCTTCGGCCAGTTTCCACAAGGTCGGTTCGGCGTAGGGCTGCAGCCAACGCTCCGAGCCGAAGCGCGACTGGTAGCCCATCTGCCATTCGTCCGCGCCCAGGCCCAGCGCGGCGACGATGGCCTGCGCGCTGCGCTCGCATTGCTGCGGATACGGATCGCCGGCATTGGCCACGCGCTGCGGCAGGCCGTGGAAGGAGAACATCAGCTTCTCGCTGCGCCCGTGCGCCTGCCAGTGCGCACGGATCGAATCGGCGATCGCCGCGACCCAGCCGGCGTCTTCGCAATACTCCTGGATCACCTCCACCGCGATCTCCGGTGCGCCCGGGCGCCAGGCGTCGATCACGTCCTGGATCGATGCGGTCGTCGTGGTCGAGTACTGCGGGTACAGCGGCAGCACCACGATGCGCCGGATGCCGCGCGCACGCAGGCCGTCCAGCGTCTTGCGCAGCGCCGGGGCGCCGTAGCGCATGGCCCATTCCACGTGCCAGTCCGGCATGACCTCCTTCAGGCCTTCGGCCAGCCGACGCGTGTACACCGCCAGTGGCGAGCCATCCGGCAGCCAGACCTTGGCGTATTTCTCGGCCGACTTGGGCCCGCGGATGGGCAGGATCACCCCGTACAGCAGCGGCTTCCAGAACAGCGGCGGGATCGCGACCACGCGGCGGTCGCTGAGGAACTCGGCCAGGTAGCGGCGCACGGCCGGGGCGGTGGGCGACTCGGGGGTGCCGAGATTGACGACCAGCAGGGCGGTATCGGGGGTGGTGTTCATGCGCGCCATTCTGGCAGAGCGCGGCAGTGCTGCCGAGGACAGCGCATCGATCGCCCCCATTGACCGCCTCTGGCACCCGCTTGCGCTCACCACCGATTCATTGCGCCACCACTAACGTCGCGCCATTGCTATCTTTGACGGATCGTCCCCTGGAGCTTGTCATGCCTCGTCTGTCGCGCCTGGCCCTGTTGTTGTCGCTGACCTTCGCCGCCGGCCATGCCGTTGCCGGCCCGGAAGAGGACCAGCGCGCGCGTAACGCGGTGCGGGTGCTCAACGAGATCATGAAGATTCCCGAGCAGGCCATCCCGGACAAGCTGCTCGACGAGGCGCGCGCCATCGTGGTCATCCCCGATACGCTCAAGGCCGGGTTGGTGATCGGCGGCCGTCGCGGCCATGGGCTGATGTCGATGAAGAATGCCGACGGCAGCTGGTCGCAGCCGGTCTTCGTCAAGCTCACCGGCGGCAGCATCGGCTTCCAGGCCGGCGTGCAGTCCTCCGACGTGGTGCTGGTGTTCCGCAACGACCGCAGCCTGGACAACATCGTCAACGGCAAGTTCACCCTCGGTGCCGATGCCGGCGTGGCCGCCGGCCCGGTCGGCCGCAATGCCGCCGCCGCCACCGATGGCCAGCTCAAGGCCGAAATCTGGTCGTGGTCGCGCGCCCGTGGCCTGTTCGCCGGCGTGGCGCTGGACGGTGCGGTGCTGCAGATCGACGATGCCGCCGACCTCAACGCCTACGGTGGCGGCGCCACCCCGCGGATGATCTTCGAAGGCCGTACCAACGAGCGTGCCTCCACCGACGTGATCGCCTTCCGCGACCGCCTGGAAGAGGCAACCTACACCGCACGCGCCAATCGCGGTACCGATGGCAGCGCCGACGACGGCGCCAGCGCGCCGCGTCCGGCAACGCCGCCACCGGCACAGGCGGCCACCACACCGCCGCCTGCGGTCAACGAGGCCAGCACCGTGCCGATGCAGCCCAGCACCACGCCACCGCCGCAGCAGGGTTTCCAGCCGGTGTCCGATGGCGAAATCCGCACCGAATCGCTGGACGGCAACCGCTGACGCGCTGTCATCCCCCTGCGCGGTGCGCTGGGGTATCCTGCGCCTTCCTTCTTCTTCAGCAAGCGAGCAGATCATGGGCGGTTTCAGCATTTGGCACTGGCTGATCGTGCTGGTGATCGTGTTGCTGGTATTCGGTACCAAGCGGCTCACCAGCGGTGCCAAGGATCTCGGCAGCGCGGTCAAGGAATTCAAGAAAGGCATGCACGACGAGGACAAGCCGGCCGGCAAGCTCGGCGACGATAGCCGCACGGCCGAGCAGGCACGTGAGGCGCAGGCCGAGCGCGATCGCGACGCGCGTTGATCCGGAGCGGCGTCGGTGTTTGACATAGGTGTTGGCGAACTGACGCTGATTGCGATCGTCGCCCTGGTGGTGCTCGGTCCCGAGCGCCTGCCCAAGGCGGCCCGGTTCGCCGGATTGTGGGTGCGCCGCGCGCGCATGCAATGGGACTCGGTCAAGCAGGAGCTGGAACGCGAGCTGGAGGCCGAAGAGCTCAAGCGCAGCCTGCAGGACGTGCAGGCCTCGCTGCGCGAGGCCGAAGACCAGTTGCGCAACAAGCAGCAACATCTGGAGCAGGGCGCCCGCGCGCTGCACGACGAGGTCGGGCGCGATATCGATATCCGCAGCACCACGACACCGGTGGCGACGCCGCTGGAGCTGGCGCATGCGGACCTGTCGGCTGGGGCCAATGCCGCGCCGGCAGCGGGCCCCGCCGATGCGCCTGAACATGCGGCGGCCGCACCGGTCATCGCCCAGGCACGGCCCATGGCGCCGGCGCCGCATGCAGCGCACCTGGGCAATGCCAGCGTGCAGACGCCGGTTGCCTCGCCAATGGAGCCGGGCACGCCAGAGGCGCTGATCGACCCGACCGAGCCGGGCAAGCTCCAGGAGAAGCGGCCGTGAGCCTGTTCGACGACGCACAGGCCGAAAGCAGTCTGATCGAGCATCTGGTCGAGCTGCGCGCACGCCTGGTGCGCGCCCTGATCGGCCTGGGCGTGGTGCTGCTGGCGCTGTTGCCGTTTTCCCGCGCAATCTACTCGTGGCTGGCCGCGCCGCTGATTTCGCAGCTGCCGCTGGGGCAGACGATGATCGCGATGAACCCGGCCGGCGCGTTCTTCGCCCCGCTCAAGCTGACCTTCTTCGTGGCGGTGTTCTTCAGCGTGCCGTGGCTGCTGTATCAGGCCTGGGCCTTCGTGGCGCCGGGCCTGTACCAGCGCGAGAAGAAACTCGCATTCCCGTTGCTGGCCTCGGCGGTGGCACTGTTCTACATCGGCTGCGCGTTCGCGTATTTCCTGGTGCTGCCGGCGGTGTTCCACTTCCTGACCACGTTCAAGCCCGACGTGATCGCCATTACCCCGGACGCCAATTCCTACCTGGATTTCGTGCTGGCGATCTTCTTCGCCTTCGGTGCCAGCTTCGAGCTGCCGGTGGCGCTGGTAATCCTGGTGCTGCTGGGCTGGGTCAGCCCCAAGCAGCTGAGCGAAGGCCGCGGCTATGCCATCGTCGGCATCTTCATCCTGGCCGCCGTGCTCACCCCGCCGGACGTGGTCTCGCAGCTGATGCTGGCCATCCCGATGTGCCTGCTCTACGAGCTGGGCATCATCGCCTCGCGCGCGGTGGGGCCGAAGAGCGCCTAGCGCGCGGACGGGGCCAGCATCGCCCCAGACGCCAATCACCCACGTAGGAGCGCACCCGGGCGCGACCGGGGCTCTCCCGACGAATGCTTTGTCGCGCCTGGGTGCGCTCCTACGGGTTGGGATGGTCTGGCCGAACACGTTTGCGCGTGACCGGGGGGTGTCCCAGGGAAAGCATGTCGCGCCCGGGTGCGCTCTTACGGGGCGGCGGTCTGAGGCGGCAAGCACATCCGCAGGTCAGGGGCTCAGGCCGCAAACACATCCGGGCGTGAGGGCGTCGTCGGCTGGGCAGAAGCGCCTTGGTGCGTGAACATCTGCTTCCAGGCCGCGTAGACCGAGCCGGCGAACACCGGCATCAGCACTGCCATCAGCAGCAGCTGGGCCAGCCACATCGCCACGGTCTGGCCGGCGACCAGGCCGACGATCAGCGCCACGATCATCACCGCGAAATAGATCGCGAAGATGGCGATGAAGGCCAGCACGAAGAACACCAGCATCGCCGGCAGGTTGTGCAGGCTGGCGCGCAGGCTCTCGCGCAGCGCGTGGCCGCCGGTGCTGCGGTCGAACATCACCTGCGGCGGCATCACGAACAGTGCCAGGGTCATCGCCGCGAAGGTGGCGATGGTCAGCAGCAGCCACAGCAGGATCCGGCCGGCCGGCAGGCTGGCGGCCAGCTGCTCGATCTGCACCGGGTCCGGCTGCGCGCCGGACTGGCTGATCTGGTTGATCTTGATCATCACCTCGGACAGCTGCTGCAGCCCGCTGGCGCCGATCATCACCAGCAGCAGCACGCCCAGCAGCAGGCCGGCGATCAGCTGCGGCAGCAGCGACACCAGCAGGTGCGGCGCGCGGCCGTCCTGCAGGCCGTGCAGCAGATGCGACGGCTTGGCGATGCGGCCTTCGTCGACCTCGCGGATCGCCCACAGCAGGCCGCCCATGAACAGCGGGCCGGCCAGCACCAGCAGGAACTGCAGGGCCGGGCCCAGCAACGGCACCAGCACCGACAGCGACACTACCAGGGTGGCGGCCACGCTCCAGATCACCCCCAGCGAGCCAAGCGCCAGCGGCGCCCGCTTCAACAGCGAGAAACCGGTCAACAGCCATTCTGCGCCGGCAGACGCCGGCACCTTGCGGATTTCGCTCATTCCCATTCCGGATCGATACGCACCGGACCATCCGGCGTGGCGCGATTATCGCTGCTTTTGCGTGTGTGCGGCGGGATGAGTGCTCACTGTTTGCAGGCCGCGTGCGTGATGCACGAACCGGCGCAGCAGCTTGCGCGCGATCGGCGCGGCGGTGACCTCCCGGGCGACCGTGCGGGCGCAGTGGCCGTGGCGGGCGATGCACTCGGCGCGCGCCTGCACATAGCCGCGCATGTGGTGGGTGGCAAACTCGGGGTGGAACTGCACGCCCCAGGTGGCCTGGCCCCAGCGGAAGGCATGGCAACGGTCCTGCCGCGAATGCGCCAGCACGATGGCCCCGTCCGGGGCGCGCACCACGGTCTGCATGTGCGTGGCGTGCGCCGGGAAATGCGCCGGCAGGCCTGCAAACAAAGGGTCCTGCTCGGCTGGCGGGTGCAGTTCCAGCGCGATCGTGCCGGACTCGCGTCCGGCCGGGTTGTAGTCGACCTCGCCGCCCAGCGCGTGCGCCAGCAGCTGGTGCCCGTAGCAGATGCCCAGCAGCGGCATGCCCTGGTGGGCGGCATCGCGCAGCCAGGCGGCGCTGCGTTCGCTCCAGTCGGCGCGGTCGGTGACATAGGCGGCCGAGCCACTGACGATGGTGCCGGCAAAGCCGGCGCGGTCGGGCAGGCGGCCGCCGTTGGCGACATCAATGGCGACGGTTTCGTGTTCGGCCAGCCCGGCCGCAACGCGGATCCAGTGCCGAAAGCGGCCGTATCGCTTCATCTCCGGCACGGGATGCCCGGTTTCGATGATCAGGAACGGCAAGGCGGACATGCGGACGAGCATCCAGCAGCGACTGATGTGCCCGATTGTAGGCAGCTCCCGCCGGTTTTTTTCAATTGGCGTGCCAATACATGCAGCTAAGGTTATGCCGGATGGCTATGTGCTGATGGCTGGGGGGCGGGGAGCTGGCTACTCGCGCTGTGTGGATGTAAGAGCAGTGATGGCTGAGATGGTTTGTGCCACGTCGGTTGCCGATTCGGTTGCCGTGGTGATCGTGCGCCGCTGATCTGGTTGTACTCGGCCGTGCCGTGTACCTGGTCAATGGTGAGGCGGAGCCCCTGCCAATGGCGGCATGTGCGTGCCGACGTACCCTCATCCGCCCTTCGGGCACCTTCTCCCGGTGGGAGAAGGGAGAAGGTGGGAGAACGGAGCGAGCGCCTCTCCCGCCGGGGCGAGAGGGCATGGCTTGCGCGCCACTGGCGCGCGTGCCTTGGAGCGCCCGCGTCGCAAACGCGGGCCGGGGCCCGGAGCTGGGGTTGGGGTGAGGGTCGCCTGGGCCGATAACCGTGCAAGTCCCAGGCGATCCGCCTAGTCCCGCGGCGGCAGGACCGACAACACCTCTTCCACCGTGGTCAGCCCGGCGGCGACCTTTTCCAGGCCGGTGCGGCGCAGCGTGCGCAGGCCTTCGCCGCGGGCGGCGTGGCTGAAGCTGGCCAGGTCGGTGTCGGCGCGGATCAGGCTGCGCAAACGCGGTGTCACTGGCAGCAGCTCGTACAGGCCGACACGTCCCAGGTAGCCGGTGCGGCGGCATTCCAGGCAGCCGACCGGCGCGTGCACGTTCAGCACTTCCGGCAGCGTTTCGCCCGGCTCGCGGATCGCCGACCAGTCGTCGTCGCTGAGCGTGTGCGGGCGCTTGCAGTGCACGCACAGCGTGCGTACCAGGCGCTGCGCCAGCACGCCGTTGAGCGTGGAGGCCACCAGATAATGCGGCACGCCCAGGTCCAGCAGGCGCGTGATCGCCGAGGCGGCGTCGTTGGTGTGCAGCGTGGACAGCACCAGATGCCCGGTCAGCGAGGCCTGCACCGCCATCTGCGCGGTCTCCAGGTCGCGGATTTCGCCGATCATGATGATGTCCGGGTCCTGGCGCAGCAGCGTGCGCACGCCGCTGGCGAAATCCAGGTCGATGTTCTGCTGGACCTGCATCTGGTTGAATTCCGGCGCGATCATTTCGATCGGGTCTTCTACGCTGCACACGTTCACGTCCGGCGTGGCCAAGCGCTTGAGCGTGGAATACAGCGTGGTGGTCTTGCCCGAGCCGGTGGGGCCGGTGACCAGCACGATGCCATGCGGGCGCTCGACCAGCGCGCTCCAGCCGGCGGCCTCTTCCGGGCTGAAGCCGAGTTGCTCGATGCTCTTGAACGCCGAATCCGGGTCGAAAATGCGCATCACGCACTTCTCGCCGAACGCGGTGGGCATCGTGGACAGGCGCATTTCCACCTCGCGCCCGCCGGGCGACCGGGTCTTGATGCGACCGTCCTGCGGGCGGCGGCGTTCGGCCAGGTCCATGCGGCCGAGCACCTTGATGCGGCTGACCACCGCGGTCATCACCGAGGGCGGCACTTCCAGCACCTTGTGCAGCACCCCGTCGATACGGAAACGCATGCGCCCGGCCTCGCGACGCGGCTCCAGATGGATGTCGCTTGCCCGCTGTTCGTAGGCGTACTGCAGCAGCCAGTCGACGATATGCACGATGTGGTGGTCGTCGGCATTGACGTCGCCGGCGCGGCCCAGTTCCACCAGCTGCTCGAAACTGGGCAGGCCGGCACCGGGTTCGGCGCTGCGCACATCGCCGCGCGCGCCGCGCACCGACTGGGTCACGCCGAAGAACTCCATCGTGTAGCGGTGCAGGTCCAGCGGGTTGATCAGCGCCAGTTCGATGCGGCGCCGGCTCAGGTGCTGCACGTCGGCCAGCCATTCCAGCGCCAGCGGCTCGCTGGTGGCGATCAGTACGCGCTCGGCATCCAGCGCCAGCGGCAGGATGCGGTGGCGGCGTGCGTAGGCATGCGAGACCACGCCGGTGACCGCGGCCACATCGATGCGGGTCGGGTCGATGCGCAGATAGCGCAGGCCGGTGCGGGTGGCCAGCCATTCGGTCAGCCGTTCCAGCCCGAGTTCGCCGGCCGGCGGCTGCGCGGCATGCAGCTTGAGATTGGCCAGCAGCACCAGCGGATGCACCTCGCTGGCATTGCGCACGCCGGCGGCGGAGAACTGCACGCGCTCATGTTCGTGCGGCACCACCATGCCGTCTGCAAGCAGGGCGGCGGCCACCGGGTCGAACATCAGGCGGCCGCGCGGCAACAGTGCCGCTGCGCTTTCAGTATCGGCCGTACGCCGCTGTTCCATGCTCGAGGTTCCCCTGCAGCGGTGCTCCGCGGCAAAGCGCTGCGGGTCGGCCGGTATACTAGCGCACCCCTTCCGTACGGCCTTTGCTGCATGTCCGATTCCCGGCGCGTTCCAATCACTTTCCAGGGCCTGATCCAGACCCTCAACCAGTACTGGGCCGAGCAAGGCTGCGTGCTGATCCAGCCGCTGGACCTGGAAGTGGGCGCAGGCACGTTCCATCCGGCCACCTTCCTGCGCGCGCTGGGACCGGAGCCGTGGAATGCGGCCTACGTGCAGCCCTCGCGCCGCCCCACCGACGGCCGCTACGGCGAAAATCCCAACCGCCTGCAGCGCTATTACCAGTACCAGGTGGCGATGAAGCCCAACCCGGACAATATCCAGGACCTGTACCTGGGCTCGCTCAAGGCCCTGGGCATCGACCCACTGGTGCACGACCTGCGCTTTGTCGAGGACAACTGGGAATCGCCCACCCTGGGCGCCTGGGGCCTGGGCTGGGAAGTCTGGCTCAACGGCATGGAGGTGACCCAGTTCACCTACTTCCAGCAGGCCGGCGGACTGGAGTGCAAGCCGGTACTGGGCGAGATCACCTACGGGCTGGAACGGCTGTGCATGTACCTGCAGAGCTGCGACAACGTCTACGACCTGGTGTGGACCTACGGCCCGGATGGCACGCCGGTGAGCTATGGCGATGTGTACCACCAGAACGAGGTGGAGCAGAGCGCCTACAACTTCGAGCATGCCAATGTGGCCGAGCTATTCCATCGGTTCGACGCCTGCGAGGCCGAGGCCAAGCACCTGGTCGAGGTCGGCCTGCCGTTGCCGGCGTACGAGCAGGTCACCAAGGCCAGCCACGCGTTCAACCTGCTGGATGCGCGCCGCGCGATCAGCGTGACCGAACGCCAGCGCTACATCCTGCGCGTGCGCGCGCTGGCGCAGGGCGTGGCGCAGGCGTATTACGCACAACGCGAGAAGCTGGGCTTTCCCGGAGTCAAGCGCTGATGCTGTGTCCTTCCCCCGCCAGCGGGGGAAGGTGCCCGCAGGGCGGATGGGGGCAGTACGTCTCCGCCGCCTCGGCACGACCCTCATCCGGCGCGGCGCGCCACCTTCTCCCGCTAGCGGGAGAAGGACATTCTCCAGTCACCTTCGTCCGTTGATGGCAGAAGGGACATAAGCCAAGGTTCACCTGACATGAGCGAACAACTTCCCCTGCTGATCGAACTGGGCACCGAAGAGCTGCCGGTCAAGGCGCTGCCGGGTCTGGCGCAGGCCTTCTTCGATGGCGTGCTGGCCGGTCTGGAAAAGCGCGGCGTCGCCGTCACCCGTGGCGATGCCAAGCCGCTGTCCACGCCGCGCCGCCTGGCGGTGCTGCTGCCGGGCGTGGCCACCGAGCAGCCCGAGCAGCGCTCCGAAGTGCTGGGCCCGTATCTCAACATCGCGCTGGATGCCGAGGGCAAGCCGACCAAGGCGCTGGCCGGTTTCGCCGCCAAGGCCGGCATCGACTGGACCGCGCTGGAGCGCACCAGCGATGCCAAGGGCGAGCGCTTCGTGCACCGCGCGGTGACGCCGGGCGCGCGCACCGCCGACCTGCTGCCCGACATCCTGCGCGAGGCGATCGCCGCGATGCCGATCCCCAAGCCGATGCGCTGGGGCGCGCACGAATACGCCTTCGCGCGGCCGGTGCAGTGGCTGGTGCTGCTGTTCGGCGATGCGGTGATTCCGGCCGAGCTGCTGGGCGTGCGTGGCGATCGCCTCACCCGCGGGCATCGCTTCATGCATCAGGGCGAGGTGTCGCTGGCGGCGCCGGGCGATTACATCGAGGCCCTGCGCGCGGCGCATGTGCTGGTGGATGCCGACGCACGCCGCGCACGCATCGTCGAGGAAGTCGAAGCTGCCGCCAGGCAGGCCGGCGGCAGCGCGCGCATCAGCGACGACAACCTGGAACAGGTGGTCAACCTGGTCGAATGGCCATCGGCGGTGCTGTGCAGTTTCGAGCGCGACTTCCTGGCGGTGCCGCAGGAAGCGCTGATCGAAACCATGGAGGTCAACCAGAAATTCTTCCCGGTGCTGGACGATGGCGGCAGGTTGACCGAGCAGTTCATCGGCATCGCCAATATCGTCTCCAAGGACGTGGCTGAAGTCGCCAAGGGCTACGAGCGGGTGATCCGTCCACGGTTTGCCGATGCCAAGTTCTTCTTCGACGAAGACCTCAAGCAGGGGCTGGAGGCGATGGGCGCCGGTCTGGCCAGCGTGACCTACCAGGCCAAGCTGGGCACGGTGGCCGACAAGGTCGCGCGCGTGGCGGCGCTGGCCGAGGCGATCGCGCCGCAGGTCGGTGCCGACCCGGTGCAGGCGCGCCGCGCCGCGGAGCTGGCCAAGAACGACCTGCAGTCGCGCATGGTCAACGAATTCCCGGAGCTGCAGGGCATTGCCGGGCGTCATTACGCCAAGGCCGCCGGCGAGCCCGGCGAGATTGCGCTGGCGATCGACGAGGCCTACCAGCCGCGTTTTGCCGGCGACGACATCGCACTGTCGCCACTGGGCAAGGTGCTGGCGATTGCCGAACGTTTGGATACCCTGGCCGGTGGTTTTGCGGCTGGTTTGAAACCGACCGGCAACAAGGATCCGTTTGCGCTGCGGCGCAACGCCTTGGGGCTGGCGCGGACGGTGATCGAGAGTGGGTTTGAGCTGGATCTACGCGAGTTGCTAACGAGAGCCTTGAATTCGGCGTACAACGCGTTGATCAATAGCTCGCCTTTCGAGACTAAAGCCATCAAGTCGCACCTCGGCGATAGCGGTATCACGACAGAAGAACTCCCTGAAGAAAATTCAAAAATCCAAGCCCGTCGATTCACAATCCCTGATCTTGCGCCAAAAAGCGCTGAGCTCTTCGACTTCATCCTGGACCGCCTACGTGGTTACTACGCAGACAAGGGCGTCGCTGCCACCCACTTCAATGCGGTCGCCGCACTGTTCTCGGTCGCGCCCGAGGGCGCTCCTGCATCGGCCAGCGTAGGAGCGCACCTGGGCGCGACCCACGGTTCCCTCTACGACTTCGACCGCCGCATCGAGGCGATCGGCATCTTCGCCACGCTGCCCGAAGCCGAAGCCCTGGCCGCGGCCAACAAGCGCATCCGCAATATCCTGCGCAAGGTCGAGGGCGAGATTCCCGGCGATATCGACCCCAGCCTGCTGCGCGAGCCGGCCGAAGAAGCCCTGGCCGAAGCGGTGGAAGCGGCCATCGGCGATACCGGTGATGCGCTGCACCGGCACGACTACGTCGCCGTGCTCGCACGCCTGGCGCGGTTGCGCCCACAGGTGGACGCGTTCTTCGACGGCGTCATGGTCAACGCCGAAGACCCGCAACTGCGCGCCAACCGCCTGGCCCTGCTGAAGAAGCTCGGCGACCGCCTCGGCAGCGTCGCCGCCATCGAGCATCTGTCCAGCTGATGGCCGCGTCCGCCGGCGCGGTGCACTGGCAGACCGCGCAGGCCGCGTTGGCACGTCGCGACCTGGGTGTGGCCGCGTCTGCGCTGCAGGCATTGCTGGAGGTGGAGCCCACGCACGTGTCGGCCCGCGTGCTGCTGGCCGGCACCGTGCTGGCCAACGGCAGGATGCGCGAGGCGGTGGCGCAGTTGCGGCTGGCCGCAGGCGATCTGGGTGACGACGTGGCGATGCGTTGCCGCGTGGCGCAAGCCTTGCTGCGTGTCGGCGAGCATCGCGTACTGCATGCCTTGCTGCGGCATCCGTCGGTGATGCAATGCAACGATGGCCCGACCCTGGCCTTGCTCGCGCATGTGCATCAATCGCTGG
Organism: Xanthomonas sp. BRIP62409; assembly: GCF_003992965.1. Lineage (NCBI taxonomy): Bacteria > Pseudomonadati > Pseudomonadota > Gammaproteobacteria > Lysobacterales > Lysobacteraceae > Xanthomonas > Xanthomonas sp. BRIP62409. Next base: position 13,676 of record NZ_QEZJ01000016.1, on the reverse strand, counting down.
GCGAACATGGCGACGCGCTGGCGATGATGCGGCGCGCGCAGGCCTGCGGATTCGATGGCGCGGATTTCCGTTTCTTTCTTGCGGTGCAGCTGCAATTCAATGGTCGCCTCGATGAAGCGGCGCAGGCGCTGGAGCATGCGCTGGCGCAAAAGCCCGGCTATGGCCGCGCGGCGTTGACGCGTGCGCGCCTGCGCCGTCAGACCACCAGCAGCAACCATGTCGAGCAACTGCGTGAGCAACTGCAACGTGCCAAGCCCGACAGCGAAGATCGCGCCGGCCTGGCGTTCGCGCTGTACAAGGAACTGGAAGACCTCGGCCAGACCGGGGCTGCCTGGGACGCGCTGCAGCATGGCAATGCGGTGATGCATGCGCGCCTGCGCCACGACGCCGATGCAGAAGCTGCGCTCTATACGCAGCTGGGAGCACTGGCCCAGCAAGGCGTGTTCGCTGGGCAGCAAGCCCCGGCCGCGCACGGCCCGCAGCCGATCTTCGTGCTCGGCTTGCCGCGCTCGGGCACCACGGTGCTGGAGCGGATGCTGGGCAATCATTCCCAGATCGTGTCGGCTGGCGAGTTGAACGACGTTGGCCATCAACTGCGTTGGGGCGCCGACCAGGCCGGCCGCAGCCTGCTGGATGCGCGTGTGCTGCAGGCGCTGCCGACGCTGGACTATGCGCAGGTCGGCGCGCGTTACCTGGAACAGACGCAATGGCGCGCAGGATCGGCACATTGGTATATCGACAAGCTACCGGCCAACGCGGTGGCGATCGGCCCGATCGCACGTGCCTTGCCGGGTGCAGTGATCGTGCATCTGGTGCGCGAGCCGATGGCGGTGTGTTTCTCCAATTACCGCGCGTTGTTCGGCGACTCCTACGCCTACAGCTACGACCTGCACACGCTGGCGCGTCACTATCAGGCGTATCACGGGTTGATGGCGCAGTGGCGCGCGGCATTGCCGGGCCGGGTGATCGATGTGGACTATGCGCAGATGGTGCGTGATCCATCCACGATCCTTGAGCAGCTGATGGCGCGCTGCGGGCTGGAGATCGAGCCCGGTCAGATCGATATCACCCGCAATGCAGCTGCATCGGCCACGCTGAGCAGCGTGCAGGTGCGCGAAGGTGTGCATGGGCGCAACGTGGACGAGTGGCGGCGCTACGCCACGCAGCTGGAGCCGCTGCGGCTGGATTTGTTGCATGCCGGCCTGATCCAGGCCGACGCACGCTGACAACGGCCAGCACGACGACGCGAGGCTGCTGCATCGGTGCGTGCAGCGTGCCCGCAGCCGAAGTGCCTGCGTGTCGCCAGCTTGGGCTGCGCACCTTTCGGCTACACCAAACTCGCTTAATCGCAGTAGCGGCGATCCCCGAGCGCTTGATTCAAAAACGCTTGCCCTAATGCCTGGCCAAAAACGCCAGCGGCAGCTCCATGGCTGCCGCTGGACGCTACCGCCTCGGATCAGTCAGTGTGCGCCGAAACGCCAGTTCAGCTCCAGCATGTAGGAGCGGCCGTAGCCGGTGTAGTTGAAGATGTTGTAGTACGGGTAGCTGGTGTAGGTGCGGTCGCGTGGCGGGCGGGTGTCGGCCAGATTGTTGACCGTTGCGGTCAGCGAGATGTCGTCGTTGAGCGCATAGTCGAGCGTGGCATTGAGCGTGGTCCACGCCCCGACCTTGCGTGCGCCTTCCACCGCATACCCGTCGGTGCTTTGTTGCGCCACCAAGTTGGGCGTGCGGCCATTGCGTTGACCGAACAACGTGGTGGTCCATGCATCTTTCTGCCACGTCACTGAGGCATTGACGATGCTGCGGAACTCGGAGGAGAAGAATGGTTCGCTGAGCAGGTCGCGTACCGGATCCTGCGGGAACTGCTGGCTTTCGTGCTTGAGCGTGAGGTTGTATTGCGCGTCGAAGACGAACAGGCCCCAGGATTCGGTCGCCAGGTTGTACGTCGCCTTGCTGAGCACGCCGGAGATCTCCTCGTTGGAGATATTGATCGGGTTGATGCGGATGTCGCTCAGGCGATTGGGTACCGGTGCATCGGCGGCGGTGCGATCGATGCGCGACAGTGCATCCACGCAGGTGGGCGAGCTGATATCCAGGCTGCCGAGGCGGCAGGCCGATTCGGTCTGCAGCAGGTTGTCGGTGCTCAGGTCGCTGACTTTCTGGTCGATCTTGATGTTGTAGTAATCGGCGTTGACGCTGAAGCGCGCACTCGGCGACCACACCACGCCATAGCCCCAGGACTTTGCCGTGATCGACTGCAGGTCCCGATTGCCGGCGCGGCGTCCGGCGATCGAGGTACCCGCATAGGTGCAGTCGGCGATCGGCACGTTGGGCTCTTCGAGTGCGCACCGGTAGTAATCGTTGACGCCCTGGAAGAAGCCGCTGTCGCCAGCGAAGGAAAACGCCATGTCCGGTGCCTTGAACGCGGTGGCATAGTTGCCGCGGAACAGCAGCGAATCGATCGGGCGGAATTCCAGCGCAGCCTTGTAGGTGAACTTGGAATCGCCACCGCCGCCCTGGTTCTTGTAGTCGTCGAAGCGTCCGGAGAGGTTGGCCGTCAACGTCGAGAGGATCGGCAGGCGCATCTCGAATGCCGCCGCCCAGTTCTCGCGCTTGCCGCTGCCCTGGGTGCCGGTCAGCTGGTAGAAGTCACCGGCGATCACACGTTGATCGGTCGGGTTTTCCCAGTACTGGTTGCCCGCCTGCAGCACGCCGGCCACGCCGACGGCACCGGCCGGCAGGTTGAACAACTCGGTGTTGGTGAGCTGCAGGTTGACGTTCTGGGTCCAGGTCCTGGACTTGGTGCGGATCTCGTCGTTGAAGCTGCGGTATTGCGCCGGCGTCAATGCGCGATAGAAGTCGGCGTCGTTGGGCGAATAGATCGGGTAGCCGTAGTACTCGCCTTGCTGGGCGCCCAGGAACTGCTCGCGGAAGAAATCCTCGATGCGATCGGCCAACGGCCATTGCTGGCGGCTGTCGATGCGGTATTCGGCGCGTGCGTAGTACGCATCGTAGGTCCAGTTGCTGGCGCCCAGCCCGCCCTTGATGCCGGCGGCGATGTTGTAGGAGTCGGCGGTCTGGCGATTGTTGTTGAAGTTCAGGTTGCCGGTCTCTTCGGGCGCGAAGATGCGCTGGTAGCCTTCCAGTTGCTGGCTGTCCTGGTTGTAGAACAAGCCGCCGGTATCGGACGAGGTCTGCCAGAAGCGTGAGCCGCTGTTGACCTCCACCTTGGTGCGATTGAGCAGCAGCGTCGCGTAGCCCTGGGTGTTGTCGTTGAAGGCGTAGGTCAGGTTGGCGTAGCCGCTGGCGCTGCGTTCCTTGTTGAGGATGCTGGCGTAACCGGGCTCGGTGCGGCTGCTGCAGAAATTGCCGCGATTGGCGCGGTTGTCGTATTGCACCGAACCGTTGAACAGCGGGCCCAGTGCATCGCAGTTGGCGGCGCCGGGGTCGATGTAGGTGGTTGGCGTGTTGTGCAGCGCGATGCGCGAGCCGTAGCGCAGCGTGGGGTCCGGATTGTCGGAGGTGGAATCGAAATCGCGCCGCTGGTAGCCGTAGATCGGATCCTGGTTGTTGAGCTGCAGGCCCCAGACGAGATCGGCCTTGCCGAGGGTGCTGCCGCCGGTGAGCTGGAAGCGCTGGTTGTTGCCGCCACCGCCGTCGTAGGTGCCCATGCGGTAATTCATCTGCACGCCCTCGACGTGCTTCTTCAGGATGATGTTGACCACGCCGGCAATGGCGCTGGAGCCATAGATCGAGGACTGGTTGCCGGGCGCCACGTCGATGCGTTCGACCATACCCACCGGCACGCTGGCCAGGTCGACGAAGTTGCTCTGGCCGTTGTAGAGCAGCGGGTAATCGGCCATCGGCCGGCCGTCGATCAGCACCAGGGTGAAGCCCGGATCCAGGCCGAGCAGGCTCAGCGACTTGGCGCCGGCGGTGAAGCCGCCACTGAACTGGCCGTCCTGCACCGAGCCGGTGGCCATCGGCTGCGAGCGCAGCACATCGTAGACGTCCTTGAAGCCGCGGCGCTGGATGTCCTGGGCGGTGATGGAGAACACCGGGGTGGCTGTCTCGACCTGCGACCGCGGAATCAACGAGCCTGTCACGGTGACCTTGTTCAATTCAGTCACTGCGTCCTGGTTCTGGGCCATCGCAAGCGATGGCATGGCCAGGGCGGCGCATACGGCGTTGACCAACAAATGGCGCTTCATGGAAACCTCTCTCTCCAAAGGCATGGAACGGGGCGCGACGACCGTGGAGGCCGCGCGGCATCGCTGTCAACGAAACGTTAACAACAGTTCGACTCTAACCAGCCCCTGCGCCTGCGGATAGTCGAGATTGTTTAGATTTTTTGTCCCTTCACGCCTAGGCTAGGTATCCTTTGTAGATGCTTAAAGTCGCGTTTGCTCTCTCCCTGCTGTGCACTCTGCTCGTTCCGCTGCAAGCGGTTGCCCGGGCCACCATCGACAAGATCGAAATCAAGGGCCTGGACGACGACGCCGACGCCGAGATGATCGAGAACATCGAGGTCTCCCTGTCTCTGTATGAGGCCGTGGGCAAGGAGCAGGGCGAGTCGCGACTGGAGTATCTGCTGGCGCAGGCCGAACGGCAGACGCGCGAGGCGCTGGAACCGTTCGGCTACTACTCGCCGACCATCGATCTGGCCGCGCCGCGCAGCGGCGACAAGGTGACGGTGGTGATCACCGTGGAGCGCGGCGAGCCGGTGCGCGTGCGGCAGTCGCATATCTCCATCACCGGCTGGGCCGAGCAGGACCGCTACCTGGGTCAGGATCTCAAGCAGTTCGAACCGCGCGAAGGCCAGGTCTTCAGCCATCCGCAGTACGAAGCGAGCAAGGTGCGCATCACCCGCCGGCTGGCCGAGCGTGGCTACTTCGATGCCGACTTCACCCAGCGCCGCGTCGCGGTGACGCGCGCCGAGCACGCTGCCGATATCGATCTGAACTGGGACAGCGGCCGCCGCTACGACATGGGCAAGGTGCGCTTTGACTACGACTACTTCCGCCCCGGCCTGTTCGAGCCGCTGGTGTATTGGGACGAGGGCAGCTACTACCACGAAGGCAAGCTGGATCGCCTGCGCGAGTCGCTGACCAAGCTCGATTACTTCAGCACCATCGATATCCAGCCCAAGCCGGAAGAAGCCGACGACCAGGGCCGGGTGCCGGTGGATGTGAAGCTCACCCGCGCTAAGCGCACCGTGTACACCTCGGGCCTGAGCTACGGCAGCGAGAGCGGTGCCGGTGTGCGTGGCGGGGTGGAGCGGCGTTATGTCAATTCGCGCGGCCACAAGATGGACACGCAGCTGGATTACGCGCAAAACCGAAAGAGCCTGACCACCAGCTATCGCGTGCCGGCGTTCCGCTGGCTGGATGGCTGGTACACCGCCTCGGCGCGGCTCTATGACGAGCAGACCGAATACATCGACCTGCGCAACGTCAAACTCACCGGCAGCCGCAGCGGCCAGATCAACGAGCGCTGGAGTGCGATCGCTTCGATCAATGCCTTGCGCGAGCGCTGGCGTTTCAGCAGCGGTGACGACTTCGAAGGCGCGGTGTATGAAACCTCCACGCTGATCTATCCGCAGTTGCAAGTGAACTACGTCAATGTCGACGACCGCCTGTTCCCGCGCAGCGGCGTGTCCGGGCAGGCCTTCATCCGCGGCGGTGCCGAAGGCGCCGGCTCGGACACCAATTTCGGCCAGCTCTATGGCCAGCTGCGCTGGTTCCTGGGCGCCGGCGACAATGGCCGGGTGATCCTGCGCGGCGAAGGCGGCACCACCTGGACCAGCGATCTGGTGGCGATGCCGCCGAGCCTGCGCTTCTTTGCCGGTGGCGCCAACAGCATCCGCGGCTATGCCTTCCGCGAAGTCGGCCCGCGCACGCCCAAGCCGGACGAATTCGCGCTCGGTGCCAAGAACGTGGTCACCGCCAGTGCCGAATACGAGCATTACCTCAAGGGCGGCCCCTGGGGCGGCGCGGTGTTCGTCGATAGCGGCAGCGCGTTCGACGACACGCCCGACTGGCACACAGGCATCGGCTTCGGTCTGCGCTGGCGCTCGCCGGTGGGCCCGGTGCGCGTGGACATCGCGCATGGCTTGAACGATCCCGACTCGCAGTTCCAGCTCTATATCGATATCGGGGCCAACCTGTGAGCACACCGACGCCGCCCCCCGCACCGCGCCGCGCGCGTTTCTACCGCCGCCGCCGGTTCTGGGTGGGCTCCGGGCTGACCGTGCTGGGGCTGGTGTTGCTGGCCCTGATCGCGGTGTACTGGCTGCTGCAGACCGTGGCCGGGCGCGATGTATTGCTGGCCCAGGTCACCGCGCGCCTGCCGGTCGGTGCCAGCTTCACCTACGGCAAGGTCGAAGGCCCGGTGGCCGGCCCGCTGACCTTGCGCGATGTCGATTTCCGGTATCAGGACATCCACTTCACCGCCGAGCGCGTGTACCTGGAACCGGACCTGCGCCCGTTGCTCGGGCGCAAGCTGCAGCTGGATGCCGTGCAGGTCAGCAATGCCACCTTGAATCTGGGCAAGAGCGATGAGCCGTTCGCGCTGCCGAGCTGGCCCGAGTCGCTGCCGCAGATCAACGTGCCGCTGGCGATCCAGGCCGACAAGATCGACGTGGAGAACCTGCGCATCACCCAGCTGCAGCAGCCGATGATCGTCCTGCACAAGGTGCAGGGCGGGCTGGAAGTGGCCACCGGCGAACTGCGCACGCGCAATCTGGTGGTCGATACCGACATGGGCGACTTCCGCCTGCACGGCGACTACGTGCCCAACGACGATTACCGCGCCGACCTCACCGCCACCGCGGTGCTGCCGGCCGCACGTGGGCGCACCCCGGCCAGCCTGGGGCTGGTGGCACGCGGCGATCTGGACAAGATGGAAGTGGCCATCGCCGGCCGCGCGCCGGCACCACTGCAGGCCAGCCTGGTGTTCACCGGGCGCGATGATCCGACCTGGACCTTCAAGGCCGTCACCGAGGCGCTGGATACCTCGCTGCTGATGCCGGCCACCAACGGGCAGTACGCCGCCCCGGCCACACCGATCGCGCTGAACCTGCAGGCCTCCGGCAAGGGCGGCAACGCCGACCTGCAAGGCAGCGTCAAGCAGGGCGAGTTGAGCGCCAGCTTGCAGCCCTCGCATATCAGCCTGCTGGACCAGGTCATCACCGTCGAGCCGTTGGTGATCGATACCTTCGAAGGCCGCGCGCAGTTGCGTGGCACTGCCGATTTCCGCGATACGCAGAATCCGAGCTTCCGCTTCGCGGTCAATGCCAGCGGCCTGCGCTTCACCCCGACGCCGGACCCGGCCACCCCCGATGCGCCGGTGGTGCCGGTGGAACTAGTCGATGCGCGTCTGGGCGTGGCCGGCACCCTGAAGGCATGGGCGGCGATCGGCCGCGCCACGCTGGAGCGCGACGGGCAGCAGGCCGCGCTGGTGTTCGACAGCCGCGGCAACGATCAGCGCGCCCAGCTCAAGCAGGTGCAGGCCAAGACCCCGGGCGGCTCGCTGGATCTCACCGGCGAAGTGGGCTGGACCCCGGAGCTGGAATGGGATGTCACCGCCCAGCTGGCCAAGTTCGACCCGGGCTATTTTGCGCCGGGCTGGAACGGCAATCTCTCCGGCAAGGTCGCTTCCAAGGGCCGCCAGCTGCCGGCGCCGGCCGGCGGCGTATCGCCGGGCTTCGAAGCCACGGCGGATATCCCGACCCTGAGCGGCCAGCTGCGTCAGCGCGCGCTGTCGGCCAACGGCAAGTTCGCCCTGCGTGCCGAACAGGGCGAAGGCGAATTGCAGCTGTCGCTGGGCAATAGCCGCATCAACGCCAAGGGCAAGGTCGGCGACCAGCTCGATATCGCCGCGCAACTGCAGCCGTTGCAGCTGGACGATGTCCTGCCCGGCGCCACCGGCACGGTGCGCGGGCAGCTGCAGGTCAGCGGCAAGCGCGATGCCCCGGACATCACCGCAGACATCGCCGGCAGTGGCCTGCGCTGGAACGACTACAGCGCGCAGAGCATCAGCCTGCGTGGACGCCTGCCGTGGCGCGGCAGCGACGGGCAACTGGCCCTGCAGGGCACGGCGATCGAAGCCGGCGTGGTGCTGGACAGCGTGCGCGTGCAGGCACGCGGTGCAGTGGAAGCGCTGCGCCTGGATGCCGAGATCGCCAACAGCATGGCCAACCTCGCGCTGCAGGGCGATGTCCGTCGCAATGGCGAGCGCTGGCAAGGCCAGGTCGCCACGCTGCGGATCGCACCGGCCAAGGGCGATGCCTGGGCGTTGCGCCAGCCGGCGCAGTTCAGCACCGACGGTGCGGCATTCACGCTGTCGGATACCTGCCTGGGCGCAGCCACCGGCGGTGCGCTGTGCGCCAGCGCCAACTGGCCGCGCGAGGGCATGGTGGTGCACGGCGATGCACTGCCGCTGTCGCTGGTGCAGCCGTGGCTGCCCAAGCAGGAGGGGCGGCAGATCTATCTGCGCGGCGAGCTGGCGCTCGATGGCAGCTTCAAGCCGCGCGGCAATGCCTGGGAAGGCTCGTTCCGCATCGCCTCGCCCGAAGGCGGCATTCGCCTGGGCGAAACCCGCTACGCGGCGGTGGCCGGCAATCCCAACCGCGGCGAATTGCTGCGCTACGACCAGTTCAGCGTGCAGGCCGATTTCACCCCGCAGCAGATCCAGGCCAAGCTCGGTATCGGCTTCCAGGGCGCCGGCTTTGTCGATGCCAAGTTCAACACCGGCTGGGATGCCTACGCCCCGCTCAACGGCGAGCTGTATCTCAATATGTCGCGACTGTACTGGCTGGAGCTGGTGGTGGCCGATGTGGTGCAGCCCAAGGGCCTGGTCGAAGGCCATGTGAGCCTGCGCGGCACCCGCGACAAACCGCTGCTGGGCGGCGATGCCACCTTGAGCAACTTCACCGCCGAATATCCGTCGATGGGCCTGACCCTGAGCGAGGGCAAGGGACGCTTCGACGCACTGCCGGATGGCTCGGCCAAGATCACCGCATCGGCCAAGTCCGGCGAAGGCACGCTCAACATCGATGGCGGGCTGTCGTGGTTCGGCACTAGCACGCCGTTGCTGCTGAATATCCGCGGCCAGAACGTGCTGGCCTACAACACCAGCGAGTTGCGCATCATCGCCAATCCGGACATGCAGTTCGGCATCACCGACAACACCATGCAACTGCGCGGCAAGGTCACCGTGCCCGAAGCCGATATCGACCTGGAACGCCTGGATCGCGGCACCTCGGTGTCCGAGGACGTGGTGGTGCTGGACCCGGTGGACCCGGAAGAAGCGCCGGCCTCGCCACTGGATATGGACCTGGCCATCGTGCTTGGCGACAAGGTCAACATGAGCGGCTTCGGCCTGAAGGGCGGGCTGAGCGGGCAGATGCAGATCCGCGCCCGCCCGGGCCGCGAGATGACCGCCAACGGCGGGCTGGACGTGCGCGGCCGCTACAAGGCCTACGGCCAGGATCTGACCATCAGCCGCGGCCAGCTGACCTGGAACAACAACATCGTCTCCGACCCGCGCGTGAGCCTGCGTGCCGAGCGCAAGGTCGGCGATGTCACCGCCGGCATCGACGTCAGTGGACGCGCCGAATCGCCGCGTGCCGATGTGTGGTCGGAGCCGGCGATGTCGCAATCCGAAGCGCTGTCCTACCTGGTGCTCGGCCGCGGCCTGTCCACCGCCAGCAGCGACGAAACCCAGCAGGTCAGCGCCGCCTCGGCCGCGCTGTCGGCCGGCAGCAGCCTGATCGCCTCGCAGATCGGCGCCAAGCTGGGCCTGGACGAGGCGGGGGTGAGCGAATCCAGCACCGTTGGCTCGGTGGTGGGCTTTGGCAAGTACCTCTCGCCGAAACTCTACGTCGGCTACGGCGTGTCGATGGTCGGCAGCGGCTCGGTGCTGACGCTGAAATACCTGCTCAGCCGCGGCTTCGATATCGAAGCCGAATCCAGCACGGTGGAGACCAAGGGCTCGGTGAACTGGCGGCGGGAGAAATAACAGCCAATCGCGCACCAGTGCATCACGTGGTGCGTGTGGCGCCGCATGTGTCAGGTTTGGGCTTGGCGCAATGCGGATATCGAGGGATGTTCGGCCATGCGTGAGGCATCGCCAGGTTGAGCGCTGCAGTTTTATCTACACGCTGTGCCGCGTTGCCGGGCGCGGTACACCGGCATCGCGCAGGCATTACGCACTTTTTATGCCTGCGCACCAGCGCGCAAATAGCCCCTTTATGCCCGGCAGGCCTACCTTGTCACTCCCGCACTGTGGTGCGTTGAGCCAAACACGATGTGTATCCTGATTTTGCAAGGTCCGCAGGCCGATCCGGCGCGGGTGGCGCCGCTGCAGCTGCCCGAGTGTGCCGGCCGTGCGTTGCGCACGCTGGCGTGCGCCGATGTCGACGGCTTGATCGCCGGCTTGCAGGCGGCCGGTGGCGACGCCGAGGTGGAGCTGGTGCTGCTGGATTCGGGTGATCTGGCGCCGTCCGCGCGTGCGCAGGTGCATGCGACGGCATTGCGTGCGGCATTGGATGCGCTGCACACGCCCTACATCGAGCTGCATACCGATGCCGACCAGGAGCTGGAGCCGTGGCTGCATCCGCAGCACGCGCCGCTGGCGGTGGTGATCACGCCGCACGACGCGCCGCGTGCGTATGCGATGTCGCTGGGCATAGCCGCGCGTTGTCTGCCTTCGCTGCACGCGCCGTTGCGCGCCGCTGCCTGAGGAGGCCGCCATGTCGATCATGATCGTGCGTGGTCCGGAGGCATCGTTGCCGCTGGTGCGTGGTCCGCAGCCGTTGCCGCGGGCCGTCATTCGGCAGCTCGTGCAATGCGCCGGCGACGCGGGCAAGACGGTGGCCTTGCGTGCCTGCGGGTCGGAGCAGGAGCTGCTGGATGCCCTGCGGGTGGCCGGGCAGGCGCGGATGGAAATCGCGCTGATCGATCCGGGCAGCTGCGTGGACAGTGCGCGCCTGCACCGTGTGCTGGGCGCGTTGCCGTATCCGTTCGTGGAGGCCCACGACGATAGCGTGGACCGACCGGAGCGTTGCCTGCCGGAGGGTTTCGGGCAACGCATCGCGACGGTGCGCGGCTACTGCGCGCAGAGCTATCTGCTCGGGCTGGAGATCGCGTTGGAACATCTGGGCTGCACGGAGATCCAGGGCGATGTCCACGTCGGTACCTGAGCTGCGCCAGTTGCATTACTTCGCCGACTACGAGGGTTATTGCGACGGTCGGCCGGTGCTGTGGGGGCAGCTGGCCCACAGCGTGGAGGTGCCCGCCGATGGCGTGCTGGATGCCGCCGGACTGGTCACCGCGTTGCGCCGCCGCGCGGCCGAGGCGCACGGACTGGAAGCGGGGCAGATCCGCTTGTGCCAGGTCACGCGGCTGTAGCGGCGTGACACACAACGACGCCACCGGAAGGTGGCGTCGTTGTCCTGCGGTGACTGCGCGTCGTTCGACGCAGATCACCCGGGTTGAGGCTTACTTGGCCGGGCTGGCCTCCGGCACGAACTTGGTCAGCTGGTTGGCCGTCGCCGCCGTGCCGAAGTTGAAGCGGCCGTAGCCGGCGCCCCAGTACAGCGCACCGTCCACGATGGCCGGCGAGCTGATCACCGAGCCGGTGGCGTCGTGATTCCACAGCGTGGCGCCGGTGTCGGCATCCAGGGCGACCATGTTGCCGGCCATCGACCCGGCGTAGAGCAGGTTCGGCGACACCGTCAGCGAGCCCTGGCCACCGGCCGGCACGGTCGGATTCACGCGGTTGATGCCGGGCACCTTGACCTGCCACTTGATCTTGCCGGTGGCGGCATCCAGCGCGGCCCACGAGCCGCCATTGTGGCTCTGGGTGTTCGCCGGTCCCAGCGTATAGGTGGCGTTGGTGCTGTTGTTGATGGCCACATAGACCTGCGACTTGTACGGGTCGAACGCAGTGCCCCACTCGACGCCGCCGGTGGTGCCGCCGGGGCCGACCTGGGTCGACCACACCTTGGCACCGGTCTTGGCGTCGAAGGCCCAATAGATGCCGCTCTTCTGCCCTGCGCCGACCAGTTGCTGCGCCTTGCCATCGCGCCACACGGTGAACAGCTGCACGCCGGCACCGCCGAAGTCGTAATCAGGACCGGTCAGGTTGGTTGCCTGGGTGTTCGGGCACAGGCCATTGGTGGGCGCCACGATGCACGACAGGTTCCAGGCGTCGTAGCCTTGTGCACGGTCGGCCCAGACCAGCTTGCCGGTGTCCAGATTCAACGAGACCACCGAGTCGACGTAGTTGTCCGGGGCCATGCACGCCAGTTCGTCCTGCACGGTGAGTTCGCTGCCGCGGTAGGAGCGCGCGTTGGAGACGCAGTTACCCACGCTGGCGGGAATGTTGTAGTTGTTGCCGGTGCCGAAATACAGGCGGCGGCTGATCGGATCGATCGCCACCTGGCCCCACACCGATGCGCCGGTATACCCCTCGGGCACGTTGTAGAACTGCCACACCTTCTTGCCGGTACTCAGATCCAGGGCCACCACGCTGCCGCGGAAACTAAAGGTGTGGGTCGAATCCAGGTTGCCCCAGTCGCCGGAGGAAATGCCCACGTAAATGCGGTTGCCGTAGATCACCGGCGAGGAGGTGATGCGCGCCTGCGGGTTGGCTTCGGCGGTGGTCTTCCACAGCAGCTTGCCGGTCTTCTTGTCGATGGCCAGCACGGTACCGGCGGCCTGGTCGCCGACGATGATGCTGTTGGCGCTGATGGCCGGAGTGTTGCGCGTCACCGAGTTGGCATTGCCGGTGTAGTCGGACAGCTTGGCCTGCCAGTTCGGCTTGCCGGTCTGGGTGTCGACGCTATACAGCGTGCCGCCCCAGTCGGGCACGTACAACGTGCCACCTTCCACGCTCGGCGTGGCCGAGATGTCGCCGGTAGTGGTCAGGGTCCACGCCGGGACGAGGCCCTTGACGGTGGTGCGGTTGATCTTCCACTCGCCCGGCGCGAAGCGCTGGTTCAAGTAGCCGCCGCCGGCGGTGGTCCAGCTGGTGGGGCTGGCAAACGGAAGGTCTTTGCCGAAGCTGCGCCAGATCTGGCTGGAGCCTGCGAAGGCCTGGGTATCCAGGGACGACACCGGCTGTTGTGCGGTTGCAGGGCCGGGCTGGGCGAAAGCCACTGCGCTGGCAAGCAGGCAGGGAACGAGCGTCAAACTGCGAAATCGCAAGCGGCGAATTGAATGTGTCATCACGGCATGTCCATAGATGGAAGGAAGCGCTGGATCCCCCCGGATCTGCCGGGTGAAGATGGCCGATCGGCGAGACCATGCAACACACGCATGTCGCTGCATTCATTCAACGGTCGGGTCCGGTCGCATCTGGTACGACCAGCTCGCAAAATTTGCGTTCAGCCTGTTCGGTATTCGCACAAATGCTGATGATTCATCACTATCTGCATCAGCCGCGATAGGAAAAATGATTGGCCGCAAGACCGGTGTATTGCCCGCAAATCAATGGTCTGCAAAAAGTAACCAGGAAATTTTGCGCCACCTTGGCAGGTTGGTCACGGTGTTGAACAGCGCCCCTCTCCCCAGGGTTCGAGAAGGCACTGTTTGCGCGCCACTGGCGCGCGTGCCTTGGAGCGCCCGCGTCGCAAACGCCGGCCGGGGCGCGGAGCGGGGGTTGGGGTGAGG
>NZ_QEZJ01000015.1:0-295384 GCF_003992965.1 Xanthomonas sp. BRIP62409 | reverse complement strand
AGGCTTTTCATCTTCGTCAACCCCTCGTGAAGAGGAAGTTGCCGCCGCTGCACCTCAATCTGCCGAAGCATCTTTCCGTGTAGCGAGCCGCCCATCATAGCCGGCTTTTTCGTTTCGTCAACACCTTAAATCAAGGCATTTTCGAACCCTTCCGCTCTGGTTCCGCATTTGCGGGGCCGTTGCGTCGGGGGAGGCGAACTATAGGCCCAACCGAGACGTTTGGGAAGGGGTTTGTGAAAAATTTTTCACGATCCCGCTGCCATCTGTAGCAGCACGTCCTTCGTTGTTGCTGCAGCAAGCCGCTGATCCTGCGTCATCCGTCTGATGCCTCTATATCTGATGCCTCTATATAGATGTCATCCCGGCGCCGACATCGCTGCCATGCAGCAACCTTCCGCCAGCTCAGGCGCTGACCAGCGCAACGCGGGCGAAATTACGCTTCCCCACCTGGATGACACCCTCGAAGCCCGGCCCAAACTGACGTGCCGGATCTTCGACCACTTCACCATCGATCTTGACCGCACGTTCCTTGAGCTTGCGCGTGGCCTCCGAATTGCTGGGCGTCAGGCCGGCGGCGGTGAGCAGACTTGCGATCCGCAGACCTTCGGCCGGCACGGCCACCTCCTGCAGCGGCAACAGGCTGGTGTCGCCCTGCCCCGTCACCACGGCGTGCCAGCCGGCGATGGCCTGCTCTGCAGTGGCGGCATCGTGGAAGCGCGCGGTGAGTTCGCGCGCCAGACGCAACTTGACCTCGCGCGGGTGCAGGTCACCGGAGGCGACCTGTTCTTTCAGGCGCGCGGCCTCGGCAACACCGATGTCAAAAGACAGCAGATCGATCCAGCGCCAGGTCAGTTCGTCGCCGATCTTCATGGTCTTGGTGACGATGTCGATGGCCGGCTCGTTGATGCCGATGTAGTTGCCCAGCGACTTGGACATCTTGGCCACCCCGTCCAGGCCTTCCAGCAGCGGCATGGTCAGCACGACCTGCGGGGCCTGGCCGTAGTGCTCCTGCAGGCCGCGACCCATCAGCAGGTTGAACTTCTGGTCGGTCCCGCCCAGTTCGACGTCCGCCTTCAAGGCGACCGAGTCGTAGCCCTGGACCAGCGGATACAGGAACTCGTGGATGGCGATCGGTTGCTGGCCGTTGAAGCGCTTGGCGAAATCGTCGCGCTCGAGCATGCGTGCCACGGTGTGCTGCGCGGACAGCTTGATCATGTCCGCCGCGCTCATCTGGCCGAACCACTCGGAGTTGAAGCGCACCTCGGTGCGTTCGCGGTCCAGGATCTTGAAGACCTGCTCCTCATAGGTGCGCGCGTTGGCCAGCACATCGTCGCGGCTCAGCGGCTTGCGGGTGACGTTCTTGCCGCTCGGGTCACCGATCATTCCGGTGAAGTCGCCGATCAGGAAGATCACCTGATGCCCGAGCTGCTGGAACTGCCGCATCTTGTTGAGCAGCACGGTGTGGCCCAGATGCAGATCCGGCGCGGTGGGATCGAACCCGGCCTTGACCCGCAACGGCACACCGGATTTCAGGCGCGCTTCGAGCTGATCGAGCTTGAGGATCTCTTCGGCGCCGCGGCCGATGAGTGCGAGGGATTCTTCGATAGTGGCCAACCACAGACTCCAGCGGCGTTTGCCGTCAAAAACGTGAACGATGTTAAACGCGGGTTAATTCCACGCCAAATGAAAATGTTGAACAGGCTCAATGGTTTGACGCGCTGTTACAGGCTGTCTATGGTACCGGCGATTGGGCTCGCACTTCGAGCCAGCGAGGAATTTGAACGATGCAGAACTCAGAGCAGGGCCGTGCACGCAAGCGGCGCTTTCACGAACGCCTCCACGTCCTCCACGACACTGCCCTGCATCGCAAGCTCAAGGCGCATCTTCCGGCGGCATTCAACGACCAATGGACGCGCCGGCACTGGATCCACGCCAGCCTGTTCGCGACCATCGGTGCGCTGGTGGCCACGATCGTGCCGGGCTTTTCCAATGCCATCGATGCGCCGCTGTCCAGCCATTCCACGCTGGCCCTGCCGTTGCCGCCGTTGGTGCCGGCCCGCAAGCAGCTGGCACCGAGCACCGATTGGGAAATCCTGCAGGTCAAATCGGGGCAGACGCTGAGCACCTTGTTCGGCGAATTGGGAATCCCGACGGCGGTGATGTACCAGGTGCTGGCGCATCCGGGCACCAAGGAGGCGCTGACCAAGCTGCGTCCGGGCGCCGAGATCGCCTTCGACATGCCGACGCCGGGCGAGCTGCGCGCATTGCGCTTCGACCGCGACGACAGCCACCGCGTGGAGCTGCGCCTGCTGGGCGACAGCGTGCGCGAGAACGTCACCGAGCGCGCCACGACCACGCGCACGGTGGTGGCAAGCGGCGAAATCAGCAGCTCGCTGTACGCCTCGGCCGGCAAGTCGGGGCTGTCGCCGGCGGCGGTGGCGATCATGACCGACGAGATCTTCAAGTACGACATCGACTTCGACAAGGATCTGCAGCCGGGCGATCGCTTCAGCGTGGTGATGGACGAGACCTGGCGCGAGGGCGAGCGCATCAACACCGGCGACATCCTGGCGGCGACCTTCACCACCGGCGGCAAAACCTACACCGGTTTCCGCTTCGAGCGTGCCGGCAAGCCGGCCGAGTATTTCGACATCAACGGCCGGCCATTGAAGAAGAGCTTCATCCGCATGCCGGTGGCCTATAGCCGCATCAGCTCGACCTTTGGCGCGCGCAAGCATCCGGTGCTGGGCACGATGCGCATGCACAAGGGCGTGGACTACGCGGCAGCATCGGGCACGCCGATCATGGCCGCTGGCGATGCACGGGTGGTGTTCGTCGGCACCCAGCGCGGCTACGGCAATGTGGTGATCCTGGACCACGGCAGGAACTTCAGCACGCTGTACGGGCACATGTCGCGCTTCGGCAAGATCAAGGCCGGCCAGCGCATCAACCAGGGCACGGTGATCGGCTATGTCGGCATGACCGGCCTGGCGACCGGCCCGCATCTGCATTACGAATTCCGCGTCGCCGGGCAGCAGCGCAACCCGATGTCGGTGACGATGCCGCCGCCGGAGCCGTTGCAGGGCGCCGAGCTGGCCGCCTTCCGCGCGCAGACGGCGCCGGCGCTGGCGCGTATCGAAGGCATGGAGAAGTTGATCTACGCCGATGCCGGCAAGCCCGCCAGGGGCAAGCCGCGCGGTTGAGTGGGCGCGGCTGGTTTCTCGGCCGCCGCGCTGGCAACCGCCGATCGCACGACTGCGCCTCCGTTCGGGGGCTCTGGCTCACGCGACGCCGCAGCCGGCATCGGGTTGCTGCCAGCACCAGGTGGACCCCATGGTGCCGACGCGACAGTCGGCACTACATTTAGGGTGCTTGGCTGGCGAGCGCATCGCCCCTGCTTCCACCGCAATGCGCGCAAGGCCGGTTGACTCTCCCATCCCGGCTGCACAAGCTGCACGACCACCGTGCAACTGGCCCTGGCATGTCTGCTCCGGAACATCTTGAATCCCCGCTCTATCTGGGCCTGATGTCGGGCACCAGCGCCGACGGCATCGATGCGGCGCTGGTGCGCTTTACCGACGAGGGCCATCGCCGCTGCGAACTGGTCGCAGGCACCACGGTGGCCTGGGAGCCACAGCTGCGCGAAACGCTGGTGACGTTGGGCCAGGGCGCCGAGGTTATCTCCATCGATGCGCTTGGACACCTGGACGCGCAGGTGGGGCTGGCGTTTGCGGCCGCGGCCAATCAGCTGATCCGCGACAGCGGCATTGCGCGTGGGCGCATTCGCGCGATCGGCTCGCACGGGCAGACCATTCGACATCGCCCCAAGGCCGATCCGGCCTTCACCTGGCAGATCGGCGATGCGAGCCGGATTGCCGAGCACACCGGCATCACCACAGTGGCCGATTTCCGCCGGCGCGATGTGGCTGCCGGCGGCCAGGGCGCACCGCTGATGCCGGCCTTCCATCTGGCCATGCTGGGCGCCGCCGACGAGGACCGTGCGGTGCTGAACCTGGGCGGCATCGGTAACCTGACCTTGATCCCACGCAGTGGCGCGGTGCTGGGCTTTGATACCGGCCCGGCCAATGCGTTGCTGGACAGCTGGTGCCAGCAGCATCGCGGCACGCCGTTCGATGCCGACGGTGCGTTTGCCGCCAGCGGGCGCGTCGATACGGCGCTGCTGCAGGCGCTCTTGGCCGACCCGTGGTTCGCACTGGCACCGCCCAAGAGCACCGGACGCGAGCAGTTCCATCTGGACTGGGCGATGCAGGCGATGCGGTCGCCGGGCAACGCAGCGCCGTCCGCGGCCGATATGCAGGCGACCCTGCTCGAACTCACCGCCGCCAGCGTCGCCGACGCGTTGCTGCGGCTGCAGCCCGATACCCGCCGGGTGCTGGTGTGCGGTGGTGGGGTGCGCAATCCGGTGTTGATGGCGCGCCTGGCGGCGCGACTGCCGGGCGTGGTGGTGGAATCCAGCGCGCGGCATGGGCTGGATCCTGATTATCTGGAGGCAATGGG
Organism: Xanthomonas sp. BRIP62409; assembly: GCF_003992965.1. Lineage (NCBI taxonomy): Bacteria > Pseudomonadati > Pseudomonadota > Gammaproteobacteria > Lysobacterales > Lysobacteraceae > Xanthomonas > Xanthomonas sp. BRIP62409. Next base: position 290,866 of record NZ_QEZJ01000015.1, on the reverse strand, counting down.
GTTTGCGTGGTTGGCCGCGGAGTTGCTCGCAGGCCGCGCGGCCAATCTGCCGTCGGTGACCGGAGCGGCGGGGCCGCGGTTGCTGGGGGCGATCCATCCGGCGTGAGTGGCCTGGATCGGCGCGCGCTGGATGCCACTACCTCGCTTCCTGATGGTGCCCCGCCCCGAATTCTGCGACGCGACCAGCGCTCAATTGATGAGGGGTAGTGGTGACGTGTTCGGTGAAGCTAGCTTGCTGATGATGCCCGCCTCGTCTGCAACCGACTAGCACGCAATTGAGCAGAGGCTGGCGAGGACGTGCGCAGTTGAGCCGGCGAATGCACAGCAATCTCGGCTCTTCTCGGCAGCATGGAAGGGCTTCTGACCGAGCCATCCGCATTCGCATACCGTGCTCGCACCGAGTGAACTTGCGCACCGGGCAGCACCGCCTGGCCGTTTGCAGCGCTAGGGAGTATTCCCCGCCGGCAGCGCCTTGAGCGCGGCGATCGCCTCGGCCAGCACATCGACTTCCGGATGCTGCAGGCCGCCGCTGACGTCGTACTCGCTGGCGAACAGGCCCTGTTCGAGCAGATGCATCACCGTCTGGTGCTGGGTCCAGCCGCGTGCGACGGAGATGCGACGGATCCTGTCCACCAGCAATGGATCGATGTCACGCAGTACCAGATCGGTCATGCCCTTCCTCGTGCGATGCAGTGCCGCGTCGGCATCATCGGCAACCTTGGCGGACGTTTCAATCCGGGCGCCCGTCGCGGGCATCCAGCCGCGGCCACAGCCAGGCCAGCAGGGCCAGCGTGGGAACCACGGTGAGGGCGCTGAGGATGAAGAAGGTGCTGTAGGAGGTGGCCTCGACCAGGAATCCGGATACACCGCCGGCGAACTTGCCCGGCAAATTGGCCAGCGACACCAGCAAGGCGTACTGGGTGGCGGTGAAGTTGCGATTGGTCAGCGATGACATGAAGGCCACCAGCACGGTACCGGCGAACCCCTGGAACAGATTGTCGGCACTGAGTGCGGCATAGAACGCCCACAATTTGCCGGGGTTCTGCGCCATCAGCAAAAATGCCAGGTTGGACAGCGCCACGCCCAGGGCGGCGACCAGCAGCATGCGCCGGAAGCCGAACGCAGCCACCGCCGCACCGCCGGCAAACGCGCCGACGATGCCCATCCACACACCGAACAGCTTGGACACCGTGGCGATGTCGGCCTTGGTGTAGCCCGAATCCAGATAGAACGGCCCGGCCATCACGCCGATCACCTGGTCCGGGAACTTGAACAGGCCGACAAATGCCAGCAGGACGATACCCAGCGCCAGCCCGTTGCCGGAAAAGAAACTGGAAATGGGCTGCCAGAATGCGCCGGCCACGTCGATGCGGCGCACCACCGTGAGCTGCGGCCGGTCCGGCTCGCGGCATACCAGGGTGGTGATGATCGGCAGCAGCATCAGCGCCGACATGGCCAGGTACGCCGAGGTCCAGTTGAGGTATTCGGCCAGGTACAGCGCGCCGGCGCCACCGAGGATCAGGCCGATCCGGTAGCCCAGGGTGTAGGTCGCCGCCAGGGCGGCCTGCGCCGTGTCCGGGGCGATTTCGATGCGATAGGCATCCACCACCGAATCCTGCGTGGCGCCCCAGAACGAGGCGAACAGCACCCAGGCGACCAGGCCGGTGACACTCATGTCCGGGCGCGAAAACGCCAGTGCGAACAGGCCGGCGGTGACGCCGAGTTGCGAGACCAGCAGCCAGGAACGCCGGCGCCCCAACCACGCGGTGAGCGGAAACGCATAGCGGTCGAGCAGCGGCGCCCACAGGAACTTGAGCAGGTAGAAGAAGCTGGCCAGGCTGATCAGGCCGATGCTGCCCAGATCCAGCCCGACATCGCGCAGCCGGGTGGACAGGGTCTGCGAGGCGATCAGCAGGAACGGCAGGCCACTGCCGAAACCCAGCAGGGCCATGGTCGCCGCCGATGGGGTGGCGAAGGCCTGCCGGATGCCGCGCAGTCCTTTGTAGTTGGGGGCAGGCGTGGTCATGCGTATGGCCGCTGGGAATGGGGGCTGATCGATGCCGGGCAGGCAGTATCACTGGCCGTTGCGCGGAGCGACCTGCCGGAAACGCATGATTGGCTCCCGGAAGGATCCACGACCATCAGGCTGCGGCCAGGCACGGCCTGCACGCCCTCGACGTGCATCTCCACGACGCGGCCGGAAACACTACACGGTGAGGCTTGGCCAACCGTCCCGGTGCGCGTCACCGCCGGCTGCGCACCCTTCCTCACTCCGCGTAATCCACGACATACGGCGCGTGGTCGGAGAAGCGCTGCTCGCGGTAGATGGAGCAGGCCTTGACCTTGTCGCGCAGGCCGGGAGTGACCAGTTGGTAGTCGATGCGCCAACCGACGTTGTTGCTGCGCGCCGCACCGCGGTTGCTCCACCAGGTGTAGTCCTGGCCCTGGGGATGCAGCACGCGGTAGGTATCGACCCAGCCGCGGCCGCCGGCGGCATTGGCGTCTTCCAGCGCATCGGCGCACAGGCCGTTGAGCCAGTCGCGCTCGGGCGGCAGGCAGCCGGAATTCTTCTGGTTGGACTTCCAGTTCTTGATGTCCAGCGCCGAGCGCACGATGTTCCAGTCGCCGCACAGCACGTACTGCCGGCCGCTGGCCAGCCATTCATCCAGGATCGGCCGCAGCCATTCCATCACCTGGAACTTGTAGCCCTGGCGCAACTCGCCCGAGGAGCCGGACGGAATATAGAAGGACACCACGCTGAGGTTGCCAAAGCGCGCCTCGATGTAGCGGCCCTCTTCGTCGAACTCGGGCCAGCCCAGCGCGGTGCGCACTTCATCGGGTTCGTGCCTGCTGTAGATGGCCACGCCGCTGTAGCCCTTCTTGGTGCTGGCGTCGCGGAACCAGGCCTTATAGCCGGTGGGCAGGAATTTGGCACCGGCCAGCTGATGCTCCTGGGCCTTGGTCTCCTGCACGCACAGCACGTCGGCGTCCTGCTCGGCGAACCATTCGAAGAAACCCTTGGTGACGGCCGAGCGCAGGCCGTTGGCGTTGAAACTGATGATGCGCATGAATGAAGAGCCGGGATTCGGGAATGGGGATTGGAGATTCGTGAAAGCGTACCGCATCAGCGGATGCCGCAAGGCGCGACCGGCTATGCTTTCCAATCCCGAATCCCTACTCCCCAATCTCGTCACCATGACCGACCACCGCACCCGTTTCCTGCAGCTGGCCCTGGGCGCCGATGCCCTGCGCTTTGGCGAGTTCACGCTCAAGTCCGGGCGGATCAGTCCGTATTTCTTCAATGCCGGGCGCTTCGATTCGGGCGCCAAAACTGCGCAGCTGGCGCAGTGCTATGCCGATGCGATCGATGCGGCCGGGGTGGAGTTCGATCTGCTGTTCGGGCCGGCCTACAAGGGCATCCCGCTGGCGACCGCGCTGGCCTGCGCCTACGCCGGGCGCGGGCGCGACCTGCCGCTGGCGTTCAACCGCAAGGAAGCCAAGGACCATGGCGAGGGCGGCAGCCTGATCGGTGCGCCGCTTCAGGGGCGCAAGGTATTGATCGTCGACGACGTGATCACCGCCGGCACCGCGATCCGCGAGGCGCTGGGCATCATCCGTGGCGCCGGCGGCGTTCCGTCCGGGATCGTGGTGGCGCTGGACCGGCAGGAGATCGCCTCCGAGCAGGATCGCCGCTCGGCCGCGCAGGCGGTGGCGGCCGAGGCGGGCATCCCGGTGATCGCGGTGGCCAACCTGGGCGACCTGCTTGCTTTTGCGGCAGGAAACGCCGACCTTGTGGGCTTCCGGAAACCGCTGCTGGCCTATCGTGGCCGTTACGGCACCGACACCACAGGCTGACGGCAGGCGACAGGGGGCTGCGATGATGCCAAGACACACCCGTTTGGCGTTATTCGCCGCCGTTGCGGCGGCCGTGGCCGCCGCACCTGCCATCGCGCAGGACAAGCCGGCCGCGAAGACGTTGTATTGCTGGAACCAGAACGGCGCCCGGGTGTGCAGCGATACGCTGCCGCCGGAAGCGGTGAACCAGGCGCGCGACGAGTTCAACGCCAGGAGCGGCCTGCGCAGCGCCGAGGTGCAGCGCGCCATGAGCAGCGACGAGCGGGCCGCCGCCGCTGCCAGCGAGCAGCAACGCCAGGCCGATCTGGCCGCCGAGCAGATGCGCCAGCGCACCGACCAGGCGATGCTGATGTCCTACCAGAGCGAGGACGACCTGCGCCGGGTGTTCAACGACCGCATCGCCATCGTCGACAACAACATCCACACCGCGCGCTTCAATGTGACCAGCCTGCGCGAAGGGCTGGCCAGCATGCTGCGCAGCGCCGGCGACCGCGAACTGGCCGGCCAGGCGGTGGCCGACAAGCTGGCCGCCGACATCCAGCAACGCCATCGCGAGCTGCTGGCGCAGCTGCGTCTGCAGACCAGCTTCGAGCAGCAACGGGTGGCGCTGGACGGCGAGATCGCCGACATCCTGCAGCGCTATCGGGCGATGAAGGAACCGCCGGCCGCCACTGCGCCTGCCGGCTGACCGGCCCGCCGTCATTGCCACCCGTGCGGCGCAGTGCGGCAGGCGGCATTTCCCGATCCGACGCCCTGCCCGCATAATGGCCGGTCTTACTCCCTGCCCACGAGGCTCTCCCGCATGGCCCGGATCATCGCCATTGCCAACCAGAAAGGCGGCGTCGGCAAGACCACGACCGCGGTCAATCTGGCGGCCGGCCTGGCGCGCGCGCCCAAGCGTGTGTTGCTGGTGGATCTGGACTCGCAGGGCAACGCCACCATGGGCAGCGGCATCGACAAGCGCGATGTGGCCGCCTCGACGTGCGACCTGTTGCTGGGCGAAAACACCGCCGCCGAGATCCGGGTCACCGCGCCGGAAGGCTTCGACCTGCTGCCGGGCAACATCGACCTGACCGCTGCCGAGATCCAGCTGATGGATCAGGGCGAGCGCGAACAGCGGCTCAAGCGCGCACTGGCACCGATCCGCGACGAGTACGACTTCATCCTGATCGACTGCCCGCCGGCGTTGTCGCTGCTGACGCTCAATGCCTTGACCGCGGCCGACTCGATCATCGTGCCGATGCAGTGCGAGTACTACGCACTGGAAGGACTGACCGCGCTGCTGGAAACCATCGAGGCCTTGCGCGCCAACCTCAATCCGGCATTGGAAATCGAAGGCGTGCTGCGCACGATGTTCGACATCCGCAACAACCTGGCTAACGCGGTGTCGGCCGAGCTGACCGAGCATTTCGGCGACAAGGTGTTCCGCACCATCGTGCCGCGCAACGTGCGCCTGGCCGAGGCGCCCAGCCATGGCCAGAGCATCGTCGGTTACGACCGCACCTCGCGCGGTGGCGTGGCCTACCTGGGGCTGGCCAGCGAAATCCTGCGCCGCCAGAACGACCGCAACAAGGCCTACCGGCCCGTGGAGACCGTCTGATGAACAAGCCGATCCCCGCAAAGAAGCGCGGCCTGGGCCGTGGCCTGGAAGCGCTGTTGGGACCGAAGGGCGCGGCCGCCGCGGCGGCGCCGAGCGCGGCCAGCGAGGAAGCGTTGCAGCCGGGCGACAGCCTGCGCCAGTTGCCGGTCAGCCAGCTGCAGCCGGGCAAGTACCAGCCGCGCAAGGAGATGGACGAGGTCAAGCTGGCCGAACTGGCCGAGTCGATCAAGGCGCAGGGGGTGATCCAGCCGATCGTGGCGCGCGAGCTGGCGCCGGGGCAGTTCGAGATCGTGGCCGGCGAACGCCGCTGGCGCGCCTCGCAGCTGGCCGGGCTGAGCGAGGTGCCGGTGGTGGTGCGCGAGCTGGACGACCGCACCGTCATCGCGATGGCGCTGATCGAGAACATCCAGCGCGAAGACCTCAACCCGCTGGAAGAAGCGCAGGCGCTGCAGCGCTTGATCGACGAATTTTCGCTGACCCACGCCGAGGCCGCCGGCGCGGTGGGCCGCTCGCGTGCGTCGGTGTCCAACCTGCTGCGGCTGCTGGAATTGCCGGTGGCCATCCGCGTGCTGCTGGAAACCCGCCGTCTGGAAATGGGCCATGCGCGTGCGCTGCTCACCCTGGCGCCGGAGCTGGCCAGCAAGCTGGCGCAGGAAGCGGCCGACCAGGGTTGGTCGGTGCGTGAGGTCGAACACCGTGCGCAGCAGTTCGCCGCCGGCAAGGTGCCCGGCGCGTTGCGCAAGGGCAAGCCGGCCGCTACCGCGCCGCAGGCCGATATCGCCTCGCTGGAGACCGAACTGTCCGAATCGCTGGGCACCAAGGTGGTGTTCAACCACGGCCGCGGCGGCAAGGGCAAGCTGGTGATCCACTACACCGACCTGGACACGCTGGACGGCGTGCTCGAACGCCTGCGCGTGCAGCGCAGCTGAGTTCTCTGCGGACCCACCAGGAGCAGTCCCGGCAATGAATCCCGTCAAGGTCGATCGCAAGCACCTGCTGCATCTGACCGACCTGCCGAACGTGGGGCCGGCCTGCGAAAAGGATCTGCAGCGGATCGGCATCCGCGTTGCCGCGCAATTGCGCGGTCGCGATGCCTACGACATGTATGCGCAGCTGTGCCTGTGTACCGGCGTGCTGCACGACCCCTGCGTGATCGACGTGTTCCTGTCGATCACGCGCTTCATGCAGGGCGAGGCGCCGCAGCCGTGGTGGGCGTTCAGCGCCGAACGCAAGGCAACGCTGGCCAGCCAGGCACCGCTCCGGCTGGCGTGAGTGCGCGCACGCGGTCAGGCGCTGCCATCAACAGGAGCAACCCATGAGCACTGAACACGACCAGATCAGCCCGGGCGGCAGCACGATGATGCGGCACGCGCAGGAAAAGCAGTTCGCGCCCGCACACGGCGGTGACTGCATCGAGCGGATCAGCGCACATATCGAGCGGCATCTGGGACCGATCTCGGGCGTTCTGCACGAGATCATCTCCGATGCCGTGCATCTGGACGTGCATGTGGTGCCCGCCACCGAGGACGTTCCCTACCTGCGGCTGGTGACCTCGGGCATGAGCGACCTGCCGATGACCCTGCCCGAAGGGGTGGAAGCGCCGCAGTACATGGAGCTGATGCTGAGCCTGCCCGCCGATTGGCCGCTGGACCAGCGCGACTTCGAAGACCCGCGCCACTACTGGCCGATCCGCCTGCTCAAGACCCTGGCCCGCCTGCCGCACACGTTCGAGACCTGGCTGGGCTTCGGCCACACCATCCCCAATGGCCATCCGGCCGAACCCTACGCACCCGGCGTGCGCTTCGATGGCGCCATCGTGCTGCCGCCGGTGAGCACGCCCGAGGAATTTGCGCGCCTGGTCATCGATGCCGACAAGACCATCGTGTTCATGACGGTGGTGCCGCTGTACCCGGAGGAGATGGCGCTGAAACTGAAGGACGGCAGCGACGCGTTGCTGGATCGCTTCGATGCCAGGGGGATTGGGGACATCATTGCGCTTGATCGCGTCAACGTCGCCAAAAAGCGCTTCGGGCTGTTCTGAGCCCGCTTGCCGCTCGCCTGCCTTCGACATCTCCAGGACCATTGCAATGACCATTCTCGTCACCGGCGCCGCCGGTTTCATCGGGGCCTACACCTGCCGCGCGCTGGCTGCGCGCGGTGAGTCGGTGGTTGGCCTGGACAACTACAACAGCTATTACGACCCGCAGCTCAAGCGCGACCGGGTGGCGGCGTTGTGCCCGGGCATGGACATCCGCACGCTGGACCTGACCGACCGCGATGGCCTGGCCGCGTTGTTCGAGCAGGTCCGGCCCACGCGCGTGGTGCACCTGGCCGCGCAGGCCGGGGTGCGTTACTCGCTGGAAAACCCGTCCGCCTACGTCGACAGCAACCTGGTCGGCTTCGTCAACATGCTCGAGCTGTGCCGGCACCGCGGCGTGCAGCACCTGGTGTATGCGTCGAGCAGTTCGGTCTACGGCGATTCGGCCACCCCGCCGTTTTCCGAGGACCAGCGCGTGGACCAGCCGCGCTCGCTGTATGCGGCGACCAAGGCCGCCAACGAGCTGATGGGCTATACCTATGCGCAGCTGTACGGCCTGCGCGCGACCGGGCTGCGGTTTTTCACCGTGTACGGGCCATGGGGCCGGCCGGACATGGCGCCGTTGATCTTCAGCCGCGCGGTGCTGGCGGGGCGGCCGATCGAGGTGTTCAACCACGGCAGGATGCAGCGCGATTTCACCTTCGTCGACGACATCGTGGCCGGCGTGCTGGGCGCGCTGGACACGCCCAGCAGCGAGCCGGTGCCGCACCGGGTGTTCAACCTGGGCAACCACACCCCGGTGGAACTGGAATACTTCATTGACGTGATCGCCCAGGCCGCCGGCCGGCCGGCCGAGAAGGTCTACCGGCCGATGCAGCCGGGCGACATGATCCGCACCATGGCCGATACGCAGCGCGCGCAGGCCGCCTTCGGCTTCGAGCCGGCCACTCCGGTCGAGCGCGGCTTGCCACAGGTGGTGGAGTGGTGCCGCCATTATTTCGGCGAGCGCGCCTAGCCGGCACCTGCCACCGCGGCGCAGCCGCAATGATGGTGGTAGCGGTCAGCGGCCAGGCGATAGCACATCGCCGCGAGTCCGCCCTTAGCGAGGCGCGCATCTGCAGGACGGCGCGCCGGACGTTGAGCTTTCGCGCCCCACCCTGCACCATCCAGGCGCGGCGCGCAGCGCCTTGCCGACCACGCAGCCGGCGCTTTGGGGCATGCATACACGCTACAGTCCGCTTTGCGCGCGCTCCACCGCACACAACGCGCGCGTGCTTCATGCCTGACTCAGACAGTCAGGGCACAATGCGCGATCTTTTCGCTCAGCCTTCATCTGGCCACCACGAATCCATGAGCCACCCTCAGATTTCCGTTGTCGTCCCGGTGTTCAACGAGCGCGATAACGTCGCCGCGCTGGTCGGTGAGATCGTCGCCGCCTTGCGCGGGTTGGTGGCGTTCGAGATCGTCTATGTCGACGACCACTCGCGCGATGACACGCTGGCGGTGCTGCAAGGCCTGAAGACCACCACGCCGGAGCTGCGCGTGCTGCATCACGTGACCCAGAGCGGCCAGAGCACGGCGGTGCGCAATGGCGTCAAGGCCGCCCGTGCGAGCTGGATCGCCACGCTCGATGGCGACGGCCAGAACGATCCGGCCGACATTCCCAAGCTGCTGACCGCGCGCGCCAGCGCCGATGCGCAGGTGAAGCTGTTCGCCGGCTGGCGGGTCAACCGCCAGGATTCGGGGTCCAAGCGCTGGGCCAGCAAGTGGGCCAACGCGATCCGCTCGCGCATGCTGCACGACAACACGCCCGATACCGGCTGCGGCATCAAGCTGTTCGAGCGCGAGGCGTTCCTGGACCTGCCCTACTTCGATCATATGCACCGCTATCTGCCGGCATTGATGCAGCGCGCCGGCTGGCGCACGGTGAGCGTGCCGGTGCACCACCGCCATCGCACCGCCGGCGTGTCCAAGTACAACAATCTCAATCGCGCGCTGGTCGGCATCCGCGACCTGCGCGGCGTGGCCTGGCTGATCACCCGCAGCAGGCGCACCGTGGTGCAGGAGCGCTGATGGAACTGCATTGGCTGGACCAGCCACTGACCTGGCTGTACTGGACCGGGCTGCATGTCACCGGCTGGAAGCTGATCGGCTATGTGGGCGCACTGATGTTCGGCGGCCGCTGGCTGGTGCAGTTTGTCGCTTCCAAGCGCGCCGGCAAGCCGGTGATCCCGCGCATGTTCTGGTACATGAGCGTGGTCGGCAGCCTGATGACGCTGAGCTACTTCGTGTTCTCGGCCAAGCAGGATTCGGTGGGCGTGCTGCAGAACCTGTTCCCGGCATTCACCGCGTTCTACAGCCTGTATCTGGATGTGAAGCATCGCGGGTGGAAGCGCGACCGGGCGGTGCATTGAGCGGGGAATCGGGAATCGGGATTGGGGAATCGCGGTTCGCGGGTGCTGTGACCGGTTGCTGGTGATTGGTGCGCCAGGTCTCCAGGCTTTTGAGGTGGTGCCGGTGGCGCAACTGAGCTGGTGCAGCAGGCTGCATCGGCTCTGCCTTGCGGTGGGTAACGCCAGGCGTGCGATATCCGACAGTCAATGGGTTTCTTCGTACACCGCGATGCGCTGGTGACCGACCGGAGATGAGGCGCGTCGCCGATGCCGCGCCTGTTTGCTCATCGGCATGCTGTGCGCATGTCCAGTGCGCTTCTCCATCGTTCCTTGTCCGAGTCGGCGCCGATTGCGGCGCACTGGCATTTGCGGCTGCATACGCATCAGCAGGTGCCGTTGTTTGCCGACTGGCGCTGCGCGCGGGCCGCGGCGGCGAGCCTGGCGGCGGCCGGTCACTGGCAGGGCGCGCAGTTGCTGTGCTGGGTGCTGCTGCCCGATTGCTGGTGTGCGCTGCTGCAGGCACCGGGCAAGGCTGCGCTGCTGCACATGGCTGCCGTTGCGCGGCAGGTCGCCGCCGGGGCGGTCAATCGCGCACGTGGCCGCGGCGGGACGGTGTGGCAGCCGCAGATGCAGGCGTCGGCGCTTGCCCCGCATGACGACCATCGACAGCTCGCGCGCGCGCTGGTGGCGTTGCCGTTGCGCGCAGGGCTGGCCGCGCAGATCGGCGGGTATCCGTACTGGGATGCGGTCTGGCTGCTGCACGACCACGCTGCGCACGGCGCCGGGATTGCAGTGCCGGTTGATGGTCCACGCATGCCGGGCCCGGGAGACAGGTGACCGTGATCGCGCGCGTCCGTCCGGCGCGGGCCAGACAGACTGTTGCGCGTCTTCGCGGTCAGCATTGCGGGATCTGTGCGAGCGACGTCCGCCCGATCAACGTTGACGTCGAGCGCCGTCTGTTCGGGCGACGTCTGACGTCGGTCGCCTACGTCGGTCAAGGCGGGCTGCGCGCTGCGGTGATCGCCGACATCTGCCAGCGCCGAGCACGGTGTGATCGGCCACTGTGGCGGGTTGCGGCGCCGCGACCCGCCCTGCCGGCATGCCGGCAAGGCAGGCGCCCCTGACGCACCGGTCGGTCAAAAGTCCAGTGGATGGTCCGGCAGCAGGGCCTGCAACTGGCTGCGGAACAGCCCGCGAATCCGCTCCAATGCGGCTTCGGTGTCGGCCTCGAACCGCAGCACCAGGATCGGCGTGGTGTTGGAGGCACGCACCAGGCCCCAGCCGTCGGCGAAGTCCGCGCGCAGTCCGTCGATCGTCGACAGCCGCGCCGATTCGAACGGCGATTCCTCGCCAGCCTGGGCGCGCTCGACGAAACGCGCGACCAGTGCATGCGCATCACCGTCCACCGGCACCTTGATTTCCGGCGTGGACACGCTTTCGGGCAAGGCCTCCAGCACCTCCGACGGGGTCTGCTCACGCTGGGCCAGGATTTCCAGCAGGCGTGCGGCCGCATAGATGCCGTCGTCGAAGCCGTACCAGCGCTCCTTGAAGAAGAAGTGCCCGCTCATCTCGCCGGCCAGTTCGGCGTCGGTCTCGCGCATCTTGGCCTTGATCAGCGAGTGCCCGGTCTTCCACATCAGCGGGCTGCCGCCATTGCGCAGCACGTGGTCGGACAGCTTTCCGGTGCACTTGACGTCGTAGATCACCAACGCACCGGGATTGCGCTGCAGCACGTCGGCGGCGAACAGCATCAGCAGACGGTCCGGGAACACCATGGTGCCTTGCTTGGTGACCACGCCCAGACGATCGGCGTCGCCATCGAAGGCCACGCCGATATCGGCATCGAAGCGCTGCACCATCTTCACCAGATCGTCGAGGTTGTGCGGCTCGCTCGGGTCGGGGTGATGGTTGGGGAAGGTGCCGTCGATCTCGCAGTACAACGGGATGACCTCGGCACCGATGGCTTCCAGCAGGCGCGGCGCGATCTCACCGGCCACGCCGTTGCCGGCATCCACCACGACCTTGATCGGGCGGTCCAGCTGCACGTCGTCGGCGATGCGCTGGATGTAGGCGTCGCTGATGTCGCGCTGTTCCAGCTCGCCAGGCGTTGCCGCGGTGTGCAGGCGGCCTTCGTTGATGCGCTGGTGCAGGTCGGCGATCGCCGCCCCGGACAGCGTCTCGCCACCGATGACGATCTTGAAGCCGTTGTAGTCGGGCGGATTGTGGCTGCCGGTGACCGCCACGCAGCTGCCGGCGCGCAGTTCATAGGCGCCGAAATACACCACCGGGGTGGGCGCCAGACCGACATCGATCACCTTGCAGCCGGCGCGACGCAGGCCGTCGATCAGGCCATTGGCGAGCTCCGGGCCCGACAGCCGCCCATCGCGGCCGACCACCACCTCGCGCAGGCCCTGCGCCTGCATCACGCTGCCGATGGCCTGGCCGATCAACGCGGCGACGCCCGGATTGAGGTCCTTGCCGACCACACCGCGGATGTCGTAGGCGCGGAACATCTCGGTGGCGACCTGCACAGCCGGCACCAGCGCCGGCGGTGCGGGCGGCGCATCTGCGTCCAGCGCGCGCGCCTCGCTGGCGAGGCTGGCGTCGTGCTGCAGGCTCTGGCTGAAGGTGGGTTCGTCGGCGCTCGGCTCGCTGGCCACGCGGCGACGCGGCAAGGTGACGCGGCCACGGCTGGCCAGCACCAACAGCACGGCGATGGCGAGCAGCAGCACGGCCACGATCGCGCAGCCGACGGTGCCCAGACCCAGCGGGCCCTCATCGCGTTGCGGCACCGCGGCGGCCACGCGCAGGCCGCTGTCACCCAATGGCCTGGCCAGGGTCTCGGCGGCATCGGCCAGCGCCACATCGCCTTGCTGGGCGACGTTGTAGCTGCCCTGGCGCAAGGCCAGATAGGCGCTGCCGGGCACTGCGATCGCATCCAGCGGGCCGGTCAGACGCAACAACGGCAGGCGCGCGTACGCCACCGCCGGCTGCGTGCCCAGTGTGACCGCCGCTGCCACACCCAGACGGACCTGCTTGGCGTCGCGCACCACGTGCACCTGGGCACGTTCGGCCACCAGCGCCGACTCGAGCAGGCTCAGCCGCGCGTAACCGAAGTCCTTGGGATTGTCGTAGGCGGCGGTCAGGTCGCCGGGCAGGACCTGCACGTCCTCGGCGCCCTTGAATCGCTCGCGGATGGTCGAGGCCGCCGCCAGCGCGTCACCGTGGGCCAACGCGGCGATGACCTGCGGCTGCTTGAGCAGGGCGTCGAGCTGGCTGGCCTGCTGCGCCATGGCCTGGCTGACGTCCTGCACGGCGCGGTCGCGCGCCTGTTCCAGGTCCTGCGCAACCGCATCCTTGCGCCATTGCGTGTAGCTGCTCCAGCCGAACCAGGCAGCCAGCAGCAACAACACTCCCCCCAACACCGGACCACGCGTACGCACGCTGGACATCGACTGCCTGCGCTCGCTCGTCTTGCTCATGTGACGTCCCCCGTCAGCGCACGCCGGTGTGGCCGAATCCACCCGCTCCCCGCGCGCTGTCGACGAAAGTATCCACCACTTGCAAGCCCACGCGCACGATCGGCAGGATCACCAGCTGTGCGATGCGGTCACCCGGCTCGATGGTGAAGGCGGCGCGACCGCGATTCCAGGTGCTGATCAGCAACGGCCCCTGGTAATCGGCATCGATCAGCCCGGTGCCGTTGCCGAGTACGATGCCGTGGCGATGGCCCAGGCCCGAGCGCGGCAGGATCACCGCACACAGCTGCGGGTCGGCCAGATGGATCGCGATGCCGCTGGGAATCAGCGCCGCATCGCCGGGCTCCAGCGTCATCGGCGCTTCCAGCGCGGCGCGCAGGTCCATGCCTGCGCTGGCGTCGGTGGCATAGGCCGGCAGCGGCCACAGGTCGCCAAAGCGCGGGTCGAGCAGCTTCACCTGCAAGGACTGGGTCGGGGTGCTCATGCCTGCAATCTCTCCGCGATCAGGGCCAACAGCTGGTCGGCCAGTTCGGTCTTGCTGCTGCTGGGGAAGGCGCGCTCGCCGCCCTGCCAGTAGGCGGTGGCGGCGTTGTTGTCGCTTTCGAAGCCGCCGCCCTCGATCCCCACCTGGTTGGCGATGATCAGGTCCAGCCGCTTGGCGGCCAGCTTGCCACGCGCGTAATGCTCCACGTCGTGCGTCTCGGCGGCAAAACCCACCACCAGCTTCAGCGCGCCCGTCTGCGCGGCGACCTCGGCCAGGATGTCCGGGGTGCGCACCAGTTCCAGGGTCAGCGTCTCGCCGGTCTTCTTGATCTTCTGCGCGACCACCCGCTTGGGGGTGTAGTCGGCCACCGCAGCGGCGCCGATGTAGATGTCGGCCGGGAACGCGCCCAGCACCGCATCGCGCATCTGCGCAGCCGAGCGCACGTCGATCCGCCGCACGCCGGCCGGGGTGGCCTGGTGCACCGGGCCGCTGACCAGCACCACCTCGGCCCCCTGGCCGGCGGCGGCGGCGGCCAGGGCATAGCCCATCTTGCCGCTGCTGCGGTTGCCCACGTAACGCACCGGATCCAGGTCCTCGAAGGTGGGGCCGGCGCTGATCACGATGCGCAGGCCCTCCAGCTGCGCGCTGCCGGGCACGAATGCCGGCGCAGCCGCACTGCTGGAGGCCACCGGCGCGGCGCTGCCGGCGCCGGCACCGCCGGCCAGGGCGGCAATGATCGCCGCCGGCTCGGCCAGCCGGCCGGGGCCGGATTCGCCTTCGGCCAGCGGGCCGTCATCGGGACCGACCACGCGCACGCCGCGTGCGGACAGGGTCGCCACATTCGCCTGCGTGGCCGCGTGCAGCCACATGCGGTGGTTCATCGCCGGGGCCACGGTCAGCGGCGCGGTGGTGGCCAGGCACAGCGTGCTGACCAGATCGTCGGCCAGGCCATGCGCCAGCCGCGCCAGCAGGTCGGCGGTGGCCGGGGCGACGATCACCTGATCGGCCCAGCGCGCCAGTTCGATATGTCCCATCGCCTGCTCGGCAGCGCTGTCCCACAACGTGGTGCGGGTGGGCTGCCCGGACAGCGCCTGGAAGCTGAGCGGGGTGACGAATTGTTGCGCGCCGCTGGTCATGGCGACCTGTACAAGTGCGCCGGCGTCGCGCAGGCGACGGACCAGTTCGAGCGATTTGTAAGCGGCAATGCCTCCGCCGACGCACAGCAGCAAGCGCTGTCCGTCCAGGGGGCGGGCCTGAGTGGAGCCGATCACGTCGGAGTCGTCCTACGGTTACAAGGACAACTAGATTAGCCGATGCCCCCGTCCGGCCTGATAGGCGTGAGCGATGAGCACCGGCAATCTCGCCATATGCACATTCACGACTGGCCCACCCACGAACGCCCGCGCGAGAAACTTCTGGCGCGCGGGGCGACTGCCCTGTCCGATGCCGAGCTGCTGGCGATCTTTGTCGGCTCCGGCCTGCGCGGCCAGGACGCCGTCCAGACCGGGCGCAACCTGCTGCTGCGTCACGGCCCGCTGCGCGTGCTGCTGGACCACACGGCGCCCGCGCTGGCGCGGCTGCCCGGCCTGGGTCCGGCTTCGGCCTGCAAACTCAGCGCGGGGCTGGAACTGGCACACCGCCACCTGCTGAGCGCGCTGGAACGCGGCGATGCGCTCAGCGACCCGCCCAGCGCCGGCCGTTACTTTTCGCAACGGCTGCGTCCGCGCCCCTATGAGGTGTTCGCGGTGCTGTACCTGGACACCCGCCATCACGCCATCGCCTTCGAGGAAGTGTTCACCGGCACCATCGACGGGGCCGACATCCACCCGCGCGAGGTGGTGCGGCGGGCGCTACTGCACAACGCCGCGGCAGTGATCGTCGGGCACAACCACCCGTCCGGCAATCCGGAACCGTCCGAGGCCGACCGCGCGGTCACCCGGCGTCTGCTGGGCGCATTGGAGCTGGTGGATATCCGTCTGCTGGACCACTTCGTGATCGGCGACGGCCGGCCCGTATCGCTGGCCGAGCGCGGCTGGCTGGGATGACAGCGCGACGCTGACCTGAACCATCGGCCCGACCCCGGGGCGCGCGGTCGGGTAAAATCGCTGGTTTCGTTCCAAGCAGATCCCACGTGAAAGCCCAACTCCGCGCACTGATCGGCCAAGGCATCGAAGCCTTGCGCGCCAACGGCACCCTGCCTGCCGACACCCTGCCGCCGGATTTTGTGGTCGAGCGACCCAAGACGCGCGAGCACGGCGACTTCGCCACCAATGCTGCGATGCTGCTGGCCAAGCCGGCGCGCAGCAATCCGCGCGCACTGGCCCAGGCGCTGGTCGCCGCATTGCCGGCCAGCGACGACGTGGCCAAGGTCGAGATCGCCGGGCCGGGCTTCATCAATTTCCATCTCGCCCCCACCGCCTACCAGCGCGAAGTGGCGCACGTGCTCAAGCAGGGCAACGACTACGGGCGTGGGCTGGCCGGCAACGGCCGCTCGGTGGGCGTGGAATACGTCTCGGCCAACCCGACCGGCCCGCTGCATGTCGGCCATGGCCGCGCGGCGGCGATCGGCGACAGCCTGGCGCGCGTGCTCGATGCCAACGGCTGGAACGTCAAGCGCGAGTTCTACTACAACGATGCCGGCGTGCAGATCGAGAACCTGGCCTTGTCGGTGCAGGCGCGCGCGCAGGGGCTCACCCCCGACAGCGACGGCTGGCCGGAGAATGGCTACCGCGGCGACTACATCGCCGATGTGGCCAATGCCTACTTGGCCGGCGACACCGTCGACCTGGAAGGCCATCTGGTCACCGGCGGCAAGGACCCGGCCGACTTCGACGCGATCCGCCGTTTCGCCGTGGCCTACCTGCGCAACGAGCAGAACCACGACCTGGCCGCGTTCCGCGTCGATTTCGATATCTATTTCCTTGAAAGCTCGCTGTACAAGGACGGCAAGGTCGAAGAGGCCGTGCAGAAGCTGATCGCCTCCGGCCATACCTACGAGGAAGGCGGCGCGTTGTGGTTGAAGTCCACCGACTTCGGCGACGACAAGGACCGGGTGATGCGCAAGTCCGACGGCACCTACACCTACTTCGTGCCGGACGTGGCCTACCACCTGACCAAGTGGCAGCGCGGCTACGAGCGCGCGATCACCGAACTGGGCGCGGACCACCACGGCTCGCTGACGCGCGTGCGCGCCGGCCTGCAGGCGCTGGAACTGGGCATCCCGCAGGGCTGGCCGGAGTACGTGCTGCACCAGATGGTCACGGTGATGCGCGGCGGCGAGGAAGTGAAACTGTCCAAGCGTGCCGGCAGCTACGTCACCCTGCGCGACCTGATCGAGGAAACCAGCGCCGATGCGGTGCGCTGGTTCCTGATCGCGCGCAAGCCCGACTCGCAGCTCACCTTCGACATCGACCTGGCCCGCCAGCAGAGCAACGACAACCCGGTGTTCTACGTGCAGTACGCGCATGCGCGCGTGTGCAGCGTGCTGCGGCAGGCGCAGGAAAAAGGCTACAAGTACGAGCAGGCGCATGGACTGGCCGAGCTGGCGCGCCTGGACGACGAGCACTCGCTCAACGTCATGGTCGAGCTGTCGCGCTATGCGGAGGTGGTGGAAATCGCCGGCCAGGCGCTGGAGCCGTACCAGATCGCGCAATACCTGCGTGAATTGGCGCACGCCTTCCACACGTGGTATCACAACACCAAACTGCTGGTGGACGATGCCGCAGAGCGCGACGCCAAACTCACCCTCGCCGTCGCCACGCAACAGGTGCTCGCCAACGGCCTGGAACTGCTTGGCGTCAGCGCCCCAGAAAAGATGTAAGTCGGGCCGCATGGCCCGTAACGACGTGATTCGGAGAAGTGGTAGATGGCAGCACGACGCGGTAAGAGTCAGGCGCGACGCAACACCAGCAATGGCACCCCCGGTTGGGTGTGGTTGGTGGCAGGCGCTGCGATTGCGGCAGTGATCTTTCTGGCCGCGCCCAACCTGTTCAAGAAGGACGGCGACGGCTTCCTGCGCGTGGGCCCGCGGGCGAACCCCGACGCCCAGCCCGAGCCGGTGGCCGATGCCGACGTGGATACGCCGGCCGAGCTCCCCAAGCCCGCGCAACCGCCCAAACCGCAAGCCAAGCCGGGCGATGCGCAAACCCAGTACGACTTCTACACCTTGCTGCCCGGCAAGGAAGTGCAGATGTCCGATGCCGAACTGGCGGCCAGTGCGCGCGCCGAGGAAGCCGCACGTGCGCGTGCGGCGCTGGAAGGCAAGCCGGTTGCACCTGCACCGGGTGCGAGCGTGGCCGCCGCCACGCCGGCCACCAGCGTGCCGGTGCCGTTGAACGAAACGGCGGCCAGCGCGCCGAAGCCGTTGGCGGAGACCGCCCCGGCACGTCCGGCCGCCACGCCGGCGCCGGACAGCACAGCCGCGCTCGCCACGCCGGCAGCGACGGCTGCGCCGAAGCCGGCAGCGACAGCTGCCACCGCGGCAACCCCCGCTGCAGTGGCAGACAACACCCGCTACATCCTGCAGGCCGGCTCGTTCGGCGCCTCCGGCGACGCCGAATCGACCAAGGCCAAGCTGGCGATGATGGGCCTGGCCGCACGCGTGGAATCGGCCGATATCAGCGGCAAAACCGTCTACCGCGTGCGCATGGGGCCATATGGCAGCGCCGGCGAACTGGCCGAAGCCAAGCAGAAGCTGACCGGCAGCGGCTTGCCCGCCATTGCGATCAAGGCGCAGTAGCCGCAGTGCTGCAGCGCGCCGCCGGCCTGTGGTTGTGGTGGGGACTGATCGGCGCGGCGCACGCCACCGAGCAGATTCCAGACCGTATCCGGATCGACGGGCAGGACGCGGCGCTGCTAGCCGAACCCCTGTCGCCGGTGCTGGACGACCAGGCCACCTGGCAACGTTTCGTGCCGCATGCGCGGCAGGCGCTGGGCAGTTGCAGTGCGAACTGGCGCGGTTACCGGGCCGATTGGCGCGTGGAAAACGCGCAGCTGCTGCTGGATCGCGTCGTCATCGGCGCCTGTGCCACCGCTCCGCCGGCATTGCCCCTGGATGTGCTGTTTCCCGGACGAACCGCCCCGGTCGCCGCGGACTGGATCGATGGCGAGCTGGTGATTGCTTTGCCAACCGCTGCGAGCGCCGCCGACACCGCACCCACCGCCGTAGAGGCGCCGTACCTGCTGCTGCAGGTGCAACACGGCCGTGTCCTGGCGCGCGAACCGCTCAGTGAGGCCAGCCTGCGCGCGCGGCGCGCCCAGGCCAGCGCGCCCGGCCCTGCCACTGCCCCCTGATCCCTTGCCTGATCCCCCTCGTTCGCAGGAGTTATCCCCCATGTCCAAGACTGTCCTGATCACCGGTGCCACCTCCGGATTCGGCAGCGCCGCCGTGCGCCGGTTTGCCGCCGACGGCTGGAAGATCATCGCCACCGGCCGCCGCGCCGAGCGCCTGGATGCCCTGGCGGCCGACCTGCCCGCCGGCCAGGTGCATACCGCCGCGTTCGACATGCGCGATGCGCAGGCCTTGTCGGCAGCGATCGATGCAGTGCCGGCTGAGTTTGCCGACATCGATGTGCTGGTCAACAACGCCGGGCTGGCGCTGGGCACCGCGCCCGCGCAGCAGGCCGACCTGACGCAGTGGCAGCAGATGATCGACACCAATGTCACCGCGCTGGTCACCCTCACCCACCGCCTGCTGCCGGCGTTGATCGCACGCCGTGGCGCCATCATCAACATCGCCTCGGTCGCGGCGACCTACCCCTATACCGGCGGCAACGTCTACGGCGGTACCAAGGCGTTCGTGCAGCAGTTTTCGCTGGGCCTGCGCGCGGACCTGCACGGCACTGGCGTGCGCGTGACCTCGATCGAACCGGGCATGGCCGAAACCGAATTCACCCTGGTGCGCACCGGCGGCAACCAGGCCGCCTCGGACACGCTGTACCGCGGCGCCACGCCGATGACTGCCGAGGACATCGCCGAGCAGATCTTCTACGTCGCCAGCCTGCCGGCGCACCTGAACATCAATCGGCTGGAAATCATGCCGGTCACGCAGTCGTTCGCCGGTTTCCAGGTGGCGCGCGACGCGCAGTGACGATGGCCTGCAGCGCCGATGCATCTACCGGGTCGCGATCCGATGCTGTGTCGGCCGGCGCGTGAGCACCGCGCGCCGCATCGAGGCAGCACGACAACGCCGCGCATTGCGCGGCGTTTTGCGCTGCGCGGTCAGCCGCGATCAGCAGCAGCCAGCGGCCGCACGCCTGGCCGCAGCACCCTGTCGCGCAGCTGCAGGAACGGGCGCTCCACCACGTAGTGCAACAGCGCACCGCCCAGCACTGC
Source organism: Xanthomonas sp. BRIP62409 (assembly GCF_003992965.1). Lineage (NCBI taxonomy): Bacteria > Pseudomonadati > Pseudomonadota > Gammaproteobacteria > Lysobacterales > Lysobacteraceae > Xanthomonas > Xanthomonas sp. BRIP62409. The sequence continues at coordinate 270,684 of NZ_QEZJ01000015.1, read as the reverse complement.
CACCAGGCCATACACCGCAAACGCCAGCACGCCACGCCCCTCCAGCGCCGGGCCGAACCAGCCCTGGGTGAGATGGAACACGGCCTTGTGGGTCAGATACAGGCTGTAGGAAATGGCCGCCAGCCACGCCGCACCCGGCACGTGCACGCCGCCAAGCACACCGCGGGTGGCGGTGCCGGCGAGCACCAGCAAGGCCAGTCCCAGTGACAGCACCGGCCAACCCAGCGCATTGCCCACCAGGCCGGTGCGCTCGCGAAACAGCCACATCGCCAGCGCCAGGATCGCCACGCCTGCAAGCAAAAATGCATTGCCGTGTCGCTGCAGCCGTTGCCACAGCGCGGGGCGAACGACCTTGAGCACCGCCAGCACGACACCGGCCAGCAGACCGTCCAGACGGTTCCAGGTCGGGTAATAGAGGTCTTCGATGAACCAGTTGCGCTGCAGGCCGGCGCCGGCGCTGTCCAGGGCGGTGTTGTGCCACCAGATGCCGGCACGCAACGCGATGCCTGCCACCACCACCAGCACGCAGAGCACGACGAACCGCGCGGCCGAGGGCCGCCGCATCAACAACGTCGCCAGCAACGGAAACACCAGATAGAAATGTTCTTCCACGCAGAGCGACCAGGCGTGCGAGAACGCGGCATCACGGCCATAGTCGACCAACAGGTTCAGGGTGAAGCTGACGAACATCCACCACGGCGCCAACCCGGGCACCTCGCGGAACTGCGGCCACGCCAAGTAGATCGCCAGCACCACCAAGAACGCCGGCAGGATGCGGAACGCGCGGCGCAGATAGAAATCCCTGAAGTCCAGGCGTTGCCCGCGTGCCAGCGGCCTCAGCACCTGCGTGCCGATCAGGAAGCCGCTCAGCACGAAGAACAGGTCCACGCCCATCCAGCCGTAGCGCGACAACCACGCCCAATCCGGCCCCAGACCGCCGACCACGAAGGAATGGAACAGCATCACCCAGACGATAGCGATGCCACGCAGCAGATCGAGAGCGGGATAGCGCATGCGGGCGATGCAGGGCCGAGGGAGCCCGATTGTGCCGCATCCCGCCGCTGCGGCGATGCCGGCACCGGCGTTGGCCGCGCTCGCCAGCTCGTGCCGGCAACGCAGACGCGTTCTCGCCGTCTGTCAGCAGTGCAGGCCTGCTGCCGTCGACCAGCTAGCGGCGACAGCAACACGCCCAGCACCCCGACGGTGCCGCACCCGGAGACCTTCGGTACAGCCACCAGCCGCATTGCAGCCGCCAAACCGCTGTCGATGCTGTGGCTTCCCCACGGCGTCATCCATCACGCGACAGCCTGCTGCTCGACGCGCGCTCCCTGCGCCAGCGTCACCGCCGGTTCCAGCAATCCCCATGCTTCCAGTTGGTCCACTGCCCGGCCGATTCCGTCCTCCTCGCGGATGCGCTGGCCCAGCGCGCGTGCCGCCGCGCGCATGCCCGGCGCGCTGGCCTGGCCGATGGCATCGGCCAGGGTCTCCGGCTGCAATCCGGCCCGTGCAAGCGCCGGCGGCGCGACGCCGCGCTGGGCCAGGCAATGCGCCCAGAACGGCTGGTCGTAGCCGAACGGCAGCACCACCGACGGAATCCCCGCAGCCAGCGCCGCACCGGTGGTGCCGGCACCGCCGTGATGCACCGCCACCGACACCCGTGGAAACAGCCAATCGTGCGGTGCCTGTTCCAGCTGGAAGAAGCGCCCGGCATCGTCGGACGCTTCTTCCCCGGCCGCCAGCCCGCCCCAGCCGCTGGCCAGCAGCGCGCGCTGACCGGTCAGACGCACCGCCGCCTTGACGGTGGCGGTGAGCTGCGCCGCATCACTGCTGATCATGCTGCCGAAACCGATGTACAGCGGCGGCGGGCCCGCCTGCAAAAATGCCTCCAGCGCGGCCGGCGGCTGCCACTGCGGCTGCGGCAACTGCCAGAAGCCGCTGACCTGGGCCCGATCCGGCCAGTCCGGCGGACGTGGGCACAGATGCTCGCTGTAGCCATACACCACACGCTGCGCACTGCGATCGGGACCGCTCCACGGATACGCCGGCAACCCCAATGCCGGGCGCACGATGCCGTTGAGCGCCGGGCGCATCAGCTGCCAGCCGGCAAAGCGCACCGCATGATGCAGCGCCACACTCACCAGCCCGGGCAGACGCACGGTGGGCATCACCATCAACGGCACGTGGCGCGAGGCGGTCAGCGGCTGCAATTGCGTGAGCACCACCGGCAGCCCGTAGGCCTGGCCCAGGCTGTGCGCCAGCAGGCTCGCGCTGCCGACGCCGAGAATCAGGCCGGCATCGGCACAGGCCGCGCGGCCCTGCGCGGCCCAGTCGCGTGCCCACTCCAGCAGCTGGGCGCGCAAGGTGCCCCAGATGCCGCGCCAGCCACCGCGCATCTCGGCGACATCCGGATGGCCCTGCAACAGCTTCTGGTGGTCGCCGCTGAGCGGGAAGAACTCCAGCCCGTTGGCACGGATCAGCGATTCAAAGTTGGCGCTGGTCAGCACCCGCACCGGGTAACCGCGCTCCTGCAAGCCACGCCCCAGCGCAATGATCGGGCGCACATCGCCATGCGTGCCCAGGGTGGCGATCAGCACCGGGCGGCGTCCCGCGTTGAAGGAAGACTCAGGCATATTCGGCCACCCCGTCGCTGGCGGTGGCGATGCGGCCATCGCGTTGTACGGCTTTCGCAGTGGCCGCGTGCAGCAATGCACTGAGCGTGGCCGAATGCGTGGGCGACAGCATCGAATGGTGGTCGCTGTCGAGCGCATGCAGGTGCAGGTTGCGCACGTACGGACGCCATGCCTGCGGCCGGTAATCCACCCACACCGTATCGTCGCCGCCGGAGCTCATGCGCACGCTGGCTTCGACGAACACCACATCCTGGTCCAGCGGCTTGGGGCGATGGCGCCGCGCCAGCTGCAGGTGGTGCTGGGTCATGCCGCCCATGTCGTCCAGCAATGTGGGACGTTGTTCGAGCAGCTGGCGCACCGCGGGCAGATCGTTCAACCCGTAGTGATCGCACAGCAGGCTGGCCAGTTCGGCCACCGTGGTCGGCATCGGCTGGCCATGGGCCAGATGCAGGCCCAGCGCATGCACCGATGCACGCACGTTTTCCGATTCCGGCAGCGACGCGGCCTGCTCCAGGTGCGGGTAGCTGTCGAGCATCGCCAGCAGTTCGACTTCTTCGCCCAGCGCATGCAGTTCGGCGGTGATGGCATGGGCGATCAAGCCGCCCAGCGACCAGCCAATCAACCGGTACGGCCCCTGCGGCTGCACCGTGCGCAGCCGCGCCAGATAGTCGCGTGCAATCGCCTCGATGCTTTCCGGGCGATGCTGCGGGTCGCTCAAGCCCGGCGACTGCAGGGCATATACCGGCCACTGCGGATCGAGCTGGCCGAGCAAGGTGAGATACGACCAGCCCAGGCCGACCACCGGATGGATGCAGAACAGCGGCGTCGTGCCCGGGGTGCCGGCACGCAGCGGCAACAGCACGCCGAGCGGGTCGTTCGGGGTCTGCACGTTGCGCTTGATCACCTCGGCCAGGCCGGCGATGGTCGGTGCATGGAACAGGCTGCCCAACGGCAGTTCGACACCGAACGCCTGCGGGAAGCGTGCGGCCATTTCCGCCGCGCGCAGCGAGTCGCCGCCGAGCTCGAAGAAGTTGTCTTCCACACCCACCGCCTCGATCCCCAGCACGTCCTGCAGCATCGCCGCCAGCTGGCGTTCGAGCGCGTCGCGCGGCGCCACATGCGCGCGCTGCGGCAGCGCACCCGGCGACGGCAAGGCGCGGCGATCCAGCTTGCCATTGGGTGTCAGCGGCAATGCCTGCAACGGCACCCACAAGGTGGGAATCATCGACGCCGGCAGGCGCTGCTGCAGATGCGCACGCAATAGCTCGGGCGATGGCGTTGCGCCCTGCTTGCCCACCACATACGCCAGCAACTGCAGCGCATCGTGGTCGCCATCGCGATGACCGACCACCACCGCCTGCGCCACCTGCGAATGCAGCAGCAAGGCGTTTTCGATTTCGGCCGGCTCCACGCGATGGCCGCGGATCTTCAGTTGCGCGTCGGCGCGGCCGATGAATTCCAGCATGCCGTCGCGGCGCTGACGCACGCGGTCGCCGGTGCGGTACATGTTGCTGCCGTCGTTGGCGAACGGGTCACGCACGAACCGCTCGCTGGTCAGCTGGCGCTTGCCGCGATAGCCCTTGGCCACGCCCGCGCCGCCGATGTACAACTCGCCGATCGCGCCGGTCGGCAGCGGTTGCCGCTGTGCATCGAGCACATAGACACGCGTATTGAGCAGCGGCCGGCCGATCGGCGGAGCGGCGGCGTCGGTCAGCTGCAACGGCATGATGGTCGACCAGATCGTGGTTTCGGTCGGCCCGTACAACTGGGTCAGGCGCCCGACCCGGCTCAGCAGCTGGGTCGCCAGTTCCGGCACCAGGGCTTCACCACCGACCAGGGCGTGGATACGGTCCAGCGCCAGATCCTGGTTGGCCAGCAGGATGCGCCACAGCGATGGGGTCGCCTGCACCACGCTGATCTGCGCGTGCGCGATCAGCCGCGACAGGCTGCGCGGATCATGGGTGATGCCGGCCGGTGCGATGACCACGCGCGCGCCCACCAGCAACGGCAGATACAGCTCCAGCCCGGCGATATCGAAGGTGATGGTGGTGACTGCCAGCACGCGGTCGCGTGGGCGCAATGCCAGCTCATGCTCCATCGCATGCAGGAAATTGAACAGATTGCGATGGCTGATTTCCACGCCCTTGGGCGCGCCGGTCGAGCCGGAGGTGTACAGCAGGTAGGCAGTCCCGTCCGGCGTGGCCAGCGGCGCGATCGCCGCCGGCAACACCGCCGGGCGCGGATCCAGCCAGACCATGCCACCGAGCAGATAGCGCTCGCACAACGCCGGCTCGCAGACCAGCGCGATGGCGCCGGAATCGTTGAGCATCTGCCGGTTGCGCGCGGCCGGGCTTTCCGGGTCCAGCGGCAGATACGCCGCCCCGCTCCACATCACCGCCAGCAGGGCCACCAGCAAGTGCTCGCTGCGCGGCAACGCGATGGCGACCACATCGCCGGGGCGGACGCCATCGGCCACCCATTGCGCGGCGATGCGCGAGGCCAGTTCGCACAGCGTGGCGTAATCCAGGGTGCGGTTGTCGTATTGCACCACCACCGCTGCCGGCATCCGCTCGGCGCGCTGCAGCATGCCGTGCAGCAACGTGGCCGGTTCCGGCAACGCCGCGGCGGTGGCGTTCCAGGTGTGCAACAGGCGGTGGCGTTCCGCATCGCCCAGCACATCGATCTGGCCCAGCGCGCACTCCGGGTCGGCCAATACCGCATCGGCCAGATGGGTCAGGCGGCGGCAATGGTCGGCCAGTTCGTCGCTGTCGTACAACGCCGGATTGGCATCCAGATCGAAGCGCAACGCGGCACCGTCGCCGCGCTCGTAGCAGAAGATGGTCAGATCATCGGCCGGGCCGTTGGAGAGGTTATGCGGCATCGCATGGGCCTGGCCAAAGCGCAGTGCGTAGTCGAAGGCTTCGATGTTCACCGCCAGGCGTGCGAACTTCTGGTCGATCCCGAACATGCCCAGATCGCGGCGCACATCCTCGAAGCGGTATTGCTGGTGGCGCAGCGCATGCCTGACCACCGAGGACACCTGCGCGAACAGGGCATGCACCGGCTGCTGCGGATCCATTTTCAGGCGCAGCGAAATCACATTGGCCACCAGGCCTGCGGTCTGCCGGTAACGCGCATTGATGCGGCCGGTCACCGGCATGGCCAGCACCAGATCCTCGGTGCCGGTGCAGCGGTAGTAATACGCGGCGATCAGCGAAATCAGCATCTGCGGCAGGCTGGCGCCATGGTCCTTGCCCAGCGCACGCAGCCGCGCCACCTGCTGCGGCGAGAACTGCCCGGTGCCACGCAACAGCCCGGTCGACAGCTGGCTGCCCGGACGTGCCAGGGTTGCCGGCGGCGGCAGATCGGCCAGCTGCTGCATCCAGTAGCTGCGGTCGCGCTGAAAGCGATCGGAGTCGCGATACTGCTGCTCGAGTTCGATCAGCGACAGCGCGCTGCCGTATTGCGCAGGCGCCAGCTCGATGCCTTCTGCGTAGGCGTTGTACAGCACCGCCATGCGCTGCATCATGATCGAGGCGCAATAGCCATCCATCACCAGATGACTGACGCATTGCACCCACATGTGGTGATCCTCGCCCAGGCGGAATACCGCGCAATGCCATAACGGCCCGTTCTGCAGGTCTTCCGGCTTGCGGATTTCTTCATCGACCCAGTGCTCGGCCGCAGTGCGCGGGGACGGATCTTCGCTGACGTCGAAGTACGGAATCGCGGCGGTGTAGTCGGGCAGGACCACCTGGTGCGGCACGCCATCGTGCTCGACGATGCAGAGCCGCAGCGTGTCGAATTCGCGCGTCAGCTGCATGCTGGCGCGGATCAGCAGCTGCGGATCGAGCGGACCAACCATTTCCAGGGCTTCGGACAACATCAAGGTGTTGTCGGTGTGCAACTTGTTGGCGACCCACAGGCCGCGTTGCGCTTTGGTCAGGGGAAACACGGGAGAGGCGTCAGCGTGCATGGCGTGCATCCTTCTTGTATGGCGCGCAGTCGCCCGGTGCGCCATGCCCGCAACGCGGTCACTGGGACGCCGGATCAGCACATGGCCTTGAAAACGTGAGGTAAGAGACACCGACGACCGCCGGCGCAGGCCGGCGATACACGATGGAAACGCACAATGGGAACGCACCACGAAGCGACGTGCAGCGTCGAGACAACGACGTGCACCGGCTTTCTTTAAAGCACTTGTTTCCCGACAAGTTAAACAAACACTAACAATTAGCCAACGCGATAAACCGTGCAAAAATCACGAAATCCGCGTCGCCTGCAAAAATCATGTGCTGAAATGTGATTTCAATTAGTGTTCCAGATGCGTACGTCCACAGATGGCGTTTCCCACACGCCGCGCGCTGCGGACCAGACTGCCATGCATCACCCGGCAACGTGGCCAAGGCGTTCTTTGCCGGGAATTTTGCCCTGTTTCGCAACATGCCCGGAACCGCGCGCACCAAGACCACTGCATGCAACGGCATTGACATCAGTGCACTGCGGGCACAACCACTGCGCAGGGCACCGCACTTTTTTGAATGCCGATTGCAACCGCAGCGTCACGCGAGGGTTATCTGACTGTCATTGCCACGCCGCGTCGGCCACGCATGCACAGCCGTGGGATGCGTGGCCAGCTCCTGGCTAGAGCAGAGGGCGTGGGGTCTCGCAGGCAGTCAATGGGCGGTACGTCGCCGGCATCGCCAAGGCGCGCAGAAACCACGGCGTCCGGCGATAGCGCCGGTTCAACACCTGAGGCACGTCACATGCCGGCCGCATCGCTGTGCTGCGGCCCACCTCTCCCATGCGTTGCGCGCGGAGTGACAACAAAACGGCGCGCCACGGCATCGGCCGCAGCGCGCAGTGCATCAGCCCAACGGTTCGTCGGACAGATAGGTGTAACCGGTCAACCCTGCTTCCAGTGCATCGCTCAGTTCCTGCGCGCGCTCGGGCGATAGCTGCGCGGCGGCGATGCGCTCGGCATAGGTCGCACGCAGCGTGTCCAGCTGATACCCCACGTAGTCCAGCATCACATCGGTGGTATCGCCACGGCGCTGCTGCGCGATGCGATAGCCGTCGCCATCCACGGCCACTTCCACCGCATCGGTATCGCCGAACAGGTTATGGATGTCGCCCAGGATTTCCTGGTAGGCGCCAACCAGGAAAAAGCCGATGCGATAGCTCTCGCCTGCATTCAACGTGTGCAGCGGCATCGAGCTGTCCAGGCTTTCGTTCTCGACGTAGGTTTTGACCATGCCGTCGGAATCGCAGGTCATGTCGGCAATGATGCCGCGCCGCTGCGGCGCTTCGTTCAGGCGCTCGATCGGCACGATCGGAAACACCTGATCGATCGCCCACACATCCGGGATCGACTCGAACACGCTGAAGTTGACGAAGTACTTGTCCACCAGCCGCTCGTTGAGTTCGTCCAGCACCGGGCGATGGCTCTTTTCGTCGAAGCTCAGGCGTGCACGCACGCCGTGCGCGATCGCATAGAACAGGTCGTCGATACGCGCGCGGTGGGTCAGGTCGATCTGGCCCAGTGCATACGCACTCAAGCCTTCGGCATGGAAATGCTGCGCCTCCTGAAACAGTTCCACCGCCGGGCGCACATCGAGCTCGTCATGGATCTCGCGCAGGTGGCGGATCGCCGCCGGTTCGTCATCGTGCGCGTCGGGCACGCGGCCTTCCGGTGCCTGCTCCACTTCGGACACGTTGGCGATCAGCACCGCGTGGTGAGCGGTCATGGCGCGGCCGCATTCGGTGACGATGCGCGGCGGGGCCAGGCCGTGCTCTTCGCAGGCGCTGGCCAACGGCTGCACGATGTTGCTGGCGTAGGAGTGCAGGCCGTAGTTGATCGAGCAATAGCTGCGCGAGCGCGTGCCTTCGTAGTCGATACCCAGGCCGCCGCCGACGTCCACGTGGCTGATCCTGGCGCCCAGCCGCGACAACTCCACGAAATAGCGCGTGGCCTCGCGCATGCCGTTGGCGATGTCGCGCACGTTGGAGATCTGCGAGCCCATGTGGAAATGCAGCAGGTTCAGGCTGTCGGCGTACTCGGTGTCGCGCAGCGTCTTCCACAGGTCCAGCACCTGACGCGGCGACAGCCCGAACTTGGCCTTGTCGCCGCCGCTGTTCTGCCACTTGCCCGCGCCCAGCGAGGCCAGGCGCATGCGCACGCCCAGGCCCGGCTTGACGTCCAGCGCGCGCGCCTCTTCCAGCACCAGCTTCAGCTCGGAGGGCTTTTCGATGACGATGAAGGTCTGCAGGCCGAGCTTGCGGCCGATCAGCGCCAGGCGGATGTATTCGCGGTCCTTGTAGCCGTTGCAGACGATCAGCCCGCCCGGACGCGACAGCGCCAGCACCGCCATCAGCTCCGGCTTGCTGCCCGCTTCCAGGCCGAAGCCGTCACCGTGGTGGCTGGCCAGGGTGCCGGCCACGCCGCGATGCTGGTTGACCTTGATCGGGTACACCGCGGTGTAGCCGCCGGCGTAGTCCCATTCGGACTGCGCCTGCGCGAACGCCGCCTGCAGCTTGCCCAGGCGCTGGCCCAGGATGTCGGGGAAACGCACCAGCAGCGGCAGCTTGGCGCCGGCCGCGCGCGCGGCGTCCACCACCTCGGGCAACGACACCGACGGACCGTCGCTGGTCGGCGTGACCACTACATGTCCGGCATCGTTCACGTCGAAATACCCGTCGGCCCAATGCGGGATCGAATAGGTCTTGCGGGCTTGGTCGAGGGACCAATCGCTCATTTCGCTGACTCGGCTGGGGCAAAAAGGGCGTGAAGTGTAACGCCTGGCACGCGCAGGGTCCGTTACAATCCGCGCCGACTTCACGCCCTGCTCCTGGTCGGAGCGGGGTTGGCAGGGGGTCGGGACGGCCGCCAGCAGCTTGCTTGCACGCGGCGGCGCCCGCCCCTCATCCGGCGCTTCGCGCCACCTTCTCCCGGCGGGAGAAGCAACAGCCCCCATCTTTAGGACTTTGCATGAGCGCCAACGACAACTGGTACATCGAACACTTCCAGCCGACCGGCTCGGCCATCGGCTTCCGCATCAGCGGCAAGCTGGACGAGGTGCAGTCCCCGTTCCAGAAGATCGAGATCTACCAGACCACCGACTGGGGCAAGCTGATGCTGATCGACGGCGCGGTGATGCTGACCAGCCGCGACAATTTCTTCTACCACGAGATGATCAGCCACCCGGCGCTGTTCACCCACGCCGCGCCCAAGCGCGTGGTGATCATCGGCGGCGGCGACTGCGGCACACTGCGCGAGGTGCTCAAGCACCCGGGCGTGGAAAGCGCCACCCAGTGCGATATCGACGAGCAGGTCACCCGCATGTCGGAGAAGTATTTCCCCGAGCTGTGCGACTCCAACCACGACGCGCGCGCCGAGCTGTTGTTCGACGACGGCGTGGCCTACATGGCCAACTGCCCGGCCGGCAGCGTGGACATCGTGATCGTCGACTCCACCGATCCGGTCGGCCCGGCCGAAGGCCTGTTCAACAAGGCCTTCTACGAGAGCTGCTTCAAGGCACTGAAGGACGACGGCATCCTGGTGCAGCAGTCCGAATCGCCGCTGGCGCTGGTGGAGCTGATCAAGGAAATGCGCACCGAAATGGGCAAGGCCGGCTTCCAGTCGTTCAAGACGCTGCCGTTCCCGCAGCCGTGCTACCCCACCGGCTGGTGGAGCGTGACCATGGCCAGCAAGCAGGCCAACGCCGATTTCGCCTTCCGCCAGGACGCCGCGCAGGCCAAGGGCTTCGAGACGCTGTACTACACCGCGCACCTGCACACCGGCGTGCTGGTCGCACCGCCGTTCGTGGCCAAGGCGCTGGGCGAGTAAGCGTAACTGTCAGCCCGTCGCGCTGCCGGCAGGTACGCGCGGCGCAGCAGGAGCCACGGTAGGCGTGGTTCCTGCCGGTTCCGGGCAACGGCCGCGCCCGCCTGGCGATCGACGCAGGCGTTTTATGGGTCCTGGCCGTGGCCGCGGCCAGGTACCGTGCCGAGCGCCTACAACCGCGCCAGCACCTCGGTTTTCTTGGCGTCGAACTCCTCCTGGGTAACCAGCCCCGCATCCAGCAATTGCCTGAGCTTGCTCAGCACCTGTATCGGATCGTCCGCGGCGGCTGCCGTGCTCGGCGATGCAGACGGCATGCCGCCCTGCGCGCCGGGTGCATGCACCACCACGCCACCGGCCGAGGCGCGCAACTTGTCGAACTCCAGCTGCTGGCGCTTTTCGTAGGCCGATTCTTCCACCTGCTGCGCATAGGCGTAGACCCGCCGGGCCTGTTTCTTGGGCAGGCTGTCGATGGACAGGTAGCCGCCCTGCGTGGTGCGGCACATGATCGTCGCTCCCAGCATCTGCTCGCTCATGTGCACGTCGAGCACCTCGCGCCAGGGGACATCGCGAAACGTCATCCCGAACAGCGTGGGGTGCACCACGATGAATCTGCGAGTGGTCAGCACCACCGCGGCCGGCGACAGGTTCACCACCATTTTCTTCTGCACCGCGATGTACTCGACCTGCTCGTCCCGCGTCAGCAACTCGTTTACCTTGGGCAGGATCTTGCCCACGGCCACCGGGTCCTGCTCGTCGGCCAGGAATTGCGTAAAGACCTCCATACCTTCCTCGTCGTGATCGCCTGCGCCGCAGCGTTGTCCTGTATGACACCACATCCGTGCCTTCGTGGTGCCGATCAGAAACCCGGCCAGCAATGCACAGTGCCGGATCGCTGAGTGCTTCAGGCAGCCCCAACGGGGCAACAAGACGGATGTCGCCATCGCCTTGATGTGGGCACCACGCTGGTTTTATCGCCGGCGCGAAAACGGACTGCGGCGCCGAAGCTCAGCACTTCGGCACGATTGATCGTGATGTCGTCGGCATGCAGGTCGTTCGTGTGGGGCGCGCTCACACTGACATGCTGGCCGATAGCCACACCGCAGCCTGTACCCAGAGCGGCCACCGACGTCGAAGCCCGCCACGCCGATGGCCACGGCACGCCCTGCGTGCCAAGTCGCCGGCTGCATGCAGTGCGCCGCCCGGATACAGCGACAGGATGAGTCTTAGATGACGCGGCAAGCTGTTGATTCTTAAAACCGTTCCACTCCCGGAACATTTCATTTGTTAAACAAATGTAATTACCATACTTCCAAGTTCTAAAATTCACCGGACCGATCCCTCGCGACATCGTGAACCTGCCAGACGCGTGATTCCTCCGCGCCGACAAGGTCCGGAGACTTGCCATGCATTACCAGCCGCTGGACACCTCCAGCCTGCAAATCGTCACGCCGGTGTTGCTCAAGCAGGGCACCCGGCTGCTCGAGCCCAACGTCTATCGCACGCATCTGGATGGACAGCTGGCGGTGGTCAAGGACTACAGCCGCTACCGCCGCACACTGCTGGCGCCGGTCGCGCGGCTGATGGTGCGCCACGAGGCGAAGATGCTGGCCCGCCTGCACGGTTGGCGGCATGCGCCGGCCCTGCTCGGCACGTTGGGTGGTCTGGCGCTGGGCATGGAGTTCATCCCCGGCGACACCCTCAGTGCCAGTGCGGTGGTCGGCCAGGAAGTCTTTCAACAATTGCAGCAGGCACTGCGTCGCCTGCATGCGTTCGGCATCACCCATAACGATCTGCACGGCACCAACGTGGTGGTCAGTGCCGGGGTGCCGGTGTTGATCGATTTCACCTCGGCCTGGCGCTTCCCGCGCTGGTTGCGGCGCGGCACGCTGGCACGCCAGCTGCAGCGCAGCGACGTGGCCAATTTCCAGAAGATGCGCCAGCGCCTGGCCGGGATCGCACCGACCGCCGACGAGGCCGCACGCAGCGCCGAACCGCGCTGGGTGGGCACCCTTCGCGGCGGCTGGAAGCGGCTCTATCGCCGCCTCAAGCGCGGCGCGTAAACAGTTCGGAGCCGCCTGACGAGCATCCGTCAGAGAGGTGCGGACCGCGCGGGGAACCGGCGTGTAGGAGTGGTCCACGCCGCACCTGGCAGCGGCTGCACCGCCTGCCGGTGAGCACAGTCGCTGCGTCAGCGGCTCTCAGCCGCCAACAGCACCATCAGTGCTCCACCGCCGCCGACCCGGCGGGTGCCTTGTAGGCGATCAGGCGCGGCGCGTCGGCGACGAAGCGGTCCAGCACGCCATCGGCAATCTTGACCGGGCCCCCGAAGCGCGTGGCGCCGGGAATCGAGACGATTGCTGCGGCTTCGGCGGCGATCCGCTTGGCATCGGCAAACGCAACGGACGCCTGCGCGTCACCACGATTGGCGGCATCCAGCCCGGCCGCGGTCTGCTGCAGCGCGCGGCCCCAGCCGTCCATCGCCTCCAGCCAGGGACGCGACTGTTCCGCAAAGCCCTTGTCGGCCACGCCCGTACGGATGATCTGCGGCGCAGCCGCGAACGCATCCGCCGTGCGCGCCAGTTCGGCGATGGCCTGGCGGCGCGCTGCCGCATCGCCGAGCGCAATCGTCTCGCGTACATGGTCGAGCACGGCCTTCAGGCGCGGCGCCTGTTCCTGCCACGGCTGGCTGCCGAAGGTCGGCGCCAGATGCTGGGTATCGAAGAAGGTCAGCAGCGCGGCGGTCACCTGCGCGTCGCCACCGGCCAGGTCGCGCGCGGCCGCGTGCCAGGTGCGCTGGGCATCGTAGCCGGTGTCGTTCCATGCGAACGCGGTCAGCCCCATCACCGCGACCCGGCTGGGCACTTCCTGATTCATCGGGTTGGAGACGATGCCGGACAACTCCGCCGACAGGCCGGCTTCGCGCCGCGCATACGGCGCCATCAGCAGGCGCCCGGCCGAGGTTTCGAAATCGTTGACCGGGTAGTTGTCCCACAGCAGCGTCTTGCGGCCGAACGCCTTGGTGGCCGCGCGTGCATCGGGGATGGAAATGGCCGGCGGCACCACGTCGGTGCCGGTCCACTGCACCACGATCTTCGGGTCCAGGTGCTTGCGCAGCGCTTCCTTGTACGGGCTTTCCTTGGCGTCGTAATACTCGGTCGGCACCATGATCAGTTCCGAAGACGCATCGTGGCGGGCCACCAGGTCGGCCTGCACCAGATTGAGCAGATACGACTGCGCGATGCCGGCCGCCTGCGCGCCGGACGCGCCGAAGGTGGTCTTGTCGCGCTCGCAGTTCCACTTGGTGTATTCGATATCGTCCAGCGCCACGTAGAAGCTACGCACGCCCAGCGCGCGGAAGGCATCGAACTTGCGCAGCAGTGCCTTGGCATCGGCCGGATCGGAGAAGCACACCGTCGGCCCCGGCGAGATCGCATAGACGAAGTCGACGTGATTGCGCTTGGCGGTGGCCGCCAGCTTGCCGAGCGCCTTCAGCGTCGCGGCCGGATACGCCTCGCGCCAGCGGTCGCGCGCATACGGGTCGTCCTTGGGGCTGTAGATGAAGGTATTGGCCTTGCTGCGGGCGAGAAATTCGATGTGCTTGCTGCGGTCGGCCATCGACCATGGCGCGCCGTAGAAGCCTTCGATGGTGCCGCGGATCGGCATCGCCGGATGATCCTGGATTGCCAGGGCCGCAATGGCCGGGCGCTCGACCAGCTGGCGCAGCGTCTGCGCCGCATGGAACAGGCCATCGTTATCGTGGCCGGCCAGCGTGATCAGGCTGCCGGTGCCGAGCGCCACGCTGGCCAGCGTATAGCCCTCCGTGTGGGTGTCCTGCACCGCCTTGCTGCGGGTCAGGGCATCGCGCACCACTGCCGCCTCACCGGTGCCGAGCACGATATGCGGGCGGTCGAGCGTGGCCGGCAGACCCGCCGCGGTGGCGATCTTGGTGACGCCGGCCGTGCCGAGGATGCGGCGCACCAACGCGACCGCCTCCGGATCTGCGCCCGGTGCCACCACCAGCACCACCGACCGACCCAGCGTGACCGTGCCGCCGTCCAGCGTGATCGCGACCGGCGTGGGGAAGATCGCCGGCTGGGTGACCGGCTGCGCCAGTGCGGGGACTGCCGCCGCTGCCAGGCCTGCTGCCAGCCACAGCGAGAGCGGGCGCAAGCCCGACGTTCCAGCGCGTCGCTTCATCCCCGAACTCCGGTATTGAAATGGTATTAGGCCCTAGAGTAGGCAAGTCCTCGCGTGGCGACAAGCGGGCGCGGCTTTTTGGTGTCCTGGCTGGATTCGGGAGCGGCAAGCAGGGTGAAGCGCCTCAAGCAGATGCCGAGGCTGGCCTGGGTGCCGGATCCGGTCTTCGGTATTGAAATGGTATGAGAACGCTGGCTGGCGGCTTATAGCAGCCTAGCTCGAGGAGCGCCCGCGCGACTGCGTCGAGGGCGACCCCGGCTCAGCATTGCGTGCCCACCTCAGCCGTCGACGGCCGCGTGCCACCCTGGAGGACGCAGTGACCGGCGATGCACTGGGCACGCCATGGCACTGCGTCGCGGCACTCAGCCGATCGTCGGTCGCCGACTGGCGCGGTGTGGTGTTCCGGCAAGCGGGCGGTTGCCCAGGCTCCAGGCGCACCGTCGCCGACGTCGCTGCCCGCCGGCGCGCTTACAGCGCGTCGCTATCCAGCTCGCCGGTGCGGATCCGCACCACGCTGCCCAGGTCGTAGACGAACACCTTGCCGTCGCCGATCTTGCCGGTCCCGGCCGCGGTCACGATGGCCTCGACCACGCGCTCGGCCTGGTCGTCGGTCACCGCCACTTCGATCTTCACCTTGGGCAGGAAATCGACCACGTACTCGGCGCCGCGATACAGCTCGGTGTGTCCCTTCTGGCGCCCGAACCCCTTGACCTCGGTCACCGTGATGCCCGCCACCCCGCAGCCGGCGAGCGCTTCGCGCACATCGTCGAGCTTGAACGGTTTGACGATGGCCATGATCATTTTCATCGGTGCAGTACCAAGGGCATGACGGGGCGCGCAGCATACCGTGGACGGCCATAACACTCACCCCATGGCGTACCGCCGTCACCGCGGCCGACAGCCGAATGGGACTATCCTTACCGCCTGCCGACTGCCTTGCCGATGTTCCGCGTGTCCCGGCCTGCACTAGGCTTCCTACGGACCTGCGGAGAACACCCATGATCGATTTCAACCAGCTCGACGACCTCGCCCGCCGCCTCAGCGACCTGGTGCCGCCGGGCCTGCGCCAATCGCGCGAAGAACTGCAAGGCACCTTCAAGGGCGCACTGCAGGCCGGCCTGGGCAAGCTGGACCTGGTCACCCGCGAAGAGTTCGACGTGCAGCGCGCGGTGCTGCTGCGCACGCGCGAGAAACTCGACGCGCTGGAACAGGCCGTGGCCGCGCTGGAAGCCCGCGCGCCCGCGGCGGCGCCCACCGCTCCCTGACCAGGGCCTTCCATCATGAGTCTGGCGCTGGTGCACAGCCGTGCCCGCGTGGGGGTGCATGCACCTGAGGTTCGGGTGGAAGTGCATCTGTCCGGCGGGCTTCCCTCCACCCAGATCGTGGGCCTGCCCGAGGCTGCGGTACGCGAATCGCGCGAACGCGTGCGTGCGGCGCTGCTGTGCGCGCAGTTCGAATTTCCCGCCCGGCGCATCACCATCAACCTGGCCCCGGCCGACTTGCCGAAGGAAGGCGGCCGCTTCGACCTGCCGATCGCCCTCGGCATCCTGGCCGCCAGCGGCCAGATCGATCGCCAAACCCTGGCCGATTACGAGTTTCTCGGCGAGCTCGCGCTGACCGGCGAATTACGTGGCGTCGATGGCGTACTGCCGGCCGCCCTGGCTGCCGCGCAGGCCGGCAGACGGCTGATCGTGCCGCTGGCCAACGGCGCCGAAGCGGCCATCGCCGGGCACGTCGAAGCCTTCACCGCGCGCACGCTGCTGGAAGTCTGCGCCGCGCTCAACGGCAGCCAACGGGCACCGGCCGCCGAGGTGGCGGTGCCGGCGCTCGGCGCGCGTGCCCTGCCCGACATGGCCGATGTGCGCGGCCAGCCGCATGCGCGTCGCGCGCTGGAGATCGCCGCCGCCGGCGGCCATCATCTGCTGCTGGTCGGCAGCCCCGGCTGCGGCAAGACCCTGCTCGCCTCGCGCCTGCCCAGCCTGTTGCCCGAAGCCAGCGAAGCCGAGGCACTGGAAACCGCTGCCATCACCTCGGTCAGCGGCCGCGGGCTGGATCTTGCGCGCTGGCGGCAGCGGCCTTACCGGGCCCCACACCACACCGCCAGCGCGGTCGCGTTGGTCGGTGGTGGCACCCATCCGCGTCCCGGCGAGATCTCGCTGGCCCATCACGGCGTGCTGTTTCTGGACGAGCTCCCGGAGTGGCAGCGGCAGACGCTGGAAGTGTTGCGCGAGCCCCTGGAATCGGGGCTGGTGACGATTTCGCGCGCAGCGCGCAGCGTGGATTTCCCGGCGCGGTTCCAGCTGGTTGCTGCCATGAACCCATGTCCGTGCGGATGGGCCGGCGACGGCAGCGGGCGGTGCCGCTGCAGCAGCGACAGCATCCGCCGCTATCGCAGCCGCATCTCCGGTCCGTTGCTGGACCGGATCGATCTGCATGTCGACGTGCCGCGACTGCCACCGCATGCCTTGCGCAGCGGCACTCCCGGCGAAGACAGCGCCAGCGTGCGTACACGCGTGGTCGCCGCACGCGAACGGCAACTCGCCCGTGCCGGCACACCCAACGCACAACTGGATCAGGCACAGACCGATCATCACTGCCACCTGCAGGACGACGATCAGGTGCTGCTGGAACGCGCCATCGAACACCTGCAGCTCTCCGCGCGCTCGATGCATCGCATCCTGCGCGTGGCTCGCACCATCGCCGATCTCGACGACAGTGCAGCCATTGCCACCCGGCATCTGACCGAGGCCATCGGCTACCGCAAACTGGATCGTGCGGTGGAGACGGCGAGCGCGGCGTAGTGCGCCGACCCGGGTGCGTCGAGGCGACCGCACGCCCGCGCACCCCCATTCCACGCTGTTGGTTAGGACGCTAAGCACTCCAGCAGGGCAGGACGGTCGACCGCTTCATCGCACCGTCGCTCGCTGCCTGTGCGCCTGCAATGAGCGTACACGCGCCTTTCTCTGGCGGCACGGCATTGGCCCCATACGTCCACCCGCTCTCTCCGGCGTCGCAACATCCATTTCATGGCAAAGCACGTACAACGTCCGCCACACCACTGCGCAGAGGCCGCCATGAGCCGACATCCCGACCTAGTCACCGTCCCGTCCCTGGATCTGAATCGCTATCTGGGCACCTGGTACGAGATCGCACGGCTACCGATTCGCTTCGAGGATGCCGATTGCACCGATGTATCGGCGCACTACTCGCTGCAGGACGATGGCACGGTGCGGGTGCAGAACCGCTGCCTGACCGCCGAAGGCGAGCTGGAAGAGGCAGTCGGCGAGGCGCGCGCCATCGACGACAGCAACGCGCGGCTGGAAGTCACCTTCCTGCCCGAAGGCCTGCGCTGGATTCCGTTCACCAAAGGCGATTACTGGGTGATGCGTATCGATGCGGACTACACCGCCGCGCTGGTCGGCGGTCCCGACCGCAAGTATCTGTGGCTGCTGGCAAGGCTGCCGCAGCTGGACGAAAACATCACCCAGGCCTATCTGGCGCATGCGCGCGAGCAGGGCTTCGACCTGGCTCCGTTGATCCACACCCCGCATACCGGGCGACTGACCGAGCAGCCACTTCCCTGAGTGCTGCGCACAGCTGCCATCGCAGTCTGCCCGGTCGCCAGAACGCGCCTCCTCGGCCAGCGAATGCTGGTCCGCCGAGGATAGGCGCACGGATAGACCGACTGCAGAGCTGGATCAAGAGCGGCTGATCTGCGGCCTGGTTGCGGGGCCCTTGCCTGCCCACCCTCGCGCCTGCCCACCCTCGCGGGACACGCCGTGACTCCGTTCCCGGAGGCTCTTCTGCGGCATCCATGCCGCACAAGGCCCCGCGGCGGTAGGCGAACAAGGACCAATCAGGATGGTCGCTGTGCCTGGTGCAAGCAGGGCGGGGCTTGGGGTGTCCGGGTGTCCGGGTGTCCGGGGTGTGCGCGGCCGGCGTTCCATCGCAAGCCAGGCAGCGGACAACCCCTCAACACGCAACCTACAAACGTCTCATCTGCCCGCCGCACGCCGACTGGCAGGAACGCGGCCGACCGATTTACCGGTGCGGTAGCCCGGCCGGTTATGGGACCCCTGGCGGCATGGGTGCCGCCAAGGACTCCTAAGGATGGACTGCCTGTCCTGCAAGCAGTGAGGGCACGCGCCCTCGGACCTATCCGCGCCTCCGACGCTCCGGCATTGAACGACTGCGCAGCCCGGACTGCAGCCCGACTCAACCGTTGAGCGTGCCCAGATCCTTGGCCGCAGCCTGCGCGCCTTCCAGGCTGTCGAAGGCAACACCGGTGTCGCCGACCACGTACTTGGTCAGCTCGCCATCGCGGGTGGTTTCCTGCATCTTGAAGATCGGCACTGCATCGGTGCCGCCGACGCGTTCTTTCTGCGTTGTCATGGTGATTCCTCCAGGGAGAGTGCCTTGCACGGAGCCGGATGGCGCCGCGGCTCCCACGCGGGAGCACAGACGACCCGACCCTAGCGCGCCGTCTGGTGCAGGGGCGTGAATCCATTGACGAGGCCGATTCCCACGGCGCCCGGCACCATCATTTGCAGAAAATCACATCCGCTTCGCCCCGCGGACGCGCGCAACCCACGCGTCTGTCGTACATTCGCGACGTGCAGCCTCATCAGTCCACCGTCACTCTCTCCACCGTCTTGCCGCGGCATGCCCGCGTGCGGCGCAACTACGCCGCGCCGTTCGTGGGGCGATGCATGTCAGCGCTGCCCTGCGCGGGTTGTCGTGCGTGAGCACGCCTCCCCGCAGATGTGGGTGGTGAGGTGAAGCGTCAACGCATCATCAGTGTGACCGTGTTGCTGGTGCTGCTGTGCGCAACGCTTCCGATCAGCCTGTCCTACTACCTGGCATGGCGGCTGGCGCTGGACCGCGAGGAAGGCAAGCTCGCGCAACTCGCGGCATTGTCGATCCGGCGCACCGAAACCGCCTTTGACGAGGCACATGGTGCGCTCTTGAGCATGGGCGCATCGCCGCTGCAGCCGTGTTCCCAACCGCATCTGGCGCAGATGCGCGCGCTGGTGCTGGCCAGTCACTACATCGTCGAACTGGGCTACCTCCAGCAGGGCCGGCTGCGCTGCACCTCGTGGGGCCCATCACCGGAGGTCGTGGCGCACACCGCTGCCGACTTCGTGGTCAAGCGCGGCATCGCGGTCACCACACGGCTGCGCCCGCTGGCCAATCCGCACCACCCGCTGATGGCCTTGCAGTTGCGGGACTACAACGTGCTGATCAATCCGACCACGCTGACCGACATCAATCTGCCGCCCGGCCTGCAATTGGCGATTGGCACGCCGGACGGCCAGATACTGAGCAGCACCGGCACCGCCGCCGAGCAGCTGCTGATCGCGCTGCCGACCGCTGCATCCGGCCCCGGGACGGATGCCCAGGCATTGTCCGGCCGCGACCGCCGCGGCGACTGGGCCGCGGTCGTCACCGAGCCGGTGGCGTATCTGCGCGGGCCGCTGGCGGCTGCACGGCTGCAGGTGGTACCAGTCGGCATCGCGCTGGCGCTGCTGTTGGTCAGCCTGGTGATCTGGGTCTCGCGGCGGCGGTTGTCGCCGCTGGCGCGGCTGGAAATCGCCGTGCAGCGCAACGAGTTTGTGGTGCACTACCAGCCGATCATCGCGCTCGACACCGGCGCCTGCGTCGGTGCCGAGGCGCTGGTGCGCTGGCAGCAACCCGATGGCGTGTTGATCCCGCCCGATGCCTTCATCCCGCTGGCCGAAGAGAGCGGCCTGATCCTGCCGATCACCGATCTGGTGGTGGCCGAAGTCATCCGCGACCTCGGCCCGACCCTGGCGACCGACCCTTCCCTGCACGTGGCCATCAATGTCTCCGCCGACGACATCAAGAGCGGCCGTGTGCAGACCGTGCTGGCCCGGGCGCTGCATGGCACCAACGTGGACAGCGGACAGTTGTGGGTGGAGGCGACCGAACGCAGCCTGATGGACATCGAAGCGGCGCGCACCACCATCACCCACCTGCGCGGTGCCGGCCACACGGTGTCGATCGACGACTTCGGCACCGGCTATTCGAGCCTGCAGTACCTGCAAGGCTTGCCGCTGGATGCGCTGAAGATCGACAAGTCCTTCGTGGACACCATCGGCACCCACTCGGCCACCAGCGCGGTGACCTCGCACATCATCGACATGGCCAAGACGCTGCAGCTGCGCACCATCGCCGAAGGCGTGGAACGGCAGGAGCAGCTGGACTATCTGCGCGCGCACGGCGTGGACCTGGCGCAGGGCTGGCTGTTCTCACGCGCGCTGCCGGCCACCGGCTTCATCGCCTACCACGCGTTGATGCGCGGCGGCGCGCACTGACCAGCGCCGCTACGGCGTCAACACCGACTTGGAGCCGTGACGGCGAGTCGTCGACCAACCGGGCACGGCGATCCAGGCATGGCAATCAGCGGGAGGCACGCACGGCCTGCTCGATTCGCGGCCAAGACGGTTCGCCTGTGCCGAAAGCAACGAGGTCGCACGCCGACCAGGCGCACGCTCGTGTGGCCGCCAGGCCGAACTGACTGGCCCGACAAGAAAAAGGGCCGCCAGTGGCGGCCCTTTCGATCAGGCGCCTTGCAGGGCGCCTTCGCGTTGGCGACGTACCGGCCTGGGCCGGCTCGGGAACGCATGCCGCACGATCCGCCACATCACCTGGCCGAACTGACGCGGCAGCGAGCCGGTGTTGTAGTGCTGGCCGTAGCGCGCACAGATCTGCTTCACCTCGACCGCAATCTGCGCGTAACGGTTGGCCGGCAGGTCCGGGTAGAAGTGGTGCTCGATCTGGTGGCTCAGATTGCCCGACAGCACGTTCATCAGCTTGCCGCCGGTGAGGTTCGAAGACCCCCGCAGCTGACGCAGATACCAGTGACCGCGCGACTCGTTGCGGATCGACTCCTTCGGGAACACTTCCGCATCGGCGGTGAAGTGACCGCAGAAGATGATCACGAAGGTCCAGATGCTGCGCAGCACGTTGGCGGCCAGGTTGCCCAGCAACACGGTCAGGAAGAACGGGCCGGCCAGCGCCGGGAACACGATGTAATCCTTGAGCATCTGGCGGCCGATCTTGCGGCCGACCGGCAGGAACGAGGCGCGCAACTCGGCCGCCTTCATCTTGCCGGCGAACCAGCGGCCCAGGCGCAGGTCCTGGATTGCCACGCCCCATTCGAACAGCAACGCGAACACCACCGCAATGAACGGCTGCAGCAGGTAGAACGGGCGCCAGCGCTGCTCGGGGAAGATGCGCAGCAGCCCGTAGCCGATGTCGTCGTCCATGCCGCGCACATTGGTGTAGGTGTGGTGCTTGAAGTTGTGCGTCTTGCGCCAGTTGTCGCCGGTGGCAACGATGTCCCACTCGTAGGTGTTGCCGTTGAGCTGCGGGTCGCCCATCCAGTCGTACTGGCCGTGCATGACGTTGTGGCCCAGCTCCATGTTCTCCAGGATCTTGGACAGCGTCAGCAGCACCACACCGGCGATCCACGCCGGGATCAGCACGCTGTGCACGAACGCGCCCAGGAACAGCAGCGCGCGTCCGGCCACGCCGGTCCAGCGCACCGCGGCCACGATGCGGCGGATGTAACGCGCATCGGCGGCACCGACCTGGGCCTGCACGCGGGCGCGGATGGCGTCGAGTTCGTCGCCGAAGGACTGCAGTTCGGCAGCGGACAGGGCGCGGTTGTGGACTCGGCTCATGAGGATTCCTTACAGATCCAGGATCAGGTCAGTGCTCGGGGCACTGATGCACAGGCGGACCTGTGCGGTGGGTTCGTTGCTGCGCTCACCGGTCAACAGGTGACGCGTGGTGCCGGCCTGGCGCGCGCAGGCGCAGCTGTTGCAGATGCCCATGCGGCAACCGTGCTTCGGCCGCAGGCCTTGCGCTTCCAGCCCCTCCAGCAGCGACTGGCCGCGCGGCAGGGTCAGCGTACGGCCGCTGCGTGACAGCTGGACCTGCACCTCACCGGCTTCGCCGTCGTCCAGCACCGGCACGCTGAAGGCTTCGGCCTGGAACGCGGCCACGCGGCCCTGCAGGCGCGCGCGCGCTGCCTGCACGAAGCCGCCCGGGCCGCAGACCATGACGTGGCGGCTGGAGAGATCGGCGACCTGCTCCAACGGGTAGCCATCGATGCGCGCAGCCGGCGTGGCGCCTTCGCGGGTGGTCAGCAGGCGCACGCGCAGGCGCGGATGTGCGGCGGCCATCGCCTCGAATTCCTCGACGAAGCAGGCTTCGTCGCGCTGGCGCACCCAGTACAGCAGGTCCACGTCCATCGGCATGCCGGCCTGCGCGGCGGCCTGCAGCAGCGCGCGCATCGGGGTGATGCCCGAGCCGGCCGCCAGCAGCAACAGCGGCGTCGGGGCGGCCGGCAGCAGCATGTCGCCGAAGGCCGGATCCAGCGACACCACCGTCCCGATCGGCGCATCGCCGGCCAGGTAGCGGCTTACCAGCCCGCCCTCGATCGCCTTGACGGTGATCGCCAAGCGGCCATCGGCCAGCACGGTCGGGCTGTAGCTGCGCAGCAGGCGGCGGCCGTCGATCTCCACGCCCAGGCTCACGTGCTGGCCGGCCTGCAGCCCCTGCCAGTGGCCGTTGGGCCGCAGCACCAGGGTCACCGCGTCGCGGCTGGCCGGCGTGCGCGCGACCAGGCGGGCCATTGGCCGTTCCAGGGTCCACAGGGGGTTGAGCCGGGTTGCCCAGAAATCGAACAACTGCGGCGACACCAGCCGGCGCGCCAGGCGCGTCGGCAATGGGGACTTGGACTTGGGGTCGGATGCCAGGTTCATGGATTGCACTATACGCATGCATGCACAGCCGTGTATACAGTTGTATATCGATCAGAGGAGCTATGATTCAGGCCCACGCCCGGCTACCGCCTCATGACCTCCATCGCCCTGCCTTCCAACGACGCGCCGCCGTCACGCAAGCCGGCGATTTCACGTGAGGATCTGATCGCCGCGGCACTGTCGCTGATCGGACCACACCGCAGCCTGTCCACGCTGAGCCTGCGCGAAGTGGCCCGCGAAGCCGGCATCGCGCCCAACAGCTTCTATCGCCAGTTCCGCGACATGGACGAACTGGCGGTGGCCCTGATCGATCTGGCCGGGCGTTCGTTGCGCACCATCATCGGCCAGGCCCGTCAGCGCGCCACCTCCACCGACCGCAGCGTCATCCGGGTGTCGGTCGAAGCCTTTATGGAACAGCTGCGTGCCGACGACAAGTTGCTGCACGTGCTGCTGCGCGAAGGTGCGGTGGGCTCGGATGCGTTCAAGCAGGCGGTGGAGCGTGAGCTCAGCTATTTCGAAGACGAGTTGCGGGTGGACCTGATCCGCCTGGCCGCCGCCGACAATGCCAAGCTGCATGCGCCGGCGCTGGTGTCCAAGGCGATCACCCGGCTGGTGTTTGCGATGGGTGCGGTGGCGATGGACTCGCCGCCGGAAAAAGACCCCGAACTGATCGAGCAGATCTCGCAGATGCTGCGCATGATACTCACCGGTGCACGCACCTTGGGCACGCACGGCGGGTGAGCGTGGCTTGACGCTGGAAAGCCACCGGTCTGTCTCGCGTTGACCGGTGACGCATGCTCGCTTCGATCGAGACGCCTGGCTGGTGGCCTACGCATCAAGTCGCACGCATGCGCTGTCGGTGCGTCAATGACCTGCGCGCAATAAGGTGGCGCAGTCCGCGTGCATAGCCACGCCAGGTGCGTGCAAGCGCCTGTGCATGGAGATCGGCACATACCGCGTTTTGCGAAGACAACCGAACATGGCGATCGCTGAAACATCGGCAGTGCCTGTTTGTCTATAAAGGCATCCAAACACCTGCAAGGCGATACGGTCGTACCTCTATCTTCTATCGACCAGCCTCATCCATGGCGGCGAATGCACAGTTCAGTCTTGTCGCGGTGGTGCTCACATCCAAGCACATGCGTTTCACTCCTGGCTGGCCAAGGTGGGCCACGTTCGCGATCTGCTCGACAGACGCACCTACAGGCACACGGAGACGACATGAGCAACCACGACACCCCTCTCGACAAGCAGGAACGCAAGGCCGAAGCGCAGGATCTGAACCGTGACCCGATCTCCGGTACACCCGGTTCGCATCCGGTCGGTGTGGGTGTGGGCGGCATCGCAGGCGGCGCTGCCGCCGGTGCGTTGGCCGGCACCGTGTTCGGTCCGCTGGGCACGCTGATCGGCGCGGCGGTTGGCGTGGTGGCCGGTGCCGCAGCCGGCAAGGGCGTGGCCGAGCGCCTGGACCCCACGGTGGAAACCGAATACTGGCGTCAGGAGCACCAGAACCGTCCTTACTACAAGGAAGGCACTGATTACGACCGCGATTACGCCACCGTCTACGGCTTTGGCCTGCAGGCGCGCGAAACACGTCCGACCAGCACCTGGGAAGAAACCGAGGCCACGCTGGCTGGTGAATGGCCGCGCAATCGCGGCGAATCGCGCCTGGAATGGGAAGAGGCACGCCTTGCCGCGCGCGATGCCTGGGAGCGTGCCGATCGCACGCATAGCGTCTATGGCGAGGGCGATACGCATTACCAAGGCCGTTTCGACAGCGCGAGTTATCGCGACGCCGAATATTCCTACGACGATTATCGCCCTGCCTATCGTTACGGCATGCAGGCGCGTCAGCAATATGTCGGCCGCCAGTGGGACGACCATCTGGAACGCGATCTGGGCGACGGCTGGGATCGTTTCAAGTCCAACTCGCGCCTGAGCTGGGAAAAGGCCAAGCATGCCGTGCGCGAAGCCTTCGATTCGGAGAATCACGATCAGGCTGCACGTCGCAACCCGACCGACCCGCGCGTCTAAGGTGTCGCGGCCTGGCACCAGGCCACGCTGACGTTTGAAAAAAGAGCGGGCCCGATGGGCCCGTTCTTCATTGTCGAAAACATCAACGGGGACGCTGACCCCGTTGCGTGGACCACTCAGCTGGAGCTGTTTTCCACGGCACGGATGTCGCCACGAAATTCGCGCGCGCCCTGCCCGGGCGATGACACTGCATCGCCCTGTTGCTGCTTGAGCATCTGCTTGCGTGCGGCCACCACTTCCTTGGCCAGGGCGATGCGCCGGCCGACCACCATTTCGGTCAGCCAGTCGATCAGGGTCCGCGTGTATTCCTGCTGGTGTTCCTTGATGCTCAATGCGTGATCGGCACCGGCAATCACCCGCGCGCTCAGCGAGCGCGCATTGACGAAGGCATTGGCATAATTGCGCAACACCGGATGCGGCACGATCACGTCGTGTTGCGCCTCCACCAGCAGCACATCGCCCTTGTAGTCGGCACAGGCCGCCAAGGCGATATTGTCGTCCGGGGTCAGCACGCGCTGCCGGTAATCCATCAATTCCGGATCGGCGTTGAGGCTGACCTTGGGGCGATCCCAATGCTCGTCCTTGTACAGCGCGGGCGAGCGTAACGCCAGCCATTCCACCGGGCGTTCGCGCGTCAGCAAGGCGGACAGGTAGCCACCGTAGCTGAGTCCGACCACGGCGATCGATTGCGGGTCGACATACGGCAGGCCGGCAAGCTGATCGTAGGCTGCCTTGATGTCGTCCAGGTTCTGCGCGCGTGTCACGCTCTGGCGCATGGACGCGTAGCCTTCATGGCCACGCAGGTCGAAGGTCATGCAGATGCAGCCCAGGCCGACCGCTTCGCGCGCGCGTACCAGGCTGTGATGCTGGCTACCGCCCCAGCCATGCACGAACAGCACGGCGGGAATGCCGGTGGGCGTGAGCAAGGTGCCACTGAGTTCGTCCTGGTCGACCGGGATCTGGATGCTGGAAAGTTTGGCTTCCATTACGTGGTGGATACCCTTCTGTATTTGAAGCGCGGACCCGGCCCAGGGCGTTCGGCGCGATAGTAGATCTGCGCATCTGCGGGCGGTTGGCCCTGATAGATCTCGTGCGTGGATGCATGCACCCAGCGCAGTTCGGCATCGTCCTGAAAGCTGCCAATCGCGGCGAGCTCGGCCGGTGTGGCGCCGCCGACGCGCCAGGATTGCTCCAGCACGCCGCAGACCGCACCGTTCCTTCCATCGTCGCCGCTGACCACATCGTAGTTGCGCCGCGAGATGTGCAACCCAGGATAGGCGGCGGTGATGAATCGATCGTATCTGCAGGCTTGCGCGACCACACGCTGTTGCAGGGGCGGTAGCGCCGTCATAGCCAGCGCTTCGAGCGATCCGCGATACACATGCAGCGATGAGCCGCCATAGACGTCCTCGTCCTGCACATTGCGCACGCTGCATTGGGTGCCGTAATAGGCGATCTGGACGCCGGCAACGCATAGCTCGCCCACGCTATGTGTCACCGGCTGCAGGATATTGCGCTCCAGGACCGCGCCATGCGTGCCCAGATAGTCCTCCGGCAAGCTGTCCAGCACCTGCGTCAATTGCGCTGCATCGGCAATACGCCATTGGCCGTTGCCGCCCACGCCGGTCGGTAGCTTGAGTCGCACACCGCCATCCGGCAGCAGGGCCTGCAGCGCACGCAGGGCATCGGTGCGCGAAAACACCGTATAGCCCGCCAACGTGGCCGGAATCAGCGCGGTGGCCAGTGCCTGGTTCCATCCGGGGACGCTGGCTGCCTGCTCGGCAATCAGCGGGTGGCCGATCACCTTGGTTGCCAGGAAGGCATGCGGCACGATGCCGCCCAGCAAGTCCGCAGCGTCATCGATGCCGAGTCCATGCGCCTGTTCCGACGTCAGAGTTTCATCGGGCACATGAAACACGGTCTCGGCAACCATGGGTCCGGAGGCGGCACGATGCCCTGCGCCGCGCACGCCCAGCAGCCGTGCAATTTCGCGACAGACCCACGCATGCGTGGCACGCTCATGACCATCCTCGGGCACCGGCCGAGTGACATGCCCCAGGACCTGGCAGTACTGCTTGTGCGCCATCACGTCTCCCCTCGCAGCGTCGAACCGCGTGCCGTTGCTGGCTTTTCAAGCAGTTGAGACCCGCGCAGTCGGTGATGCAACGCTACGCCGGCGCCGGAAGAACCCGGCTTACTTCAAGGTCAGATAGAACGCAAGCACGATCACAAGGACGACGATCAAGCTGATGGCGACACGTCCCCCACGCAACTCCACCAGGGCATGCCACCACACACGTGCTTCCGAGGTGCCGCTGGCGGCTTGCGGCTTACGACTGCTTTCGCTGTCCTGCATCCTGAGTACTCTCATCTCCATCATGTCATCCCACATCCTAAGCATCAGACGTTACACAAGTGTGGAACGATTCAGAATCTTCCGTAAATTGCGGCATTGCGCGCATGTTTGCCCCGACATCATCGCAACGATCGTCCGATGCACGGTGGCAATGGGACCTTGCCTGACGTAGACCTTTCGAAAGGATGCAATCGATTGCTGACGGGTGCTCACCGCTGCGCTATGACTTGAATCGCCGATGCACGCTGCAGACGACACGACCTGCATGCGCAGCATGTCACGGCGCAAACGAAGCTGACCAGTTAAGCACGCGCTGCTGCGATTGGGCCAATAGTCGGGTTCGATGATCATCCGTTGACACAGCCACGGTTACCCTGCGTGTCAAGTTTGTTTAACCCGGACCACGCGAAGTCATGAGCAGAGACCCATCCGTCATCGATGTACAGGCCGAAATCGCGCATTGGCAGGCGCGTCACGCGCAGGGCAACCTGGGCGCAGGCAAGTTCAGCGAATTGTCCCCGGTGGTGAAAATGGCCTGCGATATCTATCTGCAGGCACCGCGTTCGAGCGATCAGGAACGTCTGCGCCTGTTTCGCGACCGCCTGGAGCATCACTTCATTTCATCCAGCACGCAGTCCAATTACGAGCAGTTGGCGACCGATTGCTGGCAGCGGTTAGGCAACCGCAATAGTTGAGCAAGACCGTTCCTCATTGGAGAGCATCATGAAAACCCCGTATCAAGTGCAGCAGGAGCTGGAGCGATTGGAGCGGCTGGTTCCGCACATCGTCAGCGACCAGGGCGACCGCGCGGAGGACATCCTAGGCTTCCATGTCGCCAGCTTGTTGGGCAGTGCCCCGGCCAGCGAACACGCGCTGATTCGCGAGCGCACCGCACGCATGGCGCGCGTGTGCCGCACTGCACAGGACAGCGTGCGTACACCAGCTAGACCGCTGGGCCTTGGCGCAGCCGCCCAGGCGCAGCTGGCCTGACCGGCAGGCGCCGATCCACGCATCACCGGAGCCGCGTAGCGGCTCCTTTGCATTTCACCGTCGGCAGTATTGGCCGCATTCTTTTAGGACCTCCATGAAATCCCTTCTTGTCGCGACATCGCTCCTTGCCGTGCTCTCCCTGACCGCCTGCGATCGCCCCGGCGGCGATGCCTCGCGGACTGCGCCGGCAGTATCGCCCGAACCGACTGCCGCACCGGTCAGCGGCACCGGCGCTGCCGAACTGGCCAAGGGCGATCCCGCCGTGCTCGGCGTGCTGGCGGCGCTGGATGAAAACGAGATCGCGCTGGCCAAGCAGGCCATCTCCCAGGATCTGGGCGGTGCGACCGACACCTTCGCCAAGCAGCTGCTGCACGACCACGAAGCCAACCTGGAGAAGAGCAAGGCACTGGGTGCCACCGACAGCCCGCGCGCCGATGCAATGCGCGCCAAGGGCAAGGCAGCGGTGGACGCGCTGGCAAAGACAGCGACCCTGCCCGATGGCAAGGACGCCTACCGCAATGCCTTCCTGCGCACGATGGTCAGCGACCACGGCGACACCATCAAGATCATCGACGCCGAACTGCTGCCCGCCGCCGAAAGCGCGCCGGTCAAGCAGCATCTGGAAGAAAGCCGGCGCGTGGTGTCGGCGCACTTCGAGCGCGCCCACGCGGTGTCATCCTCGCGCTGAGCCTGTTACAGCGTCTGCAAGCACCCAACGCGCCGGCCTGTCCGGCGCGTTGGCGTTTGGGCCTTGCCCGTCTTTGCCGATGGACGCGCCCTCCCCCGGCCGCCGTCCTGGTGCCGCACGCGGCCATCGCAGCGGGTGCAGCAGCAACTTCACTTTGCAGCAGGCAGCGCTGGCCTATCGTGCCGCATCGATTCGGCGCAGGAATGTCCCATGCAGTTGCTCATCACCGGCGGCACCGGGTTCATCGGCCAGGCCTTGTGTCCGGCACTGGTGCAGGCCGGGCACCAGGTCAGCGTGCTGACCCGCGACCTACGGCGCGCGGCGCGTCTCCTGCCCGGCGTGACCGTGGTGGACACGCTGGACGGCGTGCAGGCCGATGCGGTCATCAATCTGGCGGGCGAGCCGCTGGCGGCCGGCCGCTGGACCGATGCGCGCAAGCAGCGCTTCCGCGCGTCGCGCCTGGGCATCACCGGCCAGCTGCATGCCTGGATCGCGCAGCAGCCGGCCGAACGGCGCCCGGCGGTGCTGATTTCCGGCTCGGCGGTAGGCTATTACGGCGAGCGGGGCGACAGCGTCCTGACCGAGGCGGACCACGCCGGCAACGATTTCTCTGCGCAGCTGTGCCGCGACTGGGAAGCCGAAGCGGCAAAGATCGGCGCACTCGGCCCGCGCGTGAGCTGGGTCCGCACCGGCATCGTGCTCGACCGCGACGGCGGCGCCCTGGCCCGCATGCTGCCGGCGTTCCGCTTCGGCGGCGGCGGCCCGTTCGGCGATGGACGCCACTGGATGAGCTGGATCCACCGCGCCGACATGGTGGCTTTGCTGCTGTGGTTGCTGGAACACGGCCAGCCCGGCGCCTACAACGCCACCGCACCGACCCCGGTCACCAATGCCGAGTTCGCGCGCACCCTGGCCCACGTGCTGCATCGCCCGGCACTGCTGGCGCTGCCGGCCGGCCTGCTGCGGCTGGGCTTCGGCGAGATGGCCGAGCTGCTGCTGATCAGCCAGCGCGTGCTGCCGCAACGCGCGCTGGATGCCGGCTTCCGCTTCCAGTATGTCCATCTGGAAGCGGCGTTGCGCGCCATCCTGCAGCGCTAGCGCCTGCGTGGCCCTGGGGCCCTGCGCAATGGCAGGGCTGCCGGCCGCCTGTAACGGCACGGAGGGCCATGCACTAATATTTGCCTAACGACCATCTCCGACAGTGCTGCCGATCTCGGACTGGCCCTGGGCCCGGCGGAACACCTATGCACCTGCTGCTTGTCGAAGACGACACCATGCTGGCCAACGCGATCTGCGATGGCGTCCGCCAGCAGTCCTGGACCATCGACCACGTCGGCAGCGCCAATGCCGCCAAGACCGTGCTGGTGGACCACCGCTACACCGCGGTGCTGCTGGATATCGGCCTGCCGGGCGAGTCCGGGCTGACGGTGATCCGCTTCATGCGCGGCCATTACGACGCCACGCCGGTGATCGCACTGACCGCGCGCGGCCAGCTCACCGACCGCATCCGCGGCCTGGATGCCGGTGCCGACGACTATCTGGTCAAACCGTTCCAGTTCGACGAGCTGATGGCTCGGCTGCGTGCGATCACCCGGCGCAGCCAGGGACGCGTGGTGCCGCTGCTCACGCAGGGCGATGTCTGCGTGGACCCGAGCAGCCGCAAGGTCACCCGCGACGGCAAGTGGGTGGCGCTGAGCGCGCACGAATACCGCCTGCTGCTGGCGCTGATGGAACGCGCCGGGCGCGTGGTCACCAAGGATCAACTGGAAGAAGGCGTCTACGGCGGTCCGTCCGAAGGCGGCAGCAACATGATTGCGGTGTACGTGCACCAGCTGCGCCGCAAGCTCGGCGACGAGCTGATCTCCACGGTGTATGGCCAGGGCTACATGGTCGGCAAGGCACCGGAATGAAATCGCTGCAGGCACGCATGCTGGCGGCGCTGGCTGCAATCGTGTTGTTGAGCTGGTCCACCTCGTTGTGGATCCTGGTTGCCCTGGTCACCCAGGGCCATCACAGCGTGTTCGAGCAGGAGCTCAACATGTTCGGCGACCAGTTGATCAGCGCCCTGCCCGACGCGCTGGAGCACCGCTTCGATACGCAACCGGAGCCGCCGGCCGCGGTCGATACGCACACCCCGATCGGCAATGCGTCCTCGCGCATGAGCTTCAAGCAGACCTTGATTGCGATGGTGCTCAACACCTTGCAACTGGGGGTATTGGGCGTGCTGGTGTGGTGGGCGGTCCGCACCTCGCTCGCACCGCTGCGCGCCATCTCCAGGGCCATCGCGCAACGCACCGGGCTGGAGACCGAGCCGGTGCCGCTGGCGCAGGTGCCGGACGAGATTCGCCCGCTGATCGGCTCCTTCAATTCGCTGCTGGCCCGCGTGGAAAAGACCGTGCAGGCCGAGCGCGATTTCGTGGCAGACGCCGCGCACGAACTGCGCACCCCGCTGTCTGCACTGCATGCCTACGCCGAGGTCGCGCTGCGCGCACCCACGCTGGAGGCCAAGGACGCGGCGCTGCAGCAGCTGCTGGAAACCGCGCGCCGCAGCAATCGGCTGGCCGAGCAATTGCTGGATCTGGCACGGCTGGATGCAGGCATCAGTTCGGCGGCGTACCAGCAGGTGGACATGGGCGAGCTGATCTCGCATGTGCTGGACGAATTCAGCGTGCAGGCCGAGGCCCGCCACATCAATCTGCAGGTGGAAGCATCGCCGTGCCTGCTGCGTTGCGATGTGGATGCGGTGGGTATCCTGATCCGCAATCTGGTCGACAACGCCATCCGCTATGGCCGGCCCCACGGCATGGTGGAAGTGAGTTGCGGCTACTGCCTGCGCGCCGATGCGCTGCATCCGTTCGTGCAGGTCAGCGATGACGGCCCCGGCGTGCCGGAGAGTGACCACGCGTCCATCTTCGAACGCTTCTACCGGGTTGCCGGCAGCCAGGTGCAGGGCAGCGGGATCGGGCTGTCGCTGGTGGCCGGTATCGCGCGCCTGCACGAAGCCAGCATCGAAACCTGCGAAGGCCACGAGGGCCGCGGACTGTGCGTGCGCGTGGTGTTCGCCAGCGACGGCGTGCGCCGCACCGGCTGAACGCAGGTGGCGCGTGGCGATCGCCCAGCGCCAAACCCAATAAGTTTCCAAAACCCGCTGCCTACAGTGCACTCACCGCACGCATCCAGGATGCATGGTGATGTTTCACTCGATCCGTTCCACCCCGCTTTCCCCCGCCGCCATCGCGCTACTGGCACCGCATACGGCTGCCAACGACAGCGCTGTCCCTGCCCCGGTCGCCGATGTCCTCCTGCTGGACTTTCGCTGCGGCCGCACCGGCACGCGCAATCGCGACATCTGGAGCGAACTGCCGGATATCCGTAGCGCACGTCAGGCGCGCCGGCTGCAGCAGTGGGCCAAGAGCGGGGTGTTGTTCACTGCCGCCGCCGTGGTGTTTGCGCTGGCGGTGGCCAGTTATCTGATGCATTGAGCGCGCGGCCCCGCTCGCGCGTGCTCGTCCCTATCTGCTTCCTTCTCACGGTATTGCCCATGTCGCCCTTTTCCCTTGTCCGTTGCGGCACGCTGCTGGTTGTCGGCGTGACGCTGATCGGTTGTGCCAGTACGCGTCCGATGCCGTACAGCCAGTTGCCATCTTCAAGCTATCTGCGCCCGCACGTTGGCAGCCGCGGCGACCGCATGCCGTACGCCTATCAGGGCGCGGTGGATTGGACACGTTACCGCGCCGCACTGGTCGAGCCGGTCAGCATCTATCGCGGTCCCGACGCGCAATTCGAAGACGTGCCCGAGCAGGACAGACGCATGCTCGCCGATGACATGCAGCAGGAGTTCGGCAATGCGATCGGGCAGCGTTGGCAACGCGCGACAGTGGCCGATCGCGACACCTTGCGCGTGCGCATCAGCCTGACCGGTGCCAAACCCAGCAAGCGGGTGCTGGGCACCTTCATGAAGGTGGATCTGGGCGGCGGTTCCTACAACGCGGTGCAGGCCGCACGCGGCAAGGAAGGCGCGTTTTCCGGCTCGGTCAGCTACGCGGTGGAAATCTTCGACGCGCAGAGCAACCGCCTGCTCGCCGCCTATGTCGAAAAACAGTACCCGAGCGCGATGAACATCAAGGCCAGCCTGGGCGCCTATGACGCAGCCAGGGCCGGTATTCGCAAGGGCGCCGAGCAGTTGGTCAAGGGAATGGAGTAGCTGGGATTTGGGATTTGGGATTTGGGATTTGGGATTTGGGATTTGGGATTCGGGATTCGGGATTCGGGATTCGGGATTCGGGATTCGGGAATCGGGAATCGGGAATCGGGAATCGGATTAGCGGATTAGCGGATTAGCGGATTAGCGGAAGCGATGGCTTCCAGTTTCCTTCTCCCATCGGGAGGAGGTGCTCCGCAGGGGCGGATGAGGGTACGGGCGAAGCCTCGCGAACTCGGAACGACACGCGGGCTTCGTCGGTTTCATCCCCGCGCCGCTGCACGCCTAACCCATTCTTGCAGCGCGGGCGCTCCAAAACACGCGCGCCCATGGCGTGCAAGCCGTATCTTCTCGCTCCGTGAGGAGAGTGGCTTGATGTCCCGCATCTGGCGAGCGCTATGGACAGATGCCCATCCGGTTCAAATGTCAGATCCAGTCACTCGCCCGATCACATGAGTGCAGCAAGCAAGCGATCGCCTCGTTAAAGGTCACACCACAAAAAAGGCCGGCGCTGTACGAACAGCGCCGGCCTTTGTCAGTCTGCACGGCCAACGCATCGTCAGCGTGCAATGCCATCTTGGTGCTGCAGCATCAACGCGTCACGCGCTTGGCCACTTTCTTGCCCACCGCCTTGCGGGCAGCGGTGGTCTTGGCCACTGCGCGCGTGGCCGGGGTCTTGGTGACCTTGGCAGCCTTCTTCAAAGTGGTCTTGGTCACCGCCTTCTTGAGCGGGGCCTTTTTCACTGTGGCCTGTTTGGTGGCGGTCTGTTTGGCCACCGGTGCCTTCTTGGCGGCGGGCTTGACGATGGTCTTGGCGACCGGCTTCTTGACCGGCGCCGCCTTGGCCGCAGCCTTCTTCGCTGCCGCACGCGCGCCTACCGTGGCCACCGCGCTCTTGCGCGCTGCGCTCTTGGCAGCGGTCTTGGCACTCAGTGCTGCCGCTTCGGCCTTGGCATTGGCCTTGGCGGTTTCCAGCTTCTGCTTGGCGCTGGCCTTGGTGTTGGCCAGTTTCTTCTTGGCAGCATCGGTGGTGCTGCTCAGCTTCTGCTTGGCGGCATCCTTGGTAGATGCAAGCTTCTGCTTGGCAGCGTCCTTGGTGGCGGTCAACTTGTCCCTGGCGGCCTCCTTGCCCGACACCAGCGAGCGCTTGGTCTTGGCCACGCTGCGCTTGACCGCGGTGGCTGCATCGCCAGCCTTTTCGACGACGCGCTGTTCAACCTTGACCACGGCCTTGCGGGCCTTGGCGACGCGGATCTTGACCTCTGCCGCCGCCGTGCCGGCCGCGTCCTGCACGCTGGCCACCGCGTCGCTGGTAGTACTGGCGATGGTCTCGCCCAGTTCGGTGGCAGTGCTCTTGACGCTATCGACAGCCTCGGACAGGGTTGCCGTCACACCATTGCCGTTGCTCATAGGACCCTCCTTAAGGGCATCAGTGCTGAAAACGCGGGCGATGCGCAGCGGCATGCGTATGCTGAACAGGCATCGGATCAAGCGGACGCTACGCCGGGCTCAAGCGACTGTCAACGCAGCGCCGGCAAGGGCTCGGCGGCGCTTTCACCAGGCGTTAAATTGCCCGCTGGCACTCTCGTTCAGCTTGATTTACGCAGTCAGACGCCCTATTCCTCTTCCACCGCGTAACCCGGACTCGTTGCATGCGCCCGCTGCCCACCTTGCTGACCCTTTCCCTGGCCGCTGCCTTCGGCGGATTTGCCGCCACCGGCATCAATGCCTGGATGGACAACCGCGCCGAGGCCGCACCGGCCGGCGCGTCCACCACCTTTAGCCTGCCCGCGGCCGCCGCACTGCCGGCCGCCGTCGCCGGGCAACCGGTGCCGTCGCTGGCGCCGATGCTGCAACAAGCGATGCCGGCGGTGGTGAGCGTCAATACCAAGCAAGTGGTGCGCGTGCGCAACCCGTTCTTCAACGACCCGATCCTGCGCCGGCTGTTTCCGCAGGTGCCGCAGGACCGCATCAACGAGTCGCTGGGTTCTGGCGTGATCATCGATGCGCAAAAAGGCTATGTGCTGACCAATCACCACGTCATCGAAAATGCCGACGATGTGCAGGTGACGCTTGGCGACGGGCGCACGGTCAAGGCCGATTTCATCGGCTCCGATGCCGATACCGATATCGCGCTGATCCGCATCAAGGCCGACAACCTCACCGACATCAAGCTGGCCGACAGCAATGCGCTGCGCGTGGGTGACTTCGTGGTGGCGATCGGCAACCCGTTCGGCTTCACCCAGACGGTGACCTCCGGCATCGTCTCGGCAGTGGGCCGCAGCGGTATTCGCGGGCTGGGCTACCAGAATTTCATCCAGACCGATGCCTCGATCAATCCGGGTAACTCCGGCGGTGCGCTGGTCAACCTGCAGGGCCAGTTGGTGGGCATCAATACCGCCAGCTTCAATCCCCAGGGCAGCATGGCCGGCAATATCGGCCTGGGTCTGGCGATCCCCTCCAACCTGGCGCGCAATGTGGTGGAGCAATTGGTGACCAAGGGCGTGGTGGTGCGTGGCACGCTCGGGCTGGAAACCCAGAACCTCACCCAGCAGATGCTGCAGGGCCTGGGTGTGGATTCGTTGCGGGGTGCGCTGGTGACGCGTGTGTTGCCAGGGTCCGCTGCGGCCGCCGCAGGCGTGCAGCCAGGCGATGTGGTGGTGGCCGCCAATGACCAGCGCGTGGACAGTGCAGAGGCGCTGCACAACTATGAAGGCCTGCAGGCGGTTGGTAGCCCGGTCAGGCTGGAGATTCGCCGCGATGGCAAACCGCTCACCCTCACCGCCAAACTGAAAGAGCAGGACCGCGCAGTCACCGGCGACATGCTCGACCCGCGCCTGGGCGGCGCCACCTTCGTTGACCTGCCCGAATCGCTGCGGCAGTCCGGCATTACCGGCGTCATGGTCAGCGAGGTCAAACGCGGCGGTCGTGCCGCAGCCAATGGTCTGGTCAGCGGCGATGTGATCGTGGCCAGCAGCGTGGGCGAGTTTGCCGATCTGGCCAGCTGGCGTGCCAACTTCCAGCGCAAGCCGCAGCAACTGGTCGTGCGCATCCTGCGTGGCAACGCGCAGTACGACGCGTTGATGCGTTGACGTGGCGTGCACTGCCATCGGCGCGCACTAACACCTCCTACACCGTAGCGATGCTATTGCTGCACCACGCCCGCACGCTGTCGCGGCTGCCATCAATGACCGAAGGAGATATCACATGAGCCCCACCAATACCGACCAGCTGAAGGAAAACCTGAGCGAAGCCGGCACCCACCTGAAGTCTGCCGCCAGCGCCGCAGGCGAAGCCGTCAAGGGTGCCACCAGCGCTGCAGGCGATGAGCTCAAGCTCGGTCGCGCCAACGTCAAGGCTGAGCTTTCTGATACCGCACTGGCCGGCATGGCTGCTGCCGAGTTCGGCGGCGCCGCTGCCAAGGAGCAACTCGATGTGCTGGTCAGCAAGGGCAATGACCTGCTGGAAAGCGCCACCGATCTGATTCGTGAGCGCCCGCTGGCTGCGTTCGGTGTTGCGTTTGCGACCGGCTGGATCATTGCCAAGCTGGCACGCAGCAACGACAACTAAGTCGTGAGCGACCAGGCCTCTACAGCTGCCGGCTCCGACGCGCCCAACGCGCGTCCGGAAACGCCAGGACTGGACGAAAGCGTACGTGCGGTCGGCGCAGCCGGCCGCGCCACGCTGGGCTCGGCCAAGGACACCAGCCGCGCGTTGCGCCGGCTGGTGTCGGCCGACTTGCAACTTGCACGCAGTGCCTTCGGGCGTGGACTGGCCTGGGCATGCGTTGCCGTGGTCTTCGGCGCGTCGTCGTGGCTGTTGCTGGCAGGTGCGATCATCGCGCTGCTGCAACGCGCCGGCCTGTCGTGGTTCCAGGCGATGTTTTTCACCGCGTTGGCCAGCTTGTTGGTCACCGGCATTGCGGCGTGGCGGGTGTTCTTCTACTTCGACCACACCGGCCTGAATGCAACACGTCGTCAGTTGGTCAAGCTGGGCATCTTCGATGACAGCAACGACGACGACGATGCCCACGCATCGGCTGCCAATGGAGCACGCACATGAAGTTTGGCACCTTGCGTCAGCGCGTGGAACGCGCCGAATTCCTGGTGGAGGGGCGCGCTCAGGAAACGCGCCTGCATTGGGGACAATTGCGTGACACCTGGCGTGCCGGGTGGTCGCCGTTGCGGATAATGGTCGTCGGTTTCGGCCTGGGCTTTGTCACCGGCCGCAACGAACCGCAGGCGGCACTGGGCAGCATCGCCAGCAAGCTGGGCGGTATCCCGAAGATTCTGCAGATGATCAGCACGATCTCTGCGCTGTTCACCGCACACCGTGCGCAGGAAGCCTCCGAGCAGGCCGAACGTGCTGCAGACAGTGCCGAAGAGGTCGCTGCCGATCCGCCGGTGACGGTGGTGCAGGCGCCGATTGATCGCGCCGCGTGATGGCGTGATCCCGAGCACCGATTGGGATCACGCTGCGGATGTCTGCCGCCCGATGCGCGGCAGAGCCCGCTACTGGTGCTGTTAAGGACTGACGTTACGCGCACACCCTCTGTGCGCTGCGTTGACGCGTTCGGCTGATAATGGCCCACCGCTGGCAGCACGCCAGTCTGCTGCCAGGGCGCGCATGACTCTTCCCGTCGATTCTATGGATGCTGCCGCTGCGGCAGATTCACTCCCGCCGCCACCGGCACCACGCCCACGCGCACCGGTCTCGTTGGTGGTGCTGGCCACGCTTGCGGTGGGTTATACGCTGTGGGCTGCACAGACGATCATCCTGCCGGTGATGCTGGCCGCCTTCTTTGCCTTGATCGGCAACCCCATCCTGCGCGGTCTGCGCAAGCTGTACATCCCCCGCTTCCTCGGCGCCTTGATGGTGTTGTGCCTGGGCCTGGCCGGTACCGTGACCCTGGCCGCGCAGCTGGCCGGGCCGGCCGCCGAATGGGTACAGCAGGCACCCCGGCAGATGCGCCAGATCGCGCGCGACGTGCGCGATTTCACCAAGCCGGTGATGCAGGCCAACCAGGCCGCGGAAAACTTTGCACGCGCGGCCGGCGGCGATGGCCAGCGCAGCGTGCAGATCGTGCGCACGCAGATGGACGACCCCTACAAGGCGCT
The DNA here is from genome assembly GCF_003992965.1 of Xanthomonas sp. BRIP62409. NCBI lineage: Bacteria > Pseudomonadati > Pseudomonadota > Gammaproteobacteria > Lysobacterales > Lysobacteraceae > Xanthomonas > Xanthomonas sp. BRIP62409. Next base: position 231,836 of record NZ_QEZJ01000015.1, on the reverse strand, counting down.
GGTGCGCACGCCGAAGCTGGCCGCCTCGGTGCTTGCGGTGGTGCTGCTGACGTTCTTCTTCATGGTCTACGGCGAAAGCCTGCAACGGCATGCGATCGCCTTGCTGCCCAACCGACAGCAGCAGCGCTTCACCACCGAAATCATGCTGGACATCGAGCGCGAGGTCTCGCGCTACGTGCTCACCATCAGCGTGATCAATACGCTGGTCGGGCTGGTCTTCGCCGGCATTCTGTATGTGCTCAAGATTCCGCTGCCCGAAGCGCTGCTGTGGGGCACGGTGGTGGCGCTGCTCAACTTCGCGCCGTATGTGGGTCCGTTGATCGGCGTGATGCTGATGCTGCTGATGGGCTTTGTGGAATTTCGCAGCACCTTGTCGGCGATGCTGCCGGCGATCCTGTACCTGGCACTGCACACCATCGAAGGCCAGGTGGTCACCCCGATCGTGCTCGGCCGCCGCATGGCGATCTCGCCGCTGATGCTGATCCTGGCGCTGATGCTGTTCGGCTGGCTATGGGGCATGGTCGGTTTGCTGCTGGCGGTACCGCTGCTGGTCTGCATCAAGATGGTGCTGAGCCGGGTGGAGGGAATGCAGCGCTGGGCCAGGCTGCTTGAGTAGCCGGGATTCGGGATTGGGGATTGGGGATTCGGGAATCGGGAATCGCAAGAGCAGTGAAGCAGCCCGCCAAAGCGTTGCTCTACCCATTCTCGATTCCCGACTCCCCATTCCCGGCATTACAATCTCGCGATGAGTTTCCCAATCAGCGCCATCACTCTCGACCTCGACGACACGTTGTGGCCCTTTGCGCCGATCGGGGCGCGGATCGACCAGGTGTTGTACGACTGGATGCGCGAGCACAGTCCGGTCACCGCCGAGCGGTTTCCGGTGGAGGCGATGCGCGAACTGCGCGAGCGCAGCTTTGCCGATAACCCGCACCTGCATCACGATCTCAGCGCGCTGCGGCGGCTGACGCTGGAAATGGCACTGCGCGAGAGCGGCGGCGATCTGGCCTTGCTGGAGCCTGCGTATGAGGTCTTCTACGCCGCGCGCAACCAGGTGGAGTGCTACCCGGATGCGTTGGACGCGCTGGCGCGTATCGCCGCGCACGTGCCGGTGGCGGCGCTCAGCAACGGCAATGCCGATCTGCAGCGCATCGGGCTGATGCATCACTTCGCGTTTCAGCTGGGCTCACGCGAGCACGGCAGCGCAAAACCCGACCCGAGCATCTTCCTGGCCGCCTGCGCGCGCCTGGAGGTGCCGCCGGCACAGGTGCTGCATGTGGGCGACCATGTGCGTATGGACGTGCTGGGCGCGCTGGATGCCGGCCTGCGTGCCTGCTGGATCAATCGCGACCGAGCACAGTGGTCGCACCCGACCCAGCAGCCGGATCTGGAGTTCGATTCCATGACCGGGCTGGCCGACTGGCTGGACGCGCAGCAACCGCACCCAGGCACCGCACACGCTGGCATCCGCCTTCCCGCCTGAGCCACTTTTGCTCGGCGCATGGCGCCGCCTCCGAGGATTTCCATGTCGCAGCTCACCGGTTTCATCGATCCCAACGCCGCAGCCCTGCCGCTGCATGTGCTCGACCGCGAAGGCTTTGCAGGTTGGTGCGCCGAGCAACCCACGCGCGTGCTGGCGTGGGCGCAGGCGCAGCGTTTCGATGCCGCGCCGGGCAGCGTGCTGTTGCTGCCGGGGGAACACGGGCTGGCCGGCGCAGTGCTCGGGATCGGCGACCGCGCCGATGCCTACGCCTATGCGCACGCGCCGATGGCGCTGCCGCCGGCCAGCCGCTGGACGCTGGCCAGCGCGCTGAGCGAGAGCGAGCAGGCGCTGCTGCACCTGGGCTGGGGCCTGGGCGCGTACCGCTTCTCGCGCTACCGCAAGGTGCCGCGCGCACCGGCCGAACTGGCCGCCACACCGGCGCCGCACACGCGCGCCTTGATCCAGGCCTGCATCCGCGTGCGCGACTGGGTCAATACCCCGACCGAAGACATGGGCCCGCAGCAGCTGGAAGAGGCCGCGCGTGCAGTGGCACAACCGCACGGTGCGCAGGTCGAGGCCATCGTCGGTGAGGCATTGCTGGCGCAGAACTTCCCCACCATCCACGCGGTCGGGCGTGCCTCGCACCGGGCCCCGCGGCTGATCACGCTGCAATGGGGCGACGCGGCGCATCCGCATCTGGTGCTGGTCGGCAAGGGCGTGTGCTTCGACACCGGCGGGCTGGACCTGAAACCGGCCGATGGCATGCGCAACATGAAAAAGGATATGGGCGGCGCGGCGCATGCATTGGCGCTGGCCGGCCTGGTGATGGCGCAGCAGCTACCGGTGCGGCTGACCCTGTTGATCGCCGCGGTGGAAAACGCCGTCGGCCCGGATGCGTTCCGCCCGGGCGAAGTCATCACCACCCGCGCCGGTGTCACGGTGGAAGTGGACAACACCGATGCCGAAGGCCGCCTGGTGCTATGCGATGCGCTGAGCTACGCCACCGAACAGCGCCCCGATCTGATCCTGGATTTCGCAACGCTCACCGGCGCCGCACGCATCGCCCTAGGGCCGGACCTGCCCGCGCTGTTCGCCAACGACGATGCGCTGGCGCAGGCCTGGTTGAACGCCGGCGAGCAGACCCGTGACCCGGTCTGGCGCATGCCGCTATGGCGCCCATACCTGCGTTACCTCAACAGCCATGTCGCCGACATGGCCAACGCCGGCTCGCGCATGGCTGGCGCGGTCACCGCCGCGCTGTACCTGGAGCGCTTTGTCGCACCGGGCCAGCCGTGGGCGCATCTGGACGTCTACGCCTGGAACGACAGCGACCGCCCCGGCCGCCCGGCCGGCGGCGAGGCACTGGCGTTGCGCTCGGCTTACGCGATGCTCGAGCAGCGTTACGGCGGCTGAGGCCGGCTGACAGCACGGCTTCAACAAACTCGCCTTCGTCGACGCGTGAAGTGATGTCGACAATGGCAGCGACGTCGATCGGATTAAAGTGCGTGATCAGCCCGCGCCGCATTCACGGCTCGCAACCATGCACACCGACCATCCCGACTGGTCCTTGCCCGCCCACCGTCGCGGGACCTTACGCGGCATGGATGGCCGCGTAAGAGCTTACATGGACATACTTGCAGCGTGCCCCGCGAGGGTGGGCGGGCAAGGGGCCTGCAGCAAACCCGCACATCATCCGCTCCACAACCAACGCATCCACTCCATTCGATTACCTCCAAAGGCGAGCGAGCGCTCGAGCTTCAGCGTCGTTTGACTATCCCCAAGCCGAGCGGGTCGAGGGCGTAGTGCCTTGAGCACGCTGCGCCATTGCCCGTCATCTGGATCATTCATCGACCGCTTTGGTCGCGGCATCACACACCAGACGCACTGGAGCGTGGACTATGCGCCCACGGGTCGTGCCGGTGCCGCAGGTTGGGCGGGGTGGCGATCACGGCGCCACATGCCTCACCGCATCGACTCTTTGCCGCATTGCCACCGGAGCCAGCCATGAACTTGCCACCTCCCGCTCCACCCCCGCAGCGCGCACGTGTTGTGGCGCCATTGCTCGGTATCGCCGCGATTGCCGGCGGTATCGCGGTGGCGTTCGCCTGGACCGCCGGCTGGATCGGTGGCGACCGGCTCACTGCCGCGCGCATGACCGACACCATCGAAGCCAGCGGGCCGCCGCATCCGGGCTTTCGCCGCGCGCACACCAAGGGCGTGTGTGTGAGCGGGGAGTTCAAGGCCAGCGGCAAGGCCACCTGGCTGTCGTCGGCACGCATCTTCAGCCAGGCCAGCACGCCGGTGCTCGGGCGCATGTCGATCGGCGGCGGCGACCCGCATGGCGCCGACGGCGCGGCGCGCGTACGCAGCATGGCATTGCTGCTGCGCAGCGACGACGGGCAGGAATGGCGCACCGCGATGAACAGTTTTCCGTTCTTCGTGGTGGCCACGCCGGCCGGTTTTCAGGCCTTGAATGTGGCCTCCAGGCCGGACCCGGCCACCGGCAAGCCCGATCCGGCCAAGCTGGCCGCGTTCGGCAAGCAGTATCCGGAAGCGGCCAAGTTCCAGCAGTGGGCCAAGACCGCGCCGTGGTCCAACAGCTGGGCCAACACCCAATACAACGGGGTGAATGCGTTCCGCGCGATTGCGGCCGATGGACGCGAGCGCTACATCCGCTGGTCGATGCGTCCGCATACGCCGTTCAAGGAGCTCAGCGCCGAGCAACGCGCGCAGGCCGATGGCGATTTTCTCGCCACCGACCTGGACACGCGCCTGGCGCAGGGTCCGCTGCGCTGGGACATGATGCTGACCGTGGCCGAGCCGGGCGATGCGGTGGACGATCCCTCGCAGCCATGGCCGGAAAGCCGCAAGCAGATCGTGGCCGGCACGGTGTCGATCGATCATGCCGAACCGCAGGCCACCGGCCCGTGCCGCGATCTGAATTACGACCCGCTGATCCTGCCTAAGGGCATCGCCGGATCGAACGACCCGATCCTGGCGGCGCGCTCGTCGGTGTATTCGCAATCGTTCAACCGGCGCGAGCATGAGATCGCCAATGGCACGGGCAACGCTGCCACCGGCCAGGGAGCGCACCGATGAGCAGCCATCCCCACTTCAATTTGCCCGCGCGCATCCTGCATTGGTTGATGGCCGCGATGATCCTGACCATGCTGTTCGTCGGCGTGGGCATGGTGGCGTCGGTGACGCAGCGGCCGTGGTTGATCGACCTGCATCGCCCCCTGGGCATTGCGATCCTGGTTCTAGCGGTGCTGCGCCTGATCAACCGCCTGCGTCACCGCCCGCCGCCGCTGCCGGCCGACCTGCCGGCCTGGCAGAAGGCCGCCGCGATCGCCTCGCACTGGCTGCTGTATGCGTTGATGCTGGGGATGCCGTTGATCGGCTGGGCGATGCTGTCGGCCGGTGCGTATCCGATCGTGCTGTGGCCGGGTGCGAACCTGCCGCCGATCGCACCACACGATCCGGCGCTGTACGCCTGGCTGCGCAGCGCGCATGGCTGGTTGGCGTATCTGCTGTTCGCCACCGTGCTGGGGCATCTGAGCGCGGCGCTGTTCCATGCCTGGGTACGCCGGGATGGCGTGTTTTCCAGCATGGCGCGCGGGGAACGGTCTGCGCGTTGACGGATTGGATGGGTGGGTGTTGGAAGACGTGTTGCGCTGAGTGATTTCACTGCGCGGACATACCCTCACCCCAACCCCTCTCCCGACGGAAGAGGGGCCAGGATCTAACGCTGGCGCTTTGTCTTGGCCGCTGGCGCGGGTGCCTGAATGCCCTTGCCGGTCGCGGCCCAGTAGATCCCGCCATACAGATGCTCCAGATAACGCGGGTCGTTGTAGGCCTCGGCCAGATGGCCGAGCGCGGTGGCGAACACGCGGCCGCCTTCGAAGTGGTGGTACCAGGCCACCGGGTGCCGGGTGCCCATGCCCTTGGCAACCTGGCCCGGCCAGATCAGCGTGGGGTCGTAGCTGCTTTCGTCCACCGTCAGCAGCGTGACCAGGTCATCGCTGTACGGCGGATCGTATTCGTACCACTCGTCGGTCCACACCCAGCGCCTGGGCAGGCCGGCGGTGGCCGGGAAGTTGGGGTCCACCACGTCGACCATCGCGGTCTGCATGTACGGATGGGTGCGGAACGAGCGGCCGATCAGATGGTCGTACCACTCCCAGTCGCCACGCTTGATCGCAAACGCCTTGTGCACCGCCACCACGCCGCCACCGTTGCGCACGTATTTCTGGAAGTTCGCGCGTTGCGCCGGATCCAGATCGGTGGCCGGCGTGTTGAGCAGCACGATTGCCGCGTATTGCGATAGATCGCCATCAAAGGCCTTGGCATTCCACGCCCAGACCAGCTCGACATAATGCTTGCGCGCCATCGCTTCGAATTGCGGCTTGGCCACCGGGATGTAGTCGTGGTGATACTGGTTGGGAATTGCCGCCACCAGGATCTTGAACTGCTCGGCGGACGCATTGAATGCGCAGGCCAGCAGCAGACCCAACAGCCACAGAGGTTTCATGCCGTTCGCTCGGAAATCGTTCTGGCCCGGCAGTGTACCTGCGCCTGCACGGCATGCTTTGCGCATGATCTGGAATAGCTGTCTGGCGCGCCGGTGATCGAGTGATGCGTGGCAGTGCATGGCCAATGCCATCCAGCGCTGCGCCCGCTGACAGCGCAACGCGTCTGCCTCACCGGTTCACAACCAGCCTTTCTGCCGGGCCAGCCGATACGCCTCGATGCGATTGGCCACGCCCAGCTTGCCGATGCATTCGGACAGATAGTTGCGCACCGTACCGTGCGACAACTGCAGCTGCTGCGCGATCTCGCTGGCCGAGCGCCCTTCGCCGGCCAGCCGCAACACGGTGCGCTCGCGTTCGCTCAAGGGGTCGGCTTCCACCCAGGCATCCAGGGCCAGGTGCGGGTCGATCACCCGGCCGCCGCGCTGCACCTGGCGCAGTGCGCTGACCAGTTGTTCGGCCGGCGCGTCCTTGAGCAGATAGGCAGCCACACCGGCATCCAGCGCGCGGCGCAGAAATCCCGGGCGGGCGAAGGTGGTGACGATCATCACCCGCACCGGCAGCGCCTGGCGCTGGATACGCTGGGCCAGTTCCAGGCCGGTCAGGCCGGGCATTTCGATATCGGTGATCAGCACGTCCGGCTGCAGGCGTTGCAGGTCGCGCCAGGCACTTTCGCCGTCGCCTGCGCTGCCGACCACCTCGATATCGTCTTCCAGCCCAAGCAAGGCGACCAATGCGCCACGCAACAGCGCCTGGTCTTCGGCCAACAACACCCGGATCATCGCGCGCGCTCGTATGCAGACAACGGTGGCGCACGATAGCAGCGGTGGCGCCTGCCGTGCATGGGTCGATGTGCAGTGGACGTGCGTGCGATCAGCGCGACGGTGTCACCAGCGGGATCGGCACCGGCGGCTGCGCCGGCGCCGGTGTGGGCTGCGGCAACGGCACGCTGGCGCGCAGGCGCATGCCGCGCGGCAGCGCTTCCACCTCCAGCGCACCGCCCAGGCCGCGCAGGCGTGCGCGCATGCCGTCCAGGCCATTGCCGGGCACGATCACCCCGCCGCGCCCGTCGTCGCTGATGTCCAGCACTGCCTGGTCGCCGTGCGCGCGCAAGCTCACGCGCACGTGTCTGGCCCGCGCATGCCGTTGCACGTTGGTGGCCGCCTCGCGCACCACCAGCGCCAGTGCGGTTTCGTGTTCCGGCGGCAATGCCAGCGTCTGCAGGTCGTGTTCCAGCACGATGCCGTCCATGTCCAGCAACACCCGCGCCGACGCCAGTTCGGCCACCAGCCCGGCCGCGCGAATGCCGGTGACCGCGCGCCGCACCTGCGCCAAGGCATCGCGCGAAATCTGCGCCACCGCATCGATCTCGCTGCGCGCCCCCTGCGGATCACGCTCGATCAGACGCGCGGCCAGATCGGACTTGAGCGCCACCAGCGACAAGGTGTGGCCGAGCAGATCGTGCAGATCGCGGCCAATCCGTTCGCGCTCGGCGGTGGCCGCCAGCCGGCGTACTTCGTCCTGCGACAGGCGCAGCAATGCGTCCTTGCGTTCGTTGATGCTGTACACCGCACCGACCCCGGCCATGCCCAGCACCGACACCGGCAGCCACACCAGCGATTGCAGGCGCATTCCCAGCCAGTGCGCCCAACCCAGGTAGAGCACGTTCATCACCACCAGCATCGCGAAGTGCCGCCACATGGCATGCCGTGTGGACGGGCGCAGGCTCAGGCAGGCGAAGACGAAATAGCTGATCCCCGCCGGATACACCGGCAGCAATGCGGCACTGAGCGCACCCATCGCCCAGGCGTAGCGATACAGCGTACCGCGCGGCGCCAGCAACATCCGCGCGTACAACAGCAGAAACACCGGATACGACAGCACGGTGCACAGCAGCCAGGTGCTGTCGTAGCCACGTGGCGAAAACACCGGCACCACGAACACCCAGCTCGACCATAGCAGATGCACGGCATCCATCCACGGCGACTGGCCCTGCGCCAGCCGTGCGGCAACCTGCGACGTGGCGGCGGGGCGAAGCCAGGCGGGCAGCGACAAGCGCATCGGGATGGGTCCGTGTGAGTGATCGGATTCTGCCACTGCCGGGCCCGGCCGGGCGCCCGATGCGGCAGCTCGCTGCGAACCGCCACGCTCATGCATCTGCGCCGCGCCCGCTCGTGGTGATCCTGCACAGCACCGACCCGGGCAATCGCGCAGGCCGACAACAGCAATGAACGCAGCGCATGGCCAATCCGGCAGTATGAGGATGGTGCAGCCTCGCGCGTGCTGCAAAGCCCGGCCAGTTGCCGCTGTCATGGACGGCAGGTGACAGCTGTCACTGGTGGAGGTGCCGCGACGGTCGCATGCTGCGCAGCACCTTGCAGCCGCGTCGATCGCGCTACCGCTCGTCGCCCCACCTGCATTGGTGACTTCCGGCAGCTTGCGGCCCCGCCCGCGTCCGGTCACATTTCGCGCAGCATCCCGTCCCGGTTATCGATGAATACTTCTGCCGATCTGCTCAAGCAACTGCGCATCGACCGCCAGCGTCCTGCCGCCCCCGAACCTGCACGGCGCGGTGGCTGGATCATCGCCGCGGTGGTCATCGTGATCCTGTTGGCGACCGCGGCGTGGTGGTTCACCAGACGCCCAGTGATGAAGGTGCAGACCGCACCGGTGGTGGCGATCAGCGCCGGCAGCAGCAGCGCCTCGGTGCTGGACGCATCCGGCTACGTGGTGGCGCGGCGCATGGCCACGGTGTCGGCGCAGGTTACCGGCAAGGTGCGCGAGGTGATGATCGAGGAAGGCATGCGCGTCGAACAGGGCCAGGTGATGGCGACGCTGGACCCGCTGGATGCCGATGCACAGCGCACGCTGTCGGCATCGCAACTGTCGGCCGCACGCAGCCAGGTCGACAACATGCAGGCGCAGCTGGCGGTGGCCAATGCCGATGCGACGCGGCTGCAATCGCTGGTCGGCGCGCAACTGGTGTCGCGCTCGCAATACGAGCAGGCCACTGCACAACGCGATGCCTTGCGCGCACAGCTGCAGAGTGCGCAACGCAACGTGCGCGTGGCATCGGATCAGCTGGCGATCTCGGCGATCCGCTCGGACTTCAACGTGGTGCGTGCGCCGTTTGCCGGCGTGGTCACCGCCAAGGCCGCCCAGCCCGGCGAAATCGTCTCGCCGCTGTCGGCCGGCGGCGGCTTCACCCGCACCGGCATCGGCACCATCGTGGATATGGAATCGCTGGAGATCGAAGTGGAAGTGGGCGAGTCCTACATCGGCCGCGTGCAGCCGAAGATGCCGGTGGAAGCGGTGCTCAACGCCTACCCGGACTGGAAGATTCCCGGCGAGGTGATCGCGATCATTCCCACCGCCGATCGCGGCAAGGCCACGGTGAAGGTGCGCGTGGCGTTCAAGCTCAAGGACCCGCGCATCGTGCCGGAGATGGGCGTGCGGGTGAGCTTTCTGGAGCGGGCCAACACGCAAGAGGCCAGCAAGCCGCAGGGCGTGCGCGTGCCGGGTGCGGCGCTGGTCGAACGCGACACGCGCACGGTCGCGTTCGTGCTTGGCGAGCGCAACACCGTCAGCGCAAGGACGGTCACTCCCGGCATGGTGATGGGCCAGGACCGCCAGGTGGTATCGGGCTTGAGTGCAGGCGACAGCGTGGTGCTGGATCCGCCGCAAGGCCTGAAAGACGGTGACACGGTGGCCGAAGCGGACGCGGACGCTGCCGAATAACCACAACGGCAACCGCAGTCAACAACATGCAACGACGCCGCTGCGGGGGGGGGGGGGCGACGCCCACATGCGCAGTCAGTGGATTACACGATCGTTTTGCGCCTGGATGGCGTTGTGATCGCACACAGCGATGTCGCAATGGCGCAAGGAACGCGGTCGATCGCGATCCGCATTTGTCATTGTTCATTGCAGAACCACGCTTGGCTCGCCACCGCCATGCGTCGTCGCCGTTTTCACCCAGCAGTTGCGTCCGTCGTCAGCAAGCCTCGCACCGTCTTGCCGCGTCACCGTCATCGCATCGCCGTGTTGCCTTCTCATGCCAGCGTAGTCGCCATGCTGCATCGCGCTTGCCTCTTTCCCTTGCACCGTCAGGAGTCGCCATGACCGCTCTCGTCAGCTTGCGCAACATCACCAAGACTTACCAACGCGGCCCCGAGCAGGTGCAGGTGCTGCACGGCATCGACCTGGACATCGCCAACGGCGACTTCGTCGCATTGATGGGTCCGTCCGGTTCGGGCAAGACCACCTTGCTCAACCTGATCGGCGGCCTGGACAGCCCCAGCGGTGGCGAGATCGAGATCCAGGGTGAGCGCATCGACCGCATGAGCGGCGGCCAGCTCGCGACCTGGCGCAGCCACCATGTCGGCTTCGTGTTCCAGTTCTACAACCTGATGCCGATGCTCACCGCGCAAAAGAATGTGGAACTGCCGTTGCTGCTCACCGCGCTCACCGCCGCGCAGCGCAAGCGCAATGCGGAAATCGCCCTGACCCTGGTCGGCCTGCAGGAACGCCGCAACCACAAGCCCAGCGAACTGTCCGGCGGCCAGCAGCAACGCGTGGCGATTGCACGCGCGATCGTGTCCGATCCCACCTTCCTGATCTGCGACGAACCCACCGGTGATCTGGATCGCCATAACGCCGAGGAGATCCTGCGCCTGCTGCAGGAACTCAATCGCGAACACGGCAAGACCATCGTGATGGTGACCCACGACCCCAAGGCCGCCGAGTACGCCACCCATACCATCCATCTGGACAAGGGCGAGCTGGCCGATGCGCCGCTCGTGCTCTAAGGGAGTGCTGCCATGAAGTATCTCTGGCTGGTGTGGGCGCAGTTGTTCCGCAGCAAGACCCGCACCTTGTTGACCTTGCTGTCGGTGGTGGCGGCGTTCCTGCTGTTCGGCATGCTCGATTCGGTGCGCGTGGCCTTCACCTCCGGCGGCAGCGTCAGCGGCGTGAACCGCCTGGTGGTGGCCTCGCGCCTGTCGATCACCCAATCGCTGCCGATCAGCCTGGAGCCGCAGATCCGCAGCGTGCCAGGCGTACGCGATGTGACCTCGGCGATGTGGTTCGGCGGCATCTACCGCGACCCGAAGAATTTCTTCCCGAACTTTTCGGTGGCGTCCAATTTCTTCGACGTCTACAGCGAGTACGAGCTGCCCAGGGAACAGCTCAAGGCGTTCCAGACCACGCGCACCGGCGCCGTCGTCGGCGAGACCCTGGCCAAGGCCAATGGCTGGAAGATCGGCGACACCATTCCGCTGCAGGCCACCATCTTCCCGCGTGGCGGTAGCAACGACTGGCCGCTGCAACTGGTCGGCATCTTCCGCATGAAGGACCGCGCGGTGGCGGCCAACCAGGAACGCCAGTTGATGATGAACTGGAAATACTTCGACGAGTCCAACGACTACATCAAGAGCAGGGTCAGCTGGTACACGGTGACGTTGCGCAACGCCGACCAGGCCTCGCGCGTGGCGCAGGCGATCGACGCGTTGTCGGCCAACTCCGATCATGAAACCAAGTCGCAGACCGAATCGGCGTTCCAGCAGGCCTTCATCAAACAGTTCGCCGATATCGGCCTGATCGTCACCTCGATCATGGCCGCGGTGTTCTTCACCTTGCTGCTGCTGACCGGCAACACCATGGCGCAGGCGGTGCGCGAGCGCATACCGGAGCTGGCCACGCTCAAGACGCTGGGCTTTCAGGACCGCACCGTGTTGAGTCTGGTGATGGTGGAGTCGGTGCTGTTGATCGGCCTGGGCGGGTTGATCGGCATGGGTCTGGCGTCGCTGGTGATTCCGCTGGTGGCCGCACGCAGCGGCGGGGTGATGCCGGTGCAGGGCGTGCCGCTGCAGACCTGGTTGGTCGGGCTGGGCCTGATGGCCGGCATCGGCATCGTGGTGGGTGTGCTGCCGGCGCGACGCGCGCAGCGCTTGAAGATCGTCGATGCCCTCGCCGGCCGCTGACAGGAGCAGGCAAATGCAAACCCAATGGAAGAACCGTCTGGTCAATCTGCTGTCGGTCGTGTCGCTGGCCGTCGGGTTGGCCGTGTGGATCGCGCTGCCGTGGATCGGCGTGCTGGTCGCCGCCGCCTTGCTGGCGGTGTGGCTGGTTGTCACGCGCAGCGGCCGGCTGTCGTTGGCCGCTGCACGTATCGGCATCGCCACACTGCCGCAACGCTGGGGTGCCAGCTCGGTGATCGTGGTCGGCATCGCCGGTGTGGTCGGCGTGCTGGTGGCGATGCTGGCGATGGGCCAGGGTTTTCAGGCCACGCTCAACAGCACCGGCGACGACACCACCGCGATTGTTCTGCGCGGCGGCTCGCAGGCCGAAACCAACTCGGTGATCACCCGCGACCTGGTGCCGCTGATCGGCAGCCTGCCCGGCATCGCCGCCGATGCCAGGGGCCGCCCGCTGCTGTCGCCGGAGCTCTCGCAGGTGGTCAACATCGCCTCCAGATCCGATGGCACCGACGTCAACGCGCAACTGCGTGGCGTGGGCGAACAGGCCTGGGCGGTGCACGACAAGGTCAGGCTGGTGCAGGGACGGCGCTTCACCCCCGGCCTGCGCGAGATCGTGGTCGGCAAGGGCGCGTTGACTCAGTTCCGCGGACTGCAGCTGGGCAAGACGCTCACCCTCGGCAGCCAGCAATGGACCGTGGTCGGCGTGTTCGCCTCCGGCGATGCGCACGATTCGGAGCTGTGGACCGATGCGCAGACGCTGGCCACCACCTACAACCGCAGCGCCTACCAGTCGATCAGCGTGCGCACCACCGGCAAGGCCGGTTTCAGCCAGTTCAAGACCGCCATGGCCGCCGATCCGCGGCTCAAACTGGATGTGGAAACCACCCGTGCCTACTACGGCAAACAGGGCGGTGGCTTGAACAGGTTGATCAGCATCCTGGGCACGGTGATCGGCGCGATCATGGCGGTGGGCGCGGTGTTCGGCGCGCTCAACACCATGTATGCGGCGGTGGCCACGCGCGCGCGCGAGATCGCCACGATGCGGGCGATCGGTTTCCGCGGCACGCCGGTGATCATGGCGCTGATGCTGGAGACCATGCTGCTGGCGCTGCTGGGCGGCTTGCTCGGTGGCCTGATCGCCTGGGCCATCTTCAATGGCTACAGCGTGTCCACGCTGGGCAGCAACTTCAGCCAGATCGTGTTCCAGTTCAAGGTCTCGCCGGAGCTGTTGTGGAGCGGGCTCAAATGGGCACTGGGCATTGGCCTGGTCGGCGGACTGTTCCCGGCCTTGCGCGCGGCGCGGTTGCCGATCACCACTGCCTTGCGTGAGGTGTAGCGCGGGCCTTGGCCCGCCGGGAATCGGGAATCGGGAGTGGGGATTGGTGACAGCCAACGCGGAGCAAGTGCGCTGCTGCGGCTGAACGCAGTGCGGGCTGTCATCGTTTTGTCACTGCACTGCGGTAGATGCGCGGGTCGGGCAGGCCGTAGGCTGCCCGGCCGTTGCATCCATCGATCTTCGCCCATGACGCGCCTGATTCTGCTGGCCTGCGCCTGCCTGTGGCTGGCCGGCTGTTCCTCGTCCTCCACCTCGCTCAGCGAGCGCCTGGTTGCGCCCGGCGGCACCTCGCCATTGCTGGACGAAGAGCGCATTGCCGCCACCATCGCCACCGTGCCCAACCGCAGCGGGCATGTGGTCACGCGCGACCAGGTGCCGATCTTCTGGCGCGCGATCGACCCCGGCCAGTACGCCATGCACTACCGCTATCTCGGCCAGCGCCACGATCCGGCGCATGCGCTGGATGTCGATTTCAGTTTCAAGGTGCCCACCGCGGCCCCACCGACGCCGCGCGGCACCGTGGTGCTGCTGCATGGCTGGATGATGGATGGCGATTCGCTGCTGCCATGGTCGCTGGAGCTGGCGCAGGCCGGCTACCGGGTGATCACCATCGACCTGCGCAACCATGGCCATTCTGGCGGTGGCCCGTCCGGTTACGGGACGCGCGAATCCGACGACGTCGTCGACGTGCTCGATGCGCTGCAACCGCGTGGCGAGATCCGTGGCCCGCTGTACCTGTTCGGCATTTCCTACGGCGCCGCCACCGCGCTGTTCACCGCCGACAAGCTCGGGCCGCGCGTGACCGGCGTGGTGGCGATGGAATCCTTCGCCAACGCCGGGCGCGGCATTCGCGACATGGTGCCGCACCTGCTCGCCAGCCAACCGAACGGCTGGCGTGGGCAGGCGGTGGCCGCGTATGCGCGCTGGCGCTATGCCGACCAGGATCTCGACGCGGTGATCGCCGCCGCCGACCGCCAGCTGCAGCTGGATCTGGACCACGTCGATGTCGCGCACGCCCTGGCCGACACCCGCAGCTGCGTGCTGCTGGTGCATGGCGATGCCGATCAGCACATCCCGGTGGCACATGGACGTGCGCTGGCGCTGGCCAGCCCGCGCGCGCATTACGTCGAGCTGCCTGGCGAAACCCATCTGAGCCTGCCGCTGCGACTGGATCTGCTGGGTGGGCCGATCGACCAGTGGCTGGCGCAGACGCAGCAGGATCCGAATCACTGCCCCGCGCCGCAGGCACTGCCAACCTCCACACTCGCGGTGGCGGCGCCGGCATCGGCGCCGCGCGGCTGAGAGCGGCCGACAAGAACCTCGCGCGGTCGGCAGGCCGGAGCTGACCGTACGCTCTCAGCGTGTATGAGGGACATGCCGATTGCGGGCAGCGACCACGCCCGCATGGCACTGAGCGCAGTGGTCCGGCGGTCGCCCTGGCATCCAGACGGGAAGTGGCCGGCGGCAGGCTGCACGGAGCGCGCAACCGCATTGCTGCCCGCCACGTGACGCCGTCGCTGCGCGCTCACCCCGAGCGCGCACCACCGATGCTCACGGCACCGCCACAGCCGGCCGCCGCGACCGCCACACGCTATCGCCGACGAACAGTAGCAGCCCGACCCAGATCGCGGCAAACCCGATCGCGCGCCCCTGATCGAACGGCTCGTGGAAGAACCACACGCCCAGCAGCAACTGCAGGCTCGGCGCGATGTACTGCAGGATGCCCACCAACGACAGCGGAATCCGCCGCACGCCATAGGCAAACCCGATCAGCGGCACCGCGGTCAACACGCCACCGAAGATCAGCAACAGATCGGTGCGCAGGTCCCAGCCGCTCAGGAAGGCACCGCCGTGGCCCTGCTCGCCCCAGCCCGCCAGCAGCAGTGCCGGCACGAACAGATACACGCTTTCCACGCCCAGCCCGGCTACCGGATCCACCGCCACCAGCTTGCGCAGCAGGCCGTAGGCACCGAACGAGAGCGCCAGCCCCAGCGCGATCCACGGCGGTGCACCGGCATCCAGGGTCAGCCACAGCACGCCCACCGCCGCGCATACCACCGCCACCCATTGAATGCGCTGCAGGCGTTCCTTCAGCACCAGCACGCCCAGCAACACGCTCAGCAGCGGATTGATGAAATAGCCCAGGCTGGCCTCGATCACATGCCCGGCGTTGATCGCCCAGATGTACAGGCCCCAGTTGAACGCGATCGCCACGCTGCTGCCGGCCAGCATCCACAGCGCGCGCGGCTGCGTGGCGACAGCGCGCCACCAGCGCAGGCCCGAGGTGGCCAGTAACCACACCACCACCAGCAACGCACTCCAGACGATGCGGTGCGCGATGATCTGCAGCGACGGCACCGCCTTGAGCAGATGCCAGTACAGCGGCACCAGGCCCCAGATCACGAAGGTCGATGCGGTGATCAGCAGCCCGCGGCGTGCCTCGATCGACGAAACCACCGTCATCGCCGCGCCTTTGCCAGCGTCACCACCAGCACGCCGGACAGGATCACCGCCATCGCGCCGATGTCGTGCGCGCTGAAACGCTCATGCCCCAGCCAGGCGCCCAACGCCACCGCAATCACCGGGTTGACGTAGGCGTAGCTGCCGGCCAACGCCGGGCGCACGTGATGCAGCAGCCACACGTAGGCGGTGAACGCCACGATCGAGCCGAACACGCACAGGTAGGCCACGGCCAGCAGCCCCTGCGGGGTCGGCAGGCGCTGTGGGCGTTCGCCGATCAGCAGGCCGGTGCCGACCAGCAACACGCCGCCGCACAGCATCTGCCCGGCGGCGGTCATGAACGGCGACGGCAGGTCGCGTCCGCGCGACCACACCGAGCCGAATGCCCAGCCGATCGGCGCAATCAGCAATAACACCAGCCCGCCCGGCGTGGCGGTCAGGCTGCTGCCGGCATTGAGCCAGACCACGCCCAGAAAGCCGACCACGATGCCCAGCCATTCGCCACGGCTGGCGTGCTGCCCGCGCACGGCGCCGAACAAGGCCATCCACAGCGGCACCGACGCCACCGACGTGGCGGCCAGGCCGGACGAGACGCTGCGCTCGGCCAGCACCACCATGCCGTTGCCCAGCAACAGCAGGGCCGCGCCCATCATCGCCACGTTCTTCCACTGCGCAGGTGTCGGCGCGGCCACACCACGCCAGCGCAACACCGCATACAACACCGTGCCGGCCACGATGAAACGCGTCCCGGACACCATGGTCAGCGGCAGCGCGCCGCCTTCCAGCGCAAAGCGGATCGCCAGATAGGTCGAGCCCCAGACCACATAGACCAGCAACAAAGCGACAACGACCAGGCCGCTGCGCGCAGGCACAGCAGCATCGTGTGAAGAGGACATCGGAGATTGCCAAGTGCAGCAGAAGCTTCAATTCTAGATCACCTGCCCACGCCAACGGCTACGCGCTCAGGCGCCTGCCGCGTTATGGTGCGCAGTGATCCCCGGCTCGGAGTGCCCATGCAGCGTCACGTCACCTGGTTGACCTTTGCCGCCCTGACCGTGCTATCGGCCAGTGCGTCTGCGCGCGTCCCCGAACCCTGGGAACCCAGCGGGCGCAAACTGCTCGAGGCCGGGCTGGACGGTTCGTTGGCGCCGGAAATCGCGCCCGAACAAACCGAACTCAAGGTCATGCTCTCGGCGAACCGCGCCGGCGCCTACCTGCTCGGCGTCGCCAGCAGCAGCTACCGCACGCACTGGTGCATGCCGGCCGGCAAAAGCGGCCCGCCGGATCTGCAGGCGATCATCGCCGATATCGGCGCGCTGCCGGATGCGCGCCTGGATGAGGCCGCACCCGCATTGATCGTACAGGCGCTGGCCAAGCGCTATCCGTGCCGCAAGTAGCGGGCGGTCGCCAGAAGCCAGCTCGACGCACCGCCATGCAATGGCCGGATGTGGTGCACATGCGCCGCTCGAATCACTCGGCGCGCCGGCTTGGACGCACCAGGCGTTTGAACACCGCTGGCCTTACTTGCGCGCGGCATCGCTGCTGGCGCGGATCGCCTTGAACTCCGAACCGTCCTGCCAGCTCGGCCACTGCCGGCCGTTGGCCAGCGCCACGCCCACGTCGTAGACCAGGGTGGTGTCGGCCGCGTGGCCGCTGGCGTCCCATTGCGGGGTCCAGCGGTCGCAGGGCTGGTGATAGCATTCGGCAAAATACTTGTCGCGCAGCGCCTTGCCGGCCGCCACGCCGCCTTCGAGCATGTCCAGACCGGGCCCTGCGGTGATCGCCGGCACGCCCATGCGCGCAAAGGCGAAATGGTCGGCGCGGTAGAAGAAGCCCGCTTCCAGATTCGGGTCCGGCGAATAGCTGCGGCCGCGCGCCTTTGCCGCGGTTTCCAGATCGCCTTCCAGCGACACCCGTCCGCGTCCCCACGAGGCGATATCGCGGGTGGGGCCATCGGGGCTGAACATTTCCATGTTGAGCACCGCCACGGTCTTGTCCAACGGCGCCAGCGGATGGGCGGCGTAGTAATTGGCGCCGAGCAGGCCCTTCTCTTCCGCCGTCAACGCGATGAAGTACAGCGTGCGCTGCGGCTTGGGGCCGGCGGCAAACACGCGTGCCAGCTCCAGCACGCTGGCCACGCCGGTGGCGTTGTCCACCGCGCCACGCCGCACCGTGTCGCCGCCGGCATCGGCCTTGCCCACGCCGAACGCATCCCAGTGCGCGGAGAAGATCACCGTCTCGTCCGGATGCTGGCTGCCGGTGAGCTTGGCCACCACGTTGTGCGTGACCACGCGCTCGCGCTTGAGCTTGAAGTCCACCGACAGCGTCGCATCGCCCAACGCCATCGGTACGAAATCGCGCTGCTGCGCACGCTGCTTGGCCTGCGCAAAATCCAGCCCGGCGCGCTGGAACAGCGACGCCGCCAATGCCTGCTGCATCCAGCCACGCACCGGTACGTGCTGCGCCTTTGCATCGGCGTCGCTGCGTTCGATATCGAACAACGGCGACAGGCCCGAACTCTGCACCGTCGCCCAGCCGTACGCGGCCGGTGCGGTCTCGTGCACGATCAGCACGCCGGCGGCACCGCGACGCGCGGCCTCTTCGTACTTGTAGGTCCAGCGACCGTAATAGGTCACCGCCTTGCCATCGAAGGCGCCCGGCTGGCTGGATTCAAAGTCGGCATCGTTGATCAGCACCACCGCGATCTTGCCGCGCAGGTCCACGCCCTTGTAGTCGTCCCACTGCCGCTCCGGCGCGCTGATGCCGTAGCCCACGAACACCAGCGGTGCATTCTTCAAGCGCACCGCGGCCTGCGGACGCAGGCTCTGCAAGGTCACATCGCTACCATTGAGCAGCGCCTGGGTCTTGCCGCCGACACGCAGGCTGGCGCGCACCGGGCCGTCCACCTGCGCGCGTACCAAGGGCACCGCCTGGGTCCAGCCGCCCTGCTCGCCACCCGACTGCAGGCCGCCGGCCTTGAACTGCTCGACCAGGTAATCGACCGTGCGCTGCTCGCCGGCACTGGCCGGCGCACGGCCCTCGAACTCATCCGATGCCAGCAGGCGCACATGCCGCGACAGCGCTTCGGCATCGATGCCGCCACCGGGCAGATCGTTGGCGGCCTGCGCCACGCCTCCCACGAACAGGCAGGCGGACAACAACAGGATGCGCATCGGATTCACGGCGTGGCCTTGCAACAGATAGATGACACACAGTTTACAAGCGCGCGCCCGCCACGGGACAGCAGGCACGCCTTGCATACGCAACCTGCAACCTCTCGCCTGCCACCGCAGGCCAGGCAACACATTCTCAAGAAAGCAACCTGCAAACGGTCTGGTGCGGTGTCCTGGCCGCTTGCGGGACCGTGTGGCGGCATGGATGCCGCCACCGAGCCTCCACGGACGGGGTCACGGCGTGTCCCGCAAGCACTGAGGGCGCCGCACGCTCGACTGACTCGGTCTTTGACTGCAGCCACGCGAGGCTACGACTCGCTACAGCGTTCGCCTGGTGAGGCGTTACCCGCTCCAGGCGCGCTAATTCGTACGCGTCGCGCGGTCCAGCCAGCAGGCCAGGCCCTGCGCGTTGAGTTCGATATCGGTACCCAGCAACTGCGCCACGCGCGCATCGTCCAGGCGGCAGCCGTGCAGGCGGGCGCGCTGCAGATACAGGTCGGTCAGCGCCTCCACCATGCAGCGATGGCGATCGGCGCGCTGCGCGCACGCCAGCGCGATGGCGGTCATCGCATGGATCTGCTCGACCAGCGCCTGCGCCAGCGGTGCCGGCGATTCGACCCGGCCGTAATGGGTGAGATACATCGCCTGCGGCGCGGCCTCCATCAGCCGCGCGATCGACTGCAGCATCGCCTCCGGCTCGAACTGCACCGGCGAGGAGGTCGGCAGGATGAAGGCGCCTTGCGCGCTGTCGAGCTGGCGATACGACAGGCCGAAGGTGTCGCCAGTGAACCAGCTGCGGCTGCGCGCATCCCACACGCACAGATGATGCCGCGCGTGGCCGGGCGTCTCGATGGTGCGCAGCGCGCGCTCGCCCAGCATCACGGTCTGTCCATCGGCCGCTTCCACCACGCGCTCGGCCGGTACCGGCACGATCGCGCCGTAGCTGCGCGCCATTTCCGCCTCGCCGTACACCGCCGTGGCACCGGCAATCAGCCGGGTCGGATCGATCATGTGCGGCGCGCCGCGCGGATGCACCAGTACCCGCGCATTGGGCAGGTGCTGCAGCAAGGCACCCGCACCGCCGGCGTGATCCAGATGCACATGGGTCAGGATCAGCCAGTCCACCTGCGCAGGCGTCAGCCCGGCCGACTGCAACGCGGCCAGCATCTGCGGCACCGACAGCGAAGTGCCGCAATCGACGAAGGCACCCCGTTGCGCCTCGACGATCAGGTACGCCGCATCGAACTGCACACCGCCAAAGCCGGTGTCGATGGTCTGGATGCTGGAATCGGCAATCGCTGTCATTGCTCCTCCACGGCTATGCGAGAGGCCCCAGTCTAGCCATGGGTTCCACGCATGTCGTTACGCCTCGCGCAACACGCGCAGCGCCGCCAGGATCAACTCCGCCTCCACCTGCGCATGCACGCCCGGCAATTGCAGGTCGCTGCCCTGCTCGGCCTGTTTCAGCCGCGCGATCAGCTGGCCCGCATCGCGTGGCGAGGCGAAGCCATCGCTGTGCAGCAGCAACGCGCCCGCGCCATCGGTCAACTTGAAATAGAACTGCCCATCGCTCTCGCGGTACTGCTTGAACACCGGCGGTGCGCTCTTCTCGCCCACCGCCGGCGCGGCCGCATCGCCCTGACTGGACAGGTCGCGCAGGCCCACCGCAGCACGCAGCTCGGCCAGGAACGGCGTGGCGTAGCGTGCGCGCAGACGTGCGCCACCGGCGCGCAGAATCGCCTCGATCTTGCTCGGCTCGGCCATCAACGCGTCATAGCGCGTGCGCAGCGGTGCGATCTCCTGATCGATCCGCTCGAACAGCTGCTGCTTGGCATCGCCCCAGCCGATGCCATCGGCAAAGGCCTGCGCAAAGGCGGCCGTTTCCTGCGGCGTGGCAAAGGCCTGGTACAACTGGAACAATGCCGACCCCTGCGTGTCCTTGGCCTGGCCCGGTGCGCGCGAATCGGTGAGGATGGAGAACACCAGCTTGCGCAGTTCCTCGCGCGGGGCGAACAGCGGAATCGTGTTGCCATAGCTCTTGCTCATCTTGCGGCCATCCAGACCCGGCAAGGTCGAGACCTGCTCATCGATCACCGCCTCGGGCAGGGTGAAGAAGTCGCGGCCATACACGTGGTTGAAGCGCTGGGCGAAATCGCGCGCCATCTCGATATGCTGGATCTGGTCGCGTCCCACCGGCACCTTGTGCGCGTTGAAGATCAGGATGTCTGCGGCCATCAGCACCGGATACATGAACAAGCCGGCGGTCACGCCCGCGTCCTCGTCCTCGCCATCGGCGCGATTCTTGTCCACCGCCGCCTTGTAGGCATGCGCACGGTTGAGGATGCCCTTGCCGGCCACGCAGGTCAGCAACCACAGCAACTCGGTGGTCTCCGGCACATCGGACTGGCGATAGAACCACACCGTTTCCGGGTCCAGGCCGCAGGCCAGCCAGCTGGCGGCGATCTCCAGCGTGGAGCGCTGCGTCCGCGCCGGGTCCTGCGCCTTGATCAGGCTGTGCAGGTCGGCCAGGAAGTAGAAGCTCTCCGCATCGGCCGCCGCACTGGCCTGGATGGCCGGGCGGATTGCACCGACGTAATTGCCCAGATGCGGGGTGCCGGAGGTGGTGATGCCGGTAAGGACGCGAGTGGTCATCTGCGTAAGGCCAGGGAGTCAGCACGCAAGTTTAGCGGTTCCGCGCCCCTGGCATGGACGCAACCGCGTTGGATGCCTGCTGCCGCCTGCGCCGGCGGCAGACGCGCAACGGGCCGCATCAGGCGGCCCGTCGTGTGCAATGTACCGTCACCACTGTCTCACCGCAGTGGCTGGACGCAGTGAAGCGACACCGTCAGGTGTCGTCGCGCAGCGACTTCTCGAAAGCGCGCACCTCGGTCTGGGCACGATCGCGGTCCCAGCCATAGCGCTCCTGGAGCTTGCCCTGCAGATACTCGGCATTGCCTTCGGCCACCTTGAAATCGTCGTCAGTGAGGTCGCCCCACTTGGCCTGCGCCTTGCCCTTGAGCTGGGTCCACTTGCCGGAAATGATGTCAGTATTCATTGCGTCGACTCCGCTGATGCGGCCGCGATTGACCGTATGCGCAGCTTGCCCCTGGCCCCGTTCGCCGCGGATCAAAAGCCGTCAAACCCGTACTCACCGCACTGAACGGTGGCCTGCGCTTGCGGCGCACCTTGTTCGCATCGGCTGTGCCCTCACGCCTCATCGCAGCCCTGCGTGCGCAGAACGTCGGACAAAAAAACGGGCCTTGCGGCCCGTTCTTTCTGCATGCAGCGCTCGATTACTTGCGCGCAGCGTCTTCCACCTTCTCGCCAGCGCCCTGCACGTCCTTGCCGGCACCTGCGACGGTGTTGCAACCCGACAGCATACCGACCGACAACACCGACAGCACCAGCAGCACAATTGCACGCTTCATAACAGACTCCTTCGTGGGTAAAGCGGCGGCTTGCCGCAGATCAATCAAATCAAACAACGATCAAACAAAACTCAAGGATCAGCACTTACCGTCACTGCAATTGTCGGCCTTCTTCTCGACCTTCTCGCCCGCGCCCTGCATATCCTTGCCGGCGCCAGCCATGGTGTTGCAGCCAGTCATCACGCCGGCCGAAAACAGGCCCAGTACCATCAGTGTCAGCAGTCGCTTCATCGGTCTTCCTCAGTTCTGCGTTCGGTGCAGACGCACCATCTCTGGCGACAAATCTGACTGCGCGGCCGTGGATTTGATGTGAACGTGGCGTGCTGCGTTCAGCGATCGATCAATCTCGCATCAGTGTCGACTTGCCGAACAGGCTCTCGACCAGATCCACCGCCAGCTCCGCGGTGGCATTGCGGTTGTCCAGCACCGGGTTGAGCTCGACAATGTCCAGCGACCCCATGCGCCCGGTATCGGCGATCATCTCCATCACCAGCTGCGCCTCGCGGTAGTTGGGTCCCCCCGGCACGGTGGTGCCCACGCCTGGCGCGATGCTCGGGTCCAGGAAATCCACATCGAAGCTCACATGCAGATGGGTGTCCTCGCTCATGCCCTGCAAGGCGGTCTCCATGGTGCGCTTCATGCCGGCCTCGTCGATGTAGCGCATGTCATAGACATCGATGCGGTGCTGCTTGATCAGGCGTTTCTCCTCCGGGTCCACCGAACGGATGCCGATCTGCCGCACCTGCTCGGGCAGCAGCGCCGGCGCACTGCCGCCCAGGTGGGTCAACGCCTGCGGACCCAGCCCGCACAGGCAGGCCACCGGCATGCCGTGCACATTGCCCGACGGCGTCACCTCGCTGGTATTGAAGTCCGAGTGCGCATCCAGCCACAGCACCCGCAACGGGCGTTGCTGTTCGCGGCAGTACCTGGCCACGGCGGTGATCGAACCGATGCCCAGGCAGTGGTCGCCACCAAGCATGATCGGCATGCGCCCGGCACGCAGCTGCGCATAGCTGGCCTCCATCAGCGCCTGGTTCCAGGCCACCACTTCGTCCAGGTGCCGGTAGCCGGCCTGCGGGGCCTGCCAGGGATTGCGCGGCCCATCCAGATTGCCCAGATCGCTCACCTCCACGCCGCGGCCGATCAAGGCCTCCTGCAACCCGGCGATGCGCAGCGCCTCCGGCCCCATCCGCGCACCACGGTGGCCGGCACCGATGTCGGTGGGAACGCCAATCAGGGAAACCGGCACGTACTGCGTCGCCATGCATTGCTCCAGCATCGAGAAAGCGCTGCAGTCTAGTCGCCGGCTCGCGCGCTGACGCGCGGCAGCGCAGCACGACGCACGACGCACGCCGTGCGTCCCATCACGCAATCGCATCTGCCACTGCAGCAATCGAAAGTGCGGCCGATAGTGCGTAGCGGGCAGTCGTCGAACCGGCTCGGGCAGCAGGCGCAACACCGCCGCGTCGGCGTGATGCAGCCCGGCGAACCAGCGCCATCGGCCGCGTCCGCTTGGGGCGGCAACGGCGTCCCGACGGCCGCTTCAGGTGACGTGGTTGGGCAGTTTGTGGCGTATTCGCGCTTTGCCGAATGTGCTTGCCTGACCGCACAGTTAAGACATTGAGGGTGCTATGACGATGACAAAACGTGCCGATGCTACTGTTCGCCCGCCAGCGCGGGACCCGGTGTCATCGACAGGGTCCTTCATCGCGCAGCGCGTTTCGTACAGGGGAGGATTTCATGCCGCATAACGCCGTCAACCAGGTCGTCAAGGCTGCCGTGGGCGAGATCGCGCGGGCGTCGCATCACTACGATCTGCAGCGCATCGGGCGCGAGTTCGCGCAGACCATCGAGCGCGAGCGGGGCATCCGCCTGTTGATGCTGTCCACCGCCGACGGGCGTGCCATCGCCGAACACTCCAGCCTGGATGTGGACGGTCGCCGTCTGGCGGCCATGGCCAATTCGTTCCTGACCCTGGGCGAGACGCTGGCGCGCGAATCCAGCCTGAGCGAAGCCGACTACGCCACCATCAGTACGCGTGGCGGGCAGCTGGTGCTGATCCGCATTCGCGCCGACAGACCATTGACGCTCACTGCGGTGGGCGGCAACGACATCAATGCCGCGGCGCTGTTGTTCAACGCGCGCGACTGCGCCGGCCGTCTGGCTGCGGCGCTGGCGCAGCCGGCGAACTGAGCGTTTGGCATTGTTCGTGCTTGTGCCAGCGCACCCATTTCTCATCGCTCGTAAGGACGACCCGTGTCAAAACTCAATCTGGAACACCTGCATTCGATCGCCGGCTTCGTCGGCGCCGCCCTGGTCGATAGCGACAGCGGCATGGCGCTGGGCATGACCGGCGGCACCGATCTCAACCTGGAACTTGCCGCGGCCGGCAATACCGAAGTGGTGCGTGCCAAGCGCCGTATCGCCGAGCAGCTCGGTCTGAACGACACCATCGAAGACATCCTGATCACCCTGGCGCGTCAGTACCACCTGCTGCGTCCGCTGGAGAGCAACGGCACCTTGTTCCTGTACGTCGTGCTGGATCGCGCCAAGGCCAATCTGGCCATGGCCCGCCACGAGCTCAAGGCGTTCGAAAAGACCCTGGACTTCGGTTGATGCCACACCGGCGGCGCGCACGCGTCGCCTGCCCGGCCTGCCGGCTTGTCCCGGCAGGCACCGCACTTTCAAAGCGCCGACGCGGCGCCCTGTCATGACCACACCCATTCACGCCATGCGGGTCGCCACGGCCGGCCTGGACCTGCTGCACACCACGCGCCTGAAACTGGCGTGCTCGTTGTTGCTGGCCGAACGCATCGACGTGCAGCTGGGGCAATGGCCGCAACATACCGCCGAGGTGGTGGTGCTGGGGCTGGAAAGCGCCGACGGCCTGGCCGCCTGGCAGGCATTGCAGGGGCAACCCGTGCGTGTGCTGGTGGTGTCGCGGACACCGGTGGGCGGAGCATGGCTCAAGCACGGCGCCACCGTGCGCGAACTCAACGAACAGATGCGCCTACTGCTGTCGTCCTCCGATCACGCGCAGGTCGCCGAGCCGGCATTGCTGGTCCGCCATTGCCGCGGCGAGTTCGGTACCACTGCGGTGCTGTTGCGCCATGCACACCTGCAGGTGCGCGTGGATCCGGCCAACGGCTGCGTGCAGCTTCCCGCCGGCATTGCGTTGCCGGAGCTGGTCGCCGCACTGGATCGCCCCGGCTGGCAGGTCGTACCGGACACCGCCGATAGCGCATTGACCCAACGTCTTTCGTTCGAGGCGCTGTATTTCGCCCTGCCCGAGCACCTGCGCCCCGCGCTGCCGGCGGTCGAACCCAGCCACGCGTTGCAGTTGCGCCAATGGCCGGAGCTGAGCGCCGAGACCAGTTCGCCGGCGCGGCTGCTGGCCGTTGCCCACCTGCATGCGCGTCCGTGGCGCCCGCAGGCGCTGGCCAAGGCTTGCAAGCTACCGCTGCAAACGGTGGAATGCCTGTTCGCCGCGGCACTCGCCAGCGGCCTTGCCCAGACCGCGGAGATTCCCGTGCCTGCAACGCAGCCCCGCCCGGACAGCAGCAACTCCCGGTTTCTCTCCTGGGTCGCACGTCGCTTTGGCCTCTCTCTCTTTCAGGCGCAGTCATGAGTCTTCCGGCCAACAAACTGGTGTTCGTTGGCGGCATGGGCGCCGGCAAGACCACTGCCGTGCGTGCCATTTCCGACGTGGAGCCGGTCAGCACCGAGATGCCGCTCAGCCAGGATGCCTACGGCGACAAGACCTACACCACGGTCGCGCTGGACTACAGCTCGATCGAACTGGAAGACGGCGAGTTGCTGCACGTCTACGGCGTGCCGGGGCAGAAGTACCTGGATTTCATGTGGCCGCTGGTGTGCGACGGCGCCTTGGGCGTGATCGTGCTGGTCAGCGCGCGTGATCCGCAGATGCGCGATGCCACCGTGGCCTTGCTGCGCGAGTTTTCGCAGATCGCACCTGCGGCAAGCCTGGCGGTGGGCATCACCATGACCGACGAAATGCAGGACTTTTTGCTGCCGCCGTTCCGCGACGCATTGGTGGCCGAAGGCTTCCGCATCCCGGTCATGCGCGTGGATGCGCGCTCAGCCACCCAGATCACGTTCCTGGTGAAGTCGCTGCTGTCCTATCGTTACACCTCGGCAACCAGCTGACCGGCCACGCGCCTGGCGCATGCCGAGGCGGGCGGCGCAAAGACAAGACGAGGCGCGAGACAAAACAAGGAATCCGGTCACGACGGTGCCTGAGGGGCGTCACGCGGGGGATGCCGCCTCTAGGGTGGCGGCGACGCGTCCATCTTCCTTGATGCCAGGCACGCGACGCGAACGTCATACCTTCGAGCGCGCTGCCTGACTTGTTCAGTATGGCGCACGGTCGGAAACCAGGGCATCGGGACATTCCCGACATCGCGCAGGACATACCGGCGATACGGCATGGGCAATAGCGCTGGCGGCCGGTCGCCAGCCGCGCACGCAACCGGCGGTTGCAAGGCACGCCCGGCGACGCGTTGGACACACCAGTCGTCCCGCCGTTTCACGCACGCAGCGATGTGCGGCATCAACGCCCATCGGTGGACGCAGCAGATAGACGCAGCAGATACCTGACCCACCGGGATCGGCGATTGCAGGCCGAGGTCGATGCCGCTGCGCAAGTGCTGATCCAGCACCATGATCGGATAAAGTAGCGCGATGACACTCGAACTGAAGCCCGGCGGTCTGCTGATCGCGATCGAAGGCATCGACGGCGCCGGCAAGACCACCCTCGCCCGCAGCCTGGCCACCACGCTGGAAGCGGCCGGCGCGCGCGTGGTGCTGAGCAAGGAGCCGACCAACGGCCCCTGGGGCACCCAGCTGCGCCAGTCCGCCGCCACCGGCCGCCTGCGCGCGGACGAAGAAGCCGAGTTGCTGATCCGCGACCGCCACGAGCACGTGGATACCCTGATCGCACCGGCGCTGGCACGCGGCGACATCGTGATCCTGGACCGGTATTTCCCCTCGATGGTCGCCTACCAGGGCGCTGCCGGCCTGCCGCTGGACGATCTGCTGGAACGCAACGCCTTCGCGCCGCGCCCGGACGTGCTGCTGCTGCTCGACCTGCCCCCGCCCACCGGGCTGGCGCGTATCCGCGCCCGCGGCGATGCGCCCAATCACTTCGAGACCCAGGACAACCTGGAACGCTGCCGCAGCATCTTTGCGCAGCTGCAGCTGCCGGGGAAGCACGTCGTGGACGCCAGTGCCGATGCGGACAGCGTGCTCCGCCAGGCCCACGCCATCGTCGTCGCCGCACTGGCCGACCGCCTGCGTAGCGACGCCGCCGACGCCGACAAGGCCACGCTGTTGCTGCTGTCGGCCGGTCGCCCGGCCTGAGGTGCTGCGCGAACCACGCGCAGGCAAACGCAACCGCGCAGTGATTGGCGGGCTGCGTGCAGGGATCTGTTCTCGACCGGTCGAACCCGGGAAGACGCGCTCCGGGGCGCTGACGGGCAGCCAGCACCGAGCTACATGCACAGATTGCGGGAGAGCACGAAGGACCTTCGTGGTGCCGGCACCCGGATTCGAACTGGGGACCTACCGCTTACAAGGCGGTTGCTCTACCAACTGAGCTATGCCGGCAAAGGCCAAGCGCGTTGCGCGCCGGTGCGCATTCTAGCGCAGCGTGGTGCAATCTAGCGACCGCTGACGCGTTGCGCCTGCGGTGCCCTGCAATGTCCCGATTGCGGCCGTGCTGCGCACATCGATCCACCAGCGCGATTGCCCGTTGCCGCTGGGCAGCAGCTGCGCCGGAAATCCCGCGCCGACCAGGCTGGCCTGACGTCGCTCGGCACGTTCGCGACTCTGGTACTGGCCCAGCGCGATGCTGGTGTCCTCACCCTGGGCAATCACGTAATAGTCGCCAATGCCGGCGGCGGCGATGCGCTTGACCAACGCCTGCGCCGCCGCACGGTCGCCGACATTGGGCAGCATCACCCGGTACGTACTGACCCCGGCGTCCTGGTCCTCGCGCACGCGGGTGCGCGTGGCCTGGCCACGCAAGCGTGCCAGCGCGGCATCGGCCTCGGCGCGCGCCGCATACGGCCCCAGGCTGGCACAGCGCTCCGGCGCAGCGGCCGGAGCGGGCACCGCCGGCGAAGCGTTGATCGGCGCTGCCGCGGCACGCTCGGCCGGCGACGGAGCGGGCTTGGCCGGTGCTGGTGATGGCGCCTGTGCCGATGACTGCGACGTGGCGGCCACCTTCGCCGTAGCCGCAGCTGTCGAGGAAGCTGCCGCCGCTGGTGCGGTCGTCAATGTCTCAGGCGATGCCGGTGCCGGCGCATCCGATGGTGCGGTCGGCGCAGCGCCCGACGCCGCCGCTGCGGTGCCTGCCTCGCCTGACCCCGCAGCCGCCGCGGCTGTCGCCGTGCTCGGCAGTACTTCCAGACGCGCCACACCGGCCGGCTGCGGCGGTGCAGCCACGGCTGCCGGTGGCGGCTGCAACGCCCACCACAACGCCACACCGGCATTGAGGACGATCAGAACAACGATGAGTGCGCGCACATACATGCCAAGGATTCTAAGCGGGGGCGGTCACAACGCACGAGTGCTCGTCGATCCGCCGCCGAGGGCAGGGCTCGTGGGCGCAGTGCACCGGCGCGGCCGGCCGGTTCCGTCTACCGGCCGCACCCGCTGCGAGGCCGTGCGAGCGCGCGGCTCGCGCGTTCAAGCTGCCGACGCAGCCCTGGCCCAGGTCGCCAGCCCGTCCAGCACCAACGCCACGCGGAAGCTGGCATCGGGCAACAGCGGCAGCAACGGCGGCGCACCGCCCCCGTGCACCAGCAGCCGCACCGGCACGCCCAGGCTGCGTTGGGCATGCTGCAGGCTGCGTTCGATCAGCGCCACCGCGGCGCCATCGCAGCCGGAGGCCAACGCGTCGTCGGTGTCGTCGGCCAGCTCGACATAGGCCCCGCCGCTGGCCGGCAACTGCACTGCGCGCGCATGCAGCGCTTCGCGCATGGTGGTCGGCGAGGCAGCGATCCGCCCGCCGTGGTGCTGTCCGTCGGCGCCCAGTACATCGATGGTCAGCGCGGTGCCCACGCCGGCCACCAGCACCGGTGCGTCGCCGCGTGCGCCCAACAGCGCGAGGAAGCGATCCACCCCGAAACGGCTCGGGTCTGCGTAGGCGATGCGAATGCCGGCGCATTCGGCCACGGTCCGCACGATGCGCACCTGTTCGAAGCGCTCGCGCAGGCAGCCCAGCATGCGCTGCGTCAATGCCGGCGCGGCCACGCTGGCCACGTGCGCAATGCGCCCGGTGGGCAATGCGGCCAATGCGGCCGCATCCATCGCCTCGGCACCGTGCGGCCAGGCCTGCACATCGCCTGCGCGGTCGCCCTGCAGCGGTGCGTACTTGAACCGCGAATTCCCCAGGTCGAACAACCACTCGCTCATGCAGGTCTCACGCTCACTTCTCCGGAGTGGAACAGCCGCACCGTCTCGCCCAGTTGCACCCGCAACGCGCCGTCGGCTGCCAGGCCAAGCGCAGTGCCATGATGCCGGGTGCCGGCTTCCTCGACCTGCACCGCGCGGCCGCGCAAGGCGTCCAGGGCCGCATAGCGGCCCAGGAACGGCGCCAGCCCCTGCGCTTCGAACAGCGCCAGCGCCGGCAGCAGCGCCGACACCACCGCCGCCACCACGGTATCGCGCGACACCGCGTGGCCGGCCAGCGTATCCAGATCCACCCACGGTTGATCGATCGCAACGGCCGCGGCGGCCGGCATATGCACGTTCAAACCCAGCCCGATCACCGCGCGCGCGTTGCCGGCCATTTCGCCGCCGCCTTCGATCAGCAGGCCGCCCAGCTTGCGCTCGCGCGCCAGCAGATCGTTGGGCCATTTCAGCCCGACATCGGCAAAGCCGCATTCACGCAAGGCCTCGGCCACCGCCACGCCCACGGCCAGGCTGAGCCCGGCCAGCTGGCCCAATCCGCCGCTGAAACGGCGCGAGGCCGACAGATAGATGTGCGCACCCAGTGGCGAGGTCCATTGACGCCCACGCCGGCCGCGCCCGCCGGTCTGCCGCTCGGCCAGCAGCACCGCCACGCCCTGCGCCGGCGCCGGGCGCGCCAGCAAGCTGGTGTTGGTGGATTCCAGGGTCCAGGCGATCTCCAGCGCAGCCAGGCCTGCCAGCGCATCGGCCGCCATCGCCGCACGAATGCGCGCGTCGTCCAGCAGGTCCAGCGGCGCCGCCAGGCGGTAGCCGTCCCCGGCCCGCCCTTCGATCTCGACCCCGGCCGCGCGCAGATTCTGGATCCGCTTCCACACCGCCGCACGGGTCAACCCGGCATCGCGCGCCAACGCATCGCCGGATAGCCGGCCGCTCGCAAGTTTGGCCAGCAAGGCGCGGTCATCCACGGCAAGTCCCCAAATCGATCCGCGAAAGTATGCGCCAAGCGTCCGCACCCGCCCAGCCTGGCTTGCGTGAGGGAGTGAAAAGCACGTTATGATCGGCGACTCACGCCGCTTGCCCTGGATGTGGACGATGCGCCGAATCACGGTTTGCCTGCTCCTGTTGTTGGCTCCGCTTGCCGCACTGGCATCGGACCAGCTGGCCGATGGCGATCATGAGAGCTGCGTCAGCAGCAACTCGGCGGCACGCGGCAGAACCCCCAACGGCGAGCCGGCAACCCCGGCACGTGCTCCCGCGCACAAGCCCGCGCCGGCCACCGGCGGTGGTGGTGGCGACGGCGACGGACTGTTCCCCCGTATGCGCACGATGCCGCGCTGGCATAGCTTCCTGCCGGGCATGTTCCGCTGATCCAGTGGTTGTTGCGCCGGCTGCGCCGGCCGCCGGCCGATATTCCCGATGCCTTATGGCTGCCGGTCAGCCGCCGCTGCGCCTGGGTCGCTGCGCTCGATCCGCCCCGCCAGCACCGTCTGCGTGCACTGACTGCGCAGTTCCTGCGGCAAAAAACCATTTCCCCGCTCGACGGGCTGCAGCTGCAACCGCACGATCACGTCCTGCTGGCAGCCACCTGCTGCCTGCCGTTGCTGAACATCGGCGCGGCCGGCTGGCGTGGCTGGTCGCAGCTGATCGTTTACCCGGACGCATTCCGCGTGCAACGCACGCATGTGGATGCGGCCGGAGTGATGCATGCCTGGGACGACACCTTGATTGGCGAGGCCTGGGAGCAAGGGCCGCTGATCGTCAGCTGGGCCGACGTGCAGGCCGATCTGGATGACCCGCAGGCCGGCTTCAACGTGATCGTGCATGAGATGGCGCACAAGCTCGATGCACTTGATGGCGCCCTCGACGGCACTCCGCCGCTGCCGCGCGACGCGCAGCGCGCCTGGGCACGCGATTTTCAGCAGGCCTTCGACGCCTTCTGCCAACGCGTCGATGCCGGCGAAGACACCGAGATCGACCCGTATGCCGCCGAAGCACCGGACGAATTCTTTGCAGTGGTGAGCGAATACCACTTCTCCGCGCCACAGCTGCTGGCGCGCGTCATGCCGGATGTCGCTGCACAGCTGACGCGCTTCTATGGACCATCGCCGTTTGCGGCGTCAGCGCAGCGCTGATGGTGCGGTGACATGCCTGCATGCGTTGGGCTGTCGTCGTGCAATGCTGTCGCGCGCATCAATCGCACGCGTTTCAAGCGACTGAGCACACCAATGCGCGATGCCGCACGCGGCCATATGCGGGACGGATCGACATCGCTCGCGCATTGCCAGGCATTCACACCAACCCAAGATCGCGCGGCCTGGCTCCGGGAAACACCTGTTCCAGCTGCGCAGGCGACAATCCCCACAACCGGCTCAATACACCGCCGAACAGGCTGCGGTAATTGGTGAGCACCGGATAATCGCGGTTCTGCAGCAGCTGTGCCTGCGCAACGGCGACCTGCTCGCCCGCGATCCGGCCGCCACGCACGCTGCCGCCCAGTACCCAGTACGTGGTGCCATGCCCATGATCGGTGCCCTTGCTGCCGTTCTCGCGGAAGGTGCGGCCGAACTCGGACAGCACCACCACCACGGTGTCCTTCCATGCCGGCCCCAGGGCCTCGGCGTACGCCGCCAGTCCTTCGCCCAGATTGCGCAGATTGTTGGCCAGGCCGCCCTCGACACTGCCCTGGTTGGCGTGCGTGTCCCAACCGCCGACATCGACAAATCCCAGCCGATAACGCTCGCGCATCAGGCTTGCCATGCGCCGGGTTTCGTCGGCGAAGGTGCGCGCACTGGCGGCGCCGCGACCGGCCTGCTCCATCTCTTCGCGCAGCTGCGCGGTGACCTGCTGACGCAGTGCCAGACCTTCGCGCGCGGCCGCTGCCAGCGGCGTTGCGTCGTACATCTGCGACAGGATCTGCGCCTGTCGCGCATCCACACCGCCCTTGCCGATGCCCCGCAACGACACGTTGGGCAGGTCGCCGCCACCCTGGAAGGTCAGCGGCAGCGAATCGGTGAAGGCAATCGCCGGCACTCCGCTGAGCACGCCCGACAGGCGCGCCATGAAGCCGGAACGATAATCGCGGCGCTGCGTGCCGGCCTGCCCGGATTCGATGTCGTCCTGGGTTTCGAAGTGACTGCGCGACAGATCGTCGGTGCCGGCAAACGGCACGAACGCCAGCTGCTGGCGTTGCCATAGCGGCAGCAGCGCATCGCGCATCACCGGGTTGAGCCCCCATTGCGTATCCAGCGCAATGGCACTGTCCGGATTGGCCGCATCCGGCCGCGCAATCGCCAGGGTCGGACGCGCCTGATAATAGAAATCGCTGGCATGTGGCACCAGCAGGTTGTTGCTGTCATAGCCGCCACGCAGGAACACCACCAGCATGCGCGCACTGTCGCGTGGTGCAGCAAACAGGCGACCGCTCCAGGGCAGGCTGGCGGCCGCTGCGGAGGCGAGCAGAAATCGACGTCGTTGCATGGCGCACTCCCGTGGCGGTGATCGCTGGTCGGTTGTTGATCAGCGGGTATTGCATCGGCGGCCGTTGAATCGGCGCCCCTTGAATCAGCGATAGTTGAAGTCCGGCGATGACAGCAGGAATCCGTTCCATTCCGCAGGCGAACGCGCCTGCCCCAAGGCATCGCGCGTGCCGCTGGAGAGCGACGGCGCCACCCAGCGATACGATGGACGCGTGTCGATCTGCGTCAGCGCCGGCAGTGGCGTGTCGTTATCGCCATCGAAGCGGAACAGTTGCCTGGGTCCGCCCCCCAACGCACGCGCCACCTCGAAGCGGCGTGCCAGCTGCCCGGAGCTGGTCCATGCCTGCGATTGCAGCGACCAGCCATCGGGGGTGATGCGCCCGAACACCGGCTCGCCGAGTTGCTGCACCCAGCTCACCATCGGCGCGGCATTGACCACCGGTTGTCCCTCGTACGCCAGCCGCATCGCCGAGACCACAAACCGA
Organism: Xanthomonas sp. BRIP62409; assembly: GCF_003992965.1. Lineage (NCBI taxonomy): Bacteria > Pseudomonadati > Pseudomonadota > Gammaproteobacteria > Lysobacterales > Lysobacteraceae > Xanthomonas > Xanthomonas sp. BRIP62409. The sequence continues at coordinate 198,054 of NZ_QEZJ01000015.1, read as the reverse complement.
TTCGGATCCTTGAACTTGCGCGGTTGCGCCTGCGCAAACTCCGCTGAATCCAGCAGGGTCTGCATGACCTTGGCGATATCGCCATCGCTGCGCTGAAAGGTGTTTGCCATGCGCTCGACCAACGCAGCCGGTGGCGTGTCGCTGACAAAGTACTCGGCCAGGCGCTGCGAAATGAAATGGGCGCATGCCGGCTGCCGCACCAGCAACTGCACCGCACGCGCGATCTCATCCAGGCCGCCGGCGGCGATGCGCTGGCCAAGCAAGGTCTTGTCGCCAGGTTGATGACGCGCAGGATTGAATTCGAACAGCCCCTTGCGCACCACCTGCGGCTGCCCCGGCGCGGTAGCGGCCAGCGGCGGAGCGCCCTCGGCCTTGACCGGCACTAGGCCGGCACCGGTAAGGATCAGCGCCAGCTGCTGCACATCCTGCTGGCTGTAGCCGCCATGCACGCCCAGCGTGTGCAGCTCCATCAGTTCGCGTGCGTAATTTTCGTTGACCTTGCCCTTGGCGTTCTTGGCGTTGTCCAGATACTCCAGCATCGCCGGGCTTTCCAGCGTGGCCATCACCAGGTCGGCGAACTTGCCGGTGGCGTGTGGGCGGATCGCGTTTTCCATGTAATCGGCCGCCATCCATTTCACGCGCCCCTTGTCGGCGTACACGCTGAAATGATTGAGCCAGAACCACACCAGCTGCTCGTGCACCTGTTCCGGCGCATACACCGCACGCAGCAGCTGCGCCTGACGCGCCTGGGTCAGCATCTGCCCGCCACGCGCCTGCCACGCCTTGCGCAATGCCGTCTTTTCGTCGCCATCGGGCATGCCTTGCAGGCGGATCTTGTCGGCCTCGTACTGCGTCAGCAAGGCTAGCAAGGGCGTGTGCAATGCATCGAATTGCTGCAGTTGGGCACGGATCGGCGCTGGCAGTGCCGCATCGTCGCCGGCCTGCAATAGCAGCCTGCCGTAGCGTTTGGGCCCGAGCCGCTGCAGTTGCGCTGCGCTATCGGCATCTACACCGTAGGTGGCACGCTGCAGCCAGCGTGTCTGGGTCGGCGTCAGTGCTGGATTGGCAGCACTGCACGACATGGCGAAGACGCAACCCGCGAGAAGCCACGTCAGCTGCCATCGGTGGTGGCGGCGCGTGCCCACCGGATGTGCGCTCAGCCAGCGCGTCTGTGCATTGCGCTCGAACATGCAGCTCTCCATCGCAACGGCCTGAAACGGGCCCAGTATGGTCACGCCAACGCGCGGGGCGTTAAACGGTTGTCGGAGTGCGCTGCAGCGTTGACCACGGGTTCATTCCGCACCCCATGCCGGTCACAGTCCCGGCGGCAGGGTCACATCGAAGCGGGCGCCGCCCAGTTCCTGCGAGCGCACCACCTGCAGCTCGCCGCGGTAGGCCTTGATGAGGTCCTGCACGATCGACATGCCGATGCCGTGGCCTTGCACGCGCTCGTCGCCGCGCACGCCACGCTGCAGGATCTTGGCCACGTCTTCCGGCGCGATGCCGGGGCCATCGTCTTCCACCGACAGGATCAAGCCGGCGCGACGGCTGCCGGTGGTGGGACCGGGCTGGGCGGTCAGCAGCACGCGGCTGCGCGCCCATTTGAAGCCGTTTTCCAGCAGGTTGCCCAGCAATTCCTGCAGGTCGCCCGGCTCCCCATGAAAGCGCGCGTCGGGCGAAATATCGAACTCGCACAACACGCCCTTGACCGAATAGACCTTCTCCAGCCCGCGTACGATTTCTTCGGCGGTCGACTCGATCGGCAGCGGTGCGGCGAACAGCTTGTGCCCGCTGGAGGCCGCGCGAGCGAGCTGGTAGGACACCAGATCGTTCATGCGGCGCAACTGCACATCCATTTCCTCGTGCAGATCGCGCTCGGATTGGCCGCTATCGAGCTGGGTGCGCAACACCGCGATCGGCGTCTTGAGGCTATGCGCGAGATCGGCCAGCGTGTTGCGCTGGCGATCCAGATTGTCGCGCTCGCTCTCGATGAAGGCGTTGATGCTTTCGGTCAGCGGCTCCAGTTCGCGCGGATGCTGCTCGCTCATGCGCTGGATTTCACCACGCTGCACCTTGGTCAGCTCGTTGATGACCCGCCGCAGCGGACGCAGGCTCCACTGCAGGATGAAGGCCTGCAGCACCAGCAGCACCACGCCGGCACTGCCGAGATAGAACCACACCGCAGTACGGAACACGCGCAGCTGCGCGCCCATCGAGCGCGCATCTTCCATCACGTAGATGGTGTACGGAATCTCGCCGCCGTGTTCGCGCTCGACGTAACTCACGCCCAGGCCGTAGCGGTACAACTGGCCCACGCTGCCGTCGATCTGGGTCATCTCCAGCGGGCCGATGAATTCTTCCTGGCGCGGCTCGAGCATGCGCCCGTGCGGAATATTCGGGCCCTCGGCCGACATCGAGGTCCAGCTTTCATCCGGGCGCACGACTTCCACGTACAGCCCGCCACCGGGCACATCGAAACGCGGGTCTGGCGGCTGCCCGCCGATATACAGCGAGCCGTCGCGGACGAAATCGATATTGGCCGCGTACGCAGAGGCGTAGTTCTTCAGCCGCTCGCGCAGGTTTTTCTCGGCGGTATCGGCAAACGCCACGTCCAGCGCATACCCCGCCAGGGCCAGGAAAGCCACCAGACTGAGGCTGGCAGCCAGCAACTGGCGGGCCTGCAGGGAGCGCGGCCGCCAGCGTCTATACCATTTGGAGCGGCCCGGCACCTGATCTTCCTGCTTGCCGACGCGCGGACTCAGCCTTCGGTACGCGGAATGGCGAAACGATAGCCGCGGCCACGCACGGTCTCGATCGGCTTGAGCTCACCATCGGGATCGAGCTTCTTGCGCAGGCGGCCGATGAACACTTCCAGCACGTTCGAATCGCGATCGAAATCCTGCTGGTAGATGTGCTCGGTCAGATCGGCCTTGGAAACCAGTTCGCCGGCATGCATCATCAGGTACTCGAGCACCTTGTACTCGTAGCTGGTCAGGTCCACGTTGGCGCCATTGACGCTGACCGTCTGCGCTGCCAGATCCAGGGCAACCGGGCCACATTCCAGGGTCGGCTTGCTCCAGCCCGCGGCACGCCGCAGCAGCGCATTGACGCGCGCCAGCAACTCTTCGACATGGAACGGCTTGACCAGGTAATCGTCGGCACCCTGCTTGAGGCCTTCGACCTTGTCCTGCCAGCTCGAACGCGCGGTCAGGATCAGCACCGGGAATTTCTTGCCCTCGTCGCGCAGCGCCTTGATCAACTCCATTCCGGACATCTTGGGCAGGCCAAGGTCGATGATGCCGACATCGAACGGGACTTCGCGGCCCATGTACAGGCCTTCTTCGCCGTCTTGTGCAGCGTCGACAGCAAAGCCTTCACGCTTCAGGCGCGCGGCAAGGGTCTCGCGCAGCGGAGCTTCGTCTTCGACCAAAAGGATACGCATGCACTCTCCCTAGTTACGTTGTCGGCCAATGGCCGGGGAATTTATAAGACTGAACGCAGAACTATCTACGTTTACTGGTTATCGTCGCGTGGTGGCGCATCCGGCTGAGCCGGGCTGCGCGGCGGCATGGCCTGCATCTGCTCCGACTCGTACACGGTATGCACGCGGCCATCCTTCATGTACTTGATCCGGTTGAGATTGCCCCCGTCGAACGGCACGCGCTCGGCACTGAGGATCTGTCCACCGGTGGACCGCTGCACCTGCCGGATGGTGTCCGAGAGCGTGCGCCCATTACCGCGCGCGGACGGCGGTAATGGATCGCGTCCCGCGTGCGACATCGGATACGCCTGTCCCCATGCAAACGGCGCTGCCATGGCAACCCCAAGGGCAACCAGGACGACATAGCGGGCGCGGCAGGACGGCTGGGTCACAATGAATCCTAGCGGGTTGTTCAGGAACATTCAAAATTCGTGAAGACGGCCACCGGGCATCGCATGGTCGAACCCGAGAATAGACCCAAATTCTTGATTTTTCGGGGTGAATCCCATCTGAACTTTTTAGCTTTGTGTTAACGCGGTTCAGCGAAATGAATCCATCCGGCCGCCATAGAGCGGTTCAGCGCCGGATTTCGCAGTTGCGCCTGACCGGCGGCATCCTGCTACATGCCAGACATCCGTATGCCGGTTCAGCTAATGCAAGCTGCAAGCCAGTTCAGGCCACCACGCGCCAGCCCTGGGTGTCGGTGCGCTGCAAGGCCTGCTCGACCAGATCCCAACCGGCACCCGGCCGGTGTGCGCCCTCGCTCAGGACCTGCCGGAACGCGCGTCCGCCCGGCTGGCCATGGAACAGCCCCAGCACGTGCCGGGTCATATGCTTCAGCGCCAGGCCGCGTTCCAGCTGCGACTCGACGTAGGGCCGCAAGGCGCGCAGCAACGCATCGCGCGGCTGCTCCGCACGCTGGTTCAGGGCCGCATCCAGGCGATGCAGCACGTAGGGGTCGTGGTAGGCGGCGCGGCCGAGCATGACGCCGTCAGCCTGGTGTAGATGCTCCATGGCGGCCTCCACCGTCGCAATGCCGCCATTGAGGACCACCGGCAACGCGGGGCGCTCTTGCCTGAGGCGATAGGCCCAGTCGTAACGCAACGGCGGCACCTCGCGGTTTTCCTTGGGCGACAGGCCCTTGAGCCACGCGTTGCGGGCATGCACCACCACCATGGCCGCGCCGGCTGCGACCACCTGGTCGACGAAGCTGGCAAACACGGCGTAGTCGTCGTCATCGTCCACGCCGAGGCGGCATTTGACCGTGACCGGCAACGTGGTCGCCGCACACATGGCGGCGACACAGTCGGCAACCAGCGCCGGCTCGCGCATCAGGCAGGCACCGAAGCGCCCGGCCTGCACCCGGTCGGACGGGCAGCCGCAATTGAGGTTGATCTCGTCGTAGCCCCACTCCTGCGCGATCGCCACTGCCTGCGCAAGCAGCGCCGGCTCGCTGCCGCCCAATTGCAGCGCCAGCGGGTGTTCGACCGGATCGAAGCCGATCAGCCGCGCGCGATCGCCATGGATCACCGCATTGGCGTGCACCATCTCGGTATATAGCCGCGCCGAGGGTGCCAGCAGGCGATGGAAGACCCGGCAATGGCGGTCGGTCCAGTCCATCATCGGGGCGACGGACAGGCGCAGGGAGGCGGCGTAGCGATCGGCGGAAGCGGTCATCGACATGTGGCCGCAGCAGGCGGCCATCGGAATGCGGAGCAGGATCAACAGCTTACACGGGCGTGGATGAATCTGCCGCAGCGCGGCGCGGCATCCCGCATGGCTTATCTACTGGAGTCCTCTGCAGGATCATCCACTCACTGCACTGTGTGATTGCCCCATCTCGGCTGGCCGAATCCACGCAGGACGCACGTTTTATGACGTGCTGGCAGCGCGCTTTGGCGGGCGGCAGCGGGCGGCTTTGTGCCATCGGGAGGAGCGAACAACATCGCGCTGGCGCTGTTCTCGTTTCCGTCGCTTGCCCGGTGCAAGCGTCATCAGGCGGCTCAGGCGGCATCGCTGCCGGATGCGCGGTGTCTGGCGGCGTTCGCCTGGACAGGGCGAACGCAGTGCATCATCGGTGACGCGCGAAGCTCATTGGTCCGGTGCAGCGTAGTTTCCTGCGCCTGGACCGCATCTGTAGTTACGGGTTGCGGAAGCCCACACGCTCGTCGGCACTCAGCGGCTTGCCGAGGGCGTGGTACGAAGCGACCAGGGTGATCAGGGCAGTGCCCAGCACGGTGTAGAAGCTCCACGACGTGGCCAGCACGTGTACCTGACCGAACACCAGGGCGACCACGGCGGTGGCGGTGCACAGCACCATGGCCAGCAGGGACATCAGGAAAGGGATGGAGGGATCGAGCTTCATGGTCCGGGGGGTTCCAGTGTGCGATAGCGGAAGCATCGGCGTTCGCAGCGCTTTCTTGAACTGTTTTTTGCGGTTTTCCCGCACAAATTTCAGGCAAGTCAGCGCGCACTCAGACTTCTGTCAAACCCTTGGCGCACAAGCATTTCCACGTCAGGAGACTCCTGACGCAGTGGCGTAAAAATCACCACATGCGCCAGAGATCCAACGCGCCTTCGGCAGAAAACCGGCGGAGGCGGTGGCTGCACTTTTTGGCGGGTCGTGGAGGCAAATTGACCAGGTCGGCGAGCCACTAGCCGATCCGGGAGCGACGATTCGCTGCGCTCGGTGCACGATGGCTGACCTCCGAGCCTGGCGGGGGCGATGGTTGCGCCTCTCGGCAGGTGATGAAGGCAGATTGAGTAAGTCGACGCGCGGCCAGCCGATCTCAGAGCGAGGATGCGGTGCGCTCGGTGCGCAACGGCTGCCCCCCGAACCACGTCGGTGGTCATAGCCGAGCGGGCGTCGCCGGTACGCGCCGGTAGTGTCAGCACGCGCGATGGAGTGCTGCAGCGAGGCCGCCGAGGCTCCGTGTATCGAGGTGCAGGACTCAGGCGATGCCGATCAGCGACTCATCCGACGGCCACCGGGACGGAGCTGCCGTTGCAACCACCGACAGCGCTTCGAAGACGGCCGAGCGCTAGGCGTGCAATCCGCTCGGCTGCGGCCTGCAGGCGACTGGCCTGTGCACCAGGTGCATTGCGGTACGGCACGCTGCAGCAAGCATGGCCGTTGGCTCATGCCGGCATCGGCCGCGCCTGTGCAAGCTTGCTGACGCCTGGCACCACGCACGCTTGGCATCACGCACGCCTGCCCGGCCACGCATGACAGGCGCGCTCAGCGCGCCGGGGACGTCGCGAACTCGCCGCGTTGCAGCCTGGTCACATCGTTGCCCTGCCCATCCTTGAGGCTGAGGTCCGCGCCCTTGGCGGCCAGGTCCTTGAGCACGTCGGTCCGCTGGAACAGCGCTGCGTACATCGCCGCGGTCTGCCCGGCATTGTTGCGCTGGTCGGGAGCACAGTCGGCCTGCATCAGGCGCTTGGCGATGCCCAGCTCGCCCTTGAAGATCGCCCCCATCAGCGCAGTGTTGCCGCGCTTGTCCTGCGCGCAGGGGTCGGCGCCGGCGCTGAGCAGCTGCTCCACTGCCGGGCGCTGGCCGTGATAGGCCGCCAGGATCAGGGCGGTGTAGCCCTTCTCGTCGCGGGTGTTGAGGTCGTAGTGCGAGCGAATGAACTCGGCCAGCATGTCCTGCCGCCCTTCGCGTGCGGCGTCGAAGAAGTACTCGCGCAGCTGCAGCTTGATCTGCGCCGGGTCGGCGGCGGCAGTCGTGGCGCTGGTGGAGGCAGCTGTGGGCGAGGCAGCGTTGGCAGCCGCAGACAGGGTGCCGAGCATCAGAAACAGCAGGGTGCGCATATGGCTCTCCCGATAGCGAAACGGCACCGCGGCACAGGCCGCGATGCCGTGGGTGGATCAGTCCTGCAGGCTGGAGGCCAGCTGCTTGACCCGGGCCAGGTCGCCCTTGGCGACACGGGTCACGCCGGTGCCGTACTCGGGGTCGGCCTTGTACAGGAACGACAGCAGGATGTGCTTGCTCTCGGTATCGGTGTTGGCCAGCGACTCGCCGAAACTCTGCACTAGATCGGCGCGATCCTTCTTGCTGTAGGACCGATACAACTCACCGGCCTGCTTGAAGTTCTGCTCGCGGGTGATCTTGGCCTGCTGGGTGGTACCCGATAGCGGCAACGCGCTGTAACGCGCAGCGGTATCCTGCGGACGCGGTTCCAGGCGGCTCGGCTCGTAGTTCACGCCACTTGTGGTGTGGCCGTGATTGGCCTCGCCATCCTGGTTGCCGTTGTTGACCGCCACGCGCGGACGATTCACCGGCAGGCTCAAACCATTGGTGCCGACGCGATACAGCTGGGTATCGGCGTAGGAGAAGATACGGCCCTGCAGCAGACGATCTTCGGACGGCTCGATGCCCGGCACCAGGTTGGCCGGCGCCATCGCGACCTGCTCGGTTTCCTGGAAGAAGTTGTCGACGTTCTTGTTCAACACCATCTGGCCGACCTTCTGCTCCGGCACGTCCGGCCAGATCTTGGTGGCATCCAGCGGATCGAAATCGAACTTGGCCAGGTCTTCCGGCTTGAGCACCTGCACGTACAGGTCCCACTTCGGGTAGTCGCCCTTCTTGATCGCACCGACCAGGTCGTTGGTCAGGTGGCTGTAGTCCTTGGCCTGGACGGCGGCAACCTGCTTGGGATCGAGGTTCTTGATGCCCTGCAGCGTCTTCCAGTGGAACTTGACGTAGTGCACTTCACCCTGGGCATTGACCAGCTTGTAGGCATGCACACCGTTGCCATCCATGAAGCGATAGCCAGCCGGGGTGCCTTCGTTGGAATACAGCAACGTCAGCGTGCGGGTGCTTTCGGGCACGTGCGAGAAGAAATCGAAACGGCGCGAGTCGTCGTCCAGGTTGGTGCGCGGGTCCGGCTTGAAGGCGTGGACCATGTCGGGGAACTTGATCGCATCGCGAATGAAGAAGGTGGGAAAGTTGTTGCCGACCAGATCCCAGTTGCCTTCGCTGGTGTAGAACTTGGTGGCAAAGCCGTGCGGGTCGCGCAAGGTCTCCGGCGAGTGGTTGCCGTGCACCACCGAGGAGAAGCGCACGAACACCGGGGTCTTTTCGCCGGCACTGAATACCTTGGCCTTGGTCAGGCTGGACAGATCGGCGGTAGCGGTGAACTCGCCTTTGACGCCGGTGCCGCGTGCATGCACCACGCGCTCGGGGATGCGCTCGCGATCGAAGCGCTGCAGCTTCTGGATCAGCTGCACATCCTGCAGCAGGGTCGGGCCATTGGCGCCGGCGGTCTGCGAGTTCTGGTTGTCACCGACCTTGGCGCCGTTGTCGCGGGTCAGAACGGATTGGGCGAAGACCGGCGGGGCGATCAACGTGGGGGCTAGCAGGGCTAGCACCATGAGGGATCCAGGGCGCATGGCGTCAGCTCGTTTGAGGGAGCTGAATCATGGCCAGCGGACCGAAGCGTGAGAAGTCGTTAGTTATGATCGCTGCGATAGGCGAACATGATGATGACTACAGAGCGTGATATAGATCGCTAAACGGCCAGGCAATGGTTTGCAGATGTCTGCCTGCATCCTTGCCTCAATCACTAACCGTCTCGTTGCGCAGGACGAATGTGCAGGGAGATCCAACCCGATGTTGCGGTGCATGGTTGGCAACGTCGAGGTGATTGGTCAGGCGTCTTCGTCAAAAGAGCAGTTTTTTCTCATGCCTGACGTTCTGAGAAAGGCGTCCACTGCGCCTTGCATTTGCAGATACCGCTGCAGCTACAGCAAACGGTGCCATCGTGGCACTGCGCTCAACGGTGTGCGAACGGCGGATACACTGCGTTGATCGTGCAGCGTCGCCGTTACAGGGGCGATGCTTGCGTGCCCGCCAATGGCTGCATCGTTGCAGGACACGCACCGATGCAGCAGTAACTGATCAACGCCCGATCACCCGCTTGAACGGCGGAAGCGCGTCGATGATGCGTTTGCCATAGCGACGTGTCAGCAGGCGCGAGTCGAGGATGATCACGCGGCCGTGGTCGCTGGAGCTGCGGATCAAGCGGCCTGCAAACTGCGTGAGCGTGCGCAGCGCGTGCGGGATGGCGATCAGGTTGAAGGCATTGTGGCCGCGGCTTTCCAGCCATTCGCTCAAGGTCGAGGTCTGCGGGTCGGTCGGCACCGCAAACGGCACCTGGGTGATGACCACGGTGGTGCAGGCATCGCCGGGCAGGTCCAGGCCTTCGCCGAAGGAGTTCAGGCCAAACAGCACCGAGCCCTCGCCGGCGGCGATGCGGCGCATGTGCTCGGTGATCAGTTGCGACTTGTTGCCCTCGCCCTGCACCAGTACGCGGTTGCGCTGCGCCAGCGGCATCAGGTCGGCGACCTTTTCCATCTTCCAGCGCGAGGTGAACAGCACGATGCTGCCCTTGGCGGTCCAGTCGAGTTCGCGCACCAGGTAACGTGCGACTTCCTTCGGGTGGCCTTCGCGATCGTCGGGAGTGACCGGGAAATTGGGCACGATCAACTCGGCCTGGTTGGGCAAGTCGAACGGTGAGGCCAGCGAGGCCATCTCGGCGTGATCGGGCAGGCCGTTGTCGATGGCGAACGATTGGAAATCGCCGCCACCGGTCAAGGTGGCCGAGGTCATCACCACCGAATCCACTTCGTTCCAGATCATCGTGCGCAGCACCTGCGCGGCCGACACCGGCGAGCAATGGCAGATCAGATCGCCATCGCGCGACAGGGTGATCCAGCGGGCCATCGGCGGCTGGCCTTCCTTGTCCTCGCGCCGCCAGCCGCTCCACAGATTGTGTTGCTGCTCGGCCATCTCCAGGGCCAGGCCGAGGCTGCGCTGCAGGCGTTCGCGCGCCGCATCGTCCTGCTTGCCCTTGGCGATCGCACTGTGTGCGGCATGCACCCAGTTGAACAGCGCGCGGGTTTCTTCGCCAAGTTCTTCGATGGCCGGGCCCCACTGCGGCGGCAGCTTGCCGTTGGCCGCACGCCACAAGGGATCGCGCTCGCCGGGCTCGGGCTTCCACACGCGTTCGACCTCGGCATGGAAGGCCTTGAGCAGCTTGGACACGCGCGCGGCCACCTCGATGGCCTCGTTGGGCAGCAGGTTGCCGAGCTTGTCCTTGTCCACGGCGCGGTAGGCGGCGGCGATGAGGATCTGCAACCGGCCGGTGCGCTTGGCCATCTCGTCCAATGGCAGGCTGGCCGCGCCCTGGTCGATCGCCACGCCGGCGATGTGGTGGCCTTCGTCGAGCACCAGCAGCATGTCGGCGGGCGGGGCGATCAATGGCTGGCCATTCTCGGCATCGCCCAGCGACAGCGACGACAGCAGCAGTGCATGGTTGGTGACCACGATCTGCGCTTCGCGCACGTCGGTGCGCGCCTTCAGCACCGGGCATTGCGCGGCGTAGCTGCAGCGGCGGCCGGCACAGCCGGAGGCTGGCGTGGTGATGCGCAGCCGCAGCGGCACCGAGACCTGCTCGGGCGCATCATCCAGATCGCCGTTCCAGCTGCGTTCGGCGTAGGCCTTGGCCAGGCGCTTGGCCAGATCCGCGTCGGCCGGGCTGAGCGGGCGGTCGTAGAGCACCTGCTCGTCGTCGAACATGCCTTCCTGGCTGGTTTCGCCCTGCAGCTCGGCGGCGTTGCGCGTGCACAGGTAGCGGGTGCGGCCCTTGGCCAGCGCAACCGTGGCTTCCAGGCCGGTGGCCTTGAGGAAGGCCGGGATGTCGCGCTCCACCAGCTGCGATTGCAGCGCCACGGTGCCGGTGCTGATGACCAGCTTTTTCTTGGTGGCCAGCGCGATCGGCACGCCGGCGGTGAGATAGCCCAGGCTCTTGCCGACGCCGGTAGGCGCCTCGGCAATGCCGATGCCACCGGAGGTGGCCAGCGCGCGCGAGACCAGGCCGATCATCTGGCTCTGCGCCCGCCGCGTGGCAAAGCCGGGCGTGTTGGCCTGCAGCTTGGCGTAAGCCTCGCGGATGCCGGCCTTGATCGGGTCGGTCAGAACACGCTGGGTGGGAACGGGCGCCGACGGCGCGGCCGGTGGGGCAACTTCATTCATCGGGCTATTTTCGCACGGACCGGCGCAGCGCCTGCGACCGGCACGGCGCTCGGCTGAACGTGTTTGCTGGCGCAGGGCGCCGCCGCCGCCCTGTTCCCGGGTGCGCACGCTGCACGGCCACCGCATGCCTCGGATCCGATCAGCGCCGGCAGGCACTGGCCGCAAGTCCTGACCCGAAGGGTCGCGCAATGGATGCCGACCGAACCACCCTGCGCCACCTGCAACGAGCAGGCAGCGTCGCTTCACATTGTCAGCGGCCTTGCGGCCGCCGCGGCCATGCATGGCGCGCCCAGACCAGTCCGATGACCACCATTGCGATGCCCATCAGCAACATGCCGGCGCCCACGCCAGTGGGCCCGAAGCGTTCGTACAGCAGGCCGCCGCGATTGACCGCGGCCAGCGCCTGCGGATGCAGCAGCGTCCACCCGCCCTGCCCGGCGCTGACCAGCCCGACCACCACCAGCGCGATGGCTTTGAGCGGAATCATGGGCGCGGGCCGGTGGCGGGCGGCATCCGTTGCAGGCTGCCTGCCAGCGTCCACACCAGCACGCCGATGCCCACGCCTTGCACCGCCACCAGCACGAAGTGGGCGATGCTGACCACCATGCTGATCTGACGCACATTGCCTTGCTGCAGCAGCAGCATCGGAATCGCCTGGAAGGCAACCTCGGCAAACAGGCAGCCCAGCAGCAGCCAGAGCGCGGCCAGCCCGGCACGCCGCAACGGGCTTTGCGAGGCACGCCACAGCAGAACCAGCCCGAGCAGCAGCGCGATCAGCATCGGCACGCGCGACAGCAGGCTGGTGACCAGGGTCAGCAGGATATCGGTGGCGGTGACGCTGCCCACCTCAGTCGGCACTGACCAGGAGGGCCTCGCGCGCGCGCAGCGCGGCGTACACCGGGTCGGTGTCCGGGCGCACGCCATGCCACAGCGCGAAACTCTCGGCGGCCTGCTCCACCAGCATGCCCAGGCCATCGACGGCGTAGCGGCATTGCGCTGCACGTGCCCAGGCCAGGAAGGCGATGGCGGTGGCGCCGTAGTTGAGATCGACCGCCGCGGTGAGGCTGTTGACCAGACCCAGCGGCATGGCGAACGCACCGGCGTCGCGATCACGCCCGGCTGCGGTGGCATTGACGATCAGTTCGAAGTCGCCCAGGTCGCGCAGGTCTTCGATATAGCGCGAGACCACCCGCCCCGGTTCGCCAAGCGCATCGCACAAGGCATCGGCACGCTCGGGCGAGCGGTTCACCACCACCATTTCGGTGATGCCCGCTTCCAGCAGCGCCGGCGCCACGCCGCGCGCGGCACCGCCGGCGCCCAGCAGCAGCACACGGCGACCGCGCAGATCCAGCCCGTGGCGGTCGGTGAGATCGCGCACCAGGCCGGCGCCATCGGTGTTGTCGCCCTCCCAGCGGCCGTCGTTGCGCACCAGCGTATTGACCGCACCGGCCAGACGCGCACGCTCGCTCAGGCTGGCCGACAACGCACAGGCGGCCTCCTTCAGCGGCAGGGTCACGTTTGCACCCTTGCCGCCTTCGTCGGCGAAGCGCTCCAGCGCGGCAGCGAATGCTTCCGGCGCTGCGTCGATGGCGGTGTAGTCCAGCGCGATGCCGGTCTGCTTCCCGAAGTCGGCGTGGATGGCCGGCGACAGCGAATGGGCGACGGGGTGACCGAACACGGCATAACGGGATACGGGCATGAAACGCTCTCTGGTTGACTAGACTGTGCGCGACTTGAGACAGGAACACCGCATGCAACTTCGATGGACGCTGCTCGCGCTGGCGGCAAGTTTACTCTGCGTCCCGGCCGCTTCGGGGCTTGCCGAATTCGGCATCGAAGGCATGGGTGTGGTCTCCACGCCGGCCAACGAGGCGCGCGCCACGCTGAGTCCGGACGGGCAACGCATCGTCTGGGCCAGCGACCGCGCCGGCGGTACCGGCGGCTGGGATCTGTGGCAGGCCCGGTTGAGCGGCGGGCGTTGGCAGAACGCCGAAGTGCTGCCGATCAACACCGCGCAGGACGAGACCTCCCCGCTGTTCAGTGCCGATGGCCGCTGGCTGCTGTTTGCCTCCACCCGACCCGGCGGTACCGGCGGCGCGGACCTGTATCGCGCGCCGGTGGATGCGCAGGGCCGGGTCGGCGCGGTGCAATCGCTGGGCGCGCCGATCAACAGCCGCGGCAACGAGCGTTCCCCGACGCTGTCGCTGGACGGCACGCGTCTGTTGTTCGCCAGCGACGGCCACGGCGGCGCCGGCGGCATGGACCTGTTCGTGGCGCGCTGGGACGGGCAGGCCTTTGCGGCGCCGGTGCCGTTGAGCGACATCAACAGCGCTGCCGACGAGCTGGATGCGGCCTGGCTCGGCGATGGACGGGGGCTGGTATGGGCACGCGGTCAACGGGACGGCCCCAGCCAGTTGGTGCTGGCGACCTGCAACAACGGCCATTACACCGTGGGCCATGCGCTGCCGCTGTCGTTCAACGGGCCGCAGGAACGCACCTTCGGTGCGGTGGTGGACACGGCCAAGCCGGGCGAGTTGCTGGTGACCGGCAGCGCGCGCGCACCGCGTGCGGGGCAGCTGGACATCTACCGGATGAAGGCACCGGCGGCGGAGGGAGATACGAGCTGCCGTTGAGGTGGCTGGATGTGCAGATTCAGGCAAGGAGCGGCCAGCCAGACTATGTCGCGTCGGTCTATGGCGAAGTGCTGATCCGGGCCCTTGGTGCAGGGCGGCTGATCAGCGATAGAACGTCTCGCCCGGTGCGTTTTCACTGCCCGGCTGTTGATCTGAGACCTGGCTGCAGGGCAGCTGAGCTGCTCGGCTGCTGAGCTGCGGCTTTGCCGAGGGGCCCTTGCCCGCCCACCATCGCGGGACACGCCGTGAATCCATCCATGGAGACTCTTACGCGGCATCCATGCCGCGTAAGGTCCCGCGACGGCGGGCGGGCAAGGACCAGTCGAGATGGCCGGTGTGCATGGTAAGAGCGGTGCTGAATGCGCCTTGTTCGATCATCGAAGCATCGGCTCCATGTCTGATGCACGCCGCACGACAGACAACCTTTGAGATGAGCGCCGACCAACTCGCTGGTGCGGTGTCCTCGCCGGTTCCGGACCGTGTGGCGGCGTGGATGCCGCCACCGAGCCCCCAGGGACGGGTTTACGGCGTGTCCCGCAAGGGGTGAGGGCACCGCGCACTCGATTAGCCAGGCTTTTGACTGCATCCGACAGAAGCGGCCGATTAACTCTCCGGCTGCACTGCGATTCCTCCACGCCGTTCGCACCTGATTGACGCGCGCTCGCTATGGTTTGTCGGCACTCCAACGCCGCAATGCAGCGGTCATGACCTCGCTCAATAGACATCGCGCCGGTAACGCCCCGCCGCGGTCAGCGACTCCAGCCGCGTCTCGCCCAGCAGTTCGCGCAGCGCGGCATCGACCTCACGCGCCATGCTGTCCAGGCTGCCGCAGACATGGATCACGGCACCGCGGTCGATCCAGTGGCGCAAGGTGTCGCCGGCTTCGCGCAAGTGATGCTGCACGTAGCGCTTGTGCGCCTGGTCGCGCGAGAACACCTGATCGAGCTGCTGCAGGTGACCACGCGCCTGCCAGGCCTGCAGTTCGTCGGCGAACAGAGCATCGTGCGCGGCCTGCCGTTCGCCGAACAGCAGCCAGTGCCCGTGCACGCCGGCCAGCTCGGCCTCGCGCAGCAGGGCGCGCAAGCCGGCGATACCGGTGCCGTTGCCGATCAACACCATCGGCGCCTGTTCGACGCGATGGAAACCGGGATTGGTGCGCAGCCGCGCGCGTATCTGCATCCCGATTGGTGCGTGGCAGATCAGCCAGCCCGAGCCCAGGCCGGGGCTGCCGTCGGCGGCTGTGGTCAGGCGCACCACCGCACTCGCCACGCCGTCGGCCGGCACGCTGGCCAGCGAGTAGTCGCGGGTCGGCAGCCAGGCGCAGGCATCCAGCCAGGTCTGTGGATCCGGATGCGGCGTTGGCGGGCGCGTGGGCGGCTCCGGCAGCACGCGCTCGGCGACGGCCTGCTGCAGCGGCAGCAGCTGCGCATCGACATGCACCAGCGCGTCGGGCGGCAGCCCCCAGGCGGCCAGGCACGCGCGGACGTGGGTGTAGGCATGCGCCGGCTGCACTTCGAGAATGTCGCCGGCCTGCCACTGCGTGCCGGATGGTGGCAGCAGATCGATCTGCCAGATCGGGGCGCCCTCGCTGCCCGGGTTCAGATGCGTGCGCGTCGCCAACGTCCACTGCAGCAGGGTCGGGCGCGCCAGCGGCACGGCCGCCACCGGCGCGCCGGCAATCTGCGCCAATTGCGCATGCCATTGCGCCAGGGCCTGCGGATCGGTGTTGTCCATCTCCACCGCCGGAAACAGCGGCTGCGCGCCCTGCGCCTGCAGCCACTGCTCGATGCGCCGCGAAAACCCGCAGAACTGCGCGTACTGGCGGTCGCCCAGGGCCAGCACGGCATAGGTCAGCTGCGACAGCGTCATGCGCTGGCGCAACAGCTCGCGCTCGAAGCTGCGCGCGGTATCGGGCGGCTCGCCATCGCCAAAGGTGCTGACCACGAACAAGGCATGCCGGGTGCCCTGCAGATGCTGCGCGCCGAGCTGTGCCAGCGAGCGCACCTGCACCGGCAGACCGGCGGCCTGCAGATGCCCGGCCGCCTGCCAGGCCAGCCGTTCGGCAAACCCGCTCTGGCTGGCGAACCCGATCAGCCAGGGCTCGGCTTGCGAGGCCGCCGGCGCACCGTGCAGGACCTCGCGCGCGGCACGCAGCGCGCGCTTCTTGCGGCGGCGATCCAGATACAGCATCCAGCCGGTCACGAAGAACACCGACATGCCAACACTCGCCAGCATCACCACGATGCGGCCCGGCAGCCCGAAGAAACTGCCCGAATGCAGCGGGAACATGCTGACCAGCAGCTGCTGGCCACGCGGCAGCAGCGCATAGTCCTGGCGACGCAGCAACGCACCGCTGCCCGGCTCGATTTCCAGATTGTCGTAGGCGCGGTCGTGGTCGGGATGGTCGGGCAGGAAGCGCACGCTCAGCGGTTGACCCGCACGCGGCGGGATGCGCAGGTCCAATGCCGTGCTGTGCGTGGCCGGAATGGCATCCAGGGTGCGCTGCACGGCCGCGAAATTCACCGTGGCCGGGCGATGATCGCGCCCGTCGCCGCGTATCGCCGGCTCGGTGCCGAGCAAGGCCACCATGCCGTCGCGGTACCACGGGTAGGACCAGGTCAGCCCGGTCAGCGCCACCAGCAGATACACCAGCAGGCACCAGGTGCCGAACACCGCGTGCAGGCTCCACAGAAAACTGCGCCCCTGCCGTCGCCATTCCACCGCCCACCAGGTGCGCAGGCTCCACCAGCGTCGCGGCCAACGCAGATACAGGCCGGAGGCGCAGAAGAACAACAGGATCAGGGTACTTGCACCGGTCACTGCCTGGCCGCGCTTGCCGGCGGCCAGGTGGCGATGCAGATCCTCGATGAAGGCAAACGCGCCGCTCAACCGCGGAGCGGCGACCTTGTCGCCGGTATATGGGTCGAAATACACCCGCCCGCCCCCCTTGCCGGCCAGGCGCGCGGTGGACGGACGCTTGCCGGTCGGATCGATCAGCATGCGCGTGACTGCCTGCCGTTGATCCAGGTCGAGCCGACGCAGCAGCACATCCACCGGCAATGGCCGCTCGCCTGCCGCATGCCGCTGCGCCAGCTGTGCGATCGCCGGGTTGGCCAACCGCACGATCTCGTTCTCGAAGGACATCAACGCGCCGGTCAGTCCCATCACCGACAGCACCAGCCCGGCCGTGATGCCGAGCAGCCAGTGCAGTTGGAACAGGACGGTCTTGAGCACGCGCGAACAGCCTGAAACAGTGGGGTCCGCTATTGTAGATGAGAATCGTTATCGCAGTTTGGCTGCGGATTTTCGGGATTCACACCACTGACGCAATGCGATGCGGCATGGGGATCACCCGATCATTGCCGCATTGCCGGTATCTGCCGGTCCTCTGAAATCAGCCTGGCCAAGCTGTCTGCACAACAGGATCCTCGCTCATCCAGGCGCCTGCTGCGCTCTGCACGAAGCCCAGGCCGCGGAAGACCGCGGCCTGCGGAGTCAGTGCGTCTTCATCGCATCAAGCCAGACCTGCAAGCAGCGATTCCTTGCCTGCACGCCGTCACTCCACCGCATCACCGCACTCAGCCTTCCCGCAACCAACGTGCCACCTGGGGGGCAAAATAGGTCAGCACGCCATCGGCACCGGCGCGCTTGAATGCCATTAGCGCTTCCAGCACGCAACGACGTTCGTCCAGCCAGCCATTGGCGGCCGCCGCCTTGAGCATCGCGTACTCGCCGCTGACCTGATAGGCGAAGGTGGGCACGCGGAATTCCTGCTTCACCCGCCGCACCACATCCAGATACGGCATGCCCGGCTTGACCATCACCATGTCGGCGCCCTCTTCCAGGTCCAGCGCGATCTCGCGCATCGCCTCGTCGCTGTTGGCCGGATCCATCTGATAGGTGGTCTTGTCGGCCTTGCCGAGATTGCCGGCGCTGCCGACCGCATCGCGGAACGGACCGTAGAACGCCGAGGCGTACTTGGCCGAGTAGGCCATGATGCGCACGTTGAGATGGTCCTGCGCATCCAGCGCGCGGCGGATCGCACCGATGCGGCCATCCATCATGTCCGAGGGCGAGATGATGTCCACACCGGCTTCGGCATGCGACAGCGATTGCCTGACCAGCGCCTCGACGGTGATCTCGTTGAGCACATAGCCCTTGGCGTCGATGAGGCCGTCCTGGCCGTGCGTGGTGTACGGGTCCAGCGCCACGTCGGTCATGATGCCGAGTTCGGGAAAGCGCGCCTTGAGCGCACGTACCGCACGCTGCGCCAGGCCGTCCGGATTCCAGGCTTCGGCCGCGTCCAGGCTCTTGCCGGCCGGGTCGATCACCGGGAACAGGTCGATCACCGGAATGCCCAGTTCCAGGGCCGCTTCGGCTTCGCGCAGCAAGTCGTCCAGCGACAGACGCTCCACGCCCGGCATCGAGGCGATCGGCGCGCGGCCGGACAATTCATGCACGAACACCGGCCAGATCAGGTCGTCGGTGGTCAGCGTGTTTTCGCGCATCAGGCGCCGCGAAAACGCATCGTGGCGCATGCGGCGGGGACGGTAGTGGGGATGGGCCATCGTGGGCTCCTGTCAGCAGCCGGCAAGTTTACGCCCGCCATCCGCCGCCGGACGCGCTGCGACGGAGTGTCGCAGCGCTGCAACGGGTAGGAGCGCGCCGCGATTCATGCCAGCGTGATTCGCCCGGGCACGGTCGGCTCACCCCATAGGGAACGCGTTCGGATGGCGACAGTGCCACGCGGCGACCTTCTTCATCGCCAGCCGGTGCAAGGCCCTTCCGGCTTGCGCGACCTGCTTGGGCGCCGCCGCGCGCTAGATCACGCCGCCGCCCAGGCTCAGGCGGATCACCCCGACCACGATCACCAGGCCGTTGAGCAGCAGACCGGTCTTGGCACGCCCGCGATTGCCGGCCGAGGTGAACAGCAGCGCGATCGCCGCAATCAGCGCGCCCACCGCCGCAAACGGGATCAGGAACCAGTTGCCCCAGCCCAGCAACGGGATGAAGGCCAGCACCATCCACAGCAGCGCCACGATGCCCCACAGCAGGCTGATCAATCCCACGTATCACCTCGACATCTTGAAGAATGGCCTCAGCTTAGCCCCGCAGCCGCCAAGACGCCGTGGGCAGGTGGTCACCCTGACCAATGGCGGCTTGGCGGTAGCCTCACGTGGGCACGGCTAGGGTGCGGCGAAGTCCGGCGCGATTCAGTCCGGGCGCCGGATCATCGCCATCACTGTCGTCAACAGGGGCCGCATCATGAACAAGCATGTCGTCATCGCCGCTGCGCTCGCCATGCTCCTGGCCGGTTGCGCCAGCAGTTCCAAGGTGATGCTGGGCCAGGCGCGCGCACCGATCGACCCGGCGCAGGTGCAGGTGTACTCCAATGCACCGGTCGGCTCGGTGGAGATCGCCCAGCTCGAATCCACCAGCGCCGCCGGCTTCGGCACCCAGGGCCAGACCGATGCGGCCGTGCAGCGCCTCAAGCGTGAGGCGGCCAAGCTCGGCGCCAATGGCGTGGTCATCGTCGGCGTGGGCTCGGAACGCTCCGGCGGCGGCCTGTCGGTGGGCGGCGGCAGCTACGGCGGCCGCGTCGGCGGCGGCCTGGGCATCGGCATCCCGACCACCCAGAAGCGCGCGGCCGGCATGGCGATCTGGGTGCCGGCCGGGGCGCAGCAACGCGCGGCGCCAGAGGTGTCGCCTCCAATGCGCTGAGGCGAGCCTCAACGATTCGAAAGCATTTGCGAAGGCAGTGCTGCAACAGGGCGCGATAGTTGGCCGATTCAAGCTCCATCGTGCCCTGCTGCGTTACGCCGTCTCGAATTGCTTAGCGCTTGCCCTGCTGCGCAGGGATGAACTGCGTCTCCACCGCCTTGGCCAGCTGGTCCGGCGGCAGCAGGCCCTGGTCGAGCAGGAAGTTGTTGAAGGCCAGGCGGTCGAACTTCTTGCCCAGGACCAGCTCGGTGCGCATGCGCAGTTCCAGGATGCGGGTGTAGCCGTAGAAGTAGCTGCCGGCCTGGCCGGGCGCGCGGACGGTGTAGCGGTCCAGTTCCTGGCGGGTCATGGCCGGCGAGAGGCCGACATCGTCCTCGAGCACCTGGCGTGCGCGTTCGCGGTCGATCAGGCCGAGGTTGAGCATCGGGTCGAGCATGGCGCGGGCGGCGCGCAGCAGGCGGAACTGCAGGGCGATCAGCTGGCCGTCGAGCGGTTCGTACGGGACCATTTCGGCTTCGGCATACAGCGCCCAGCCTTCGACGTTGACCGAGTTGAACGCGAACAGGCTGCGCGCCAGCGACACGCCGCGTTCGACCATGGCGGTGAACTGCAGCTCATGGCCGGGGCGGCCTTCGTGTGCGCTGAGCGTCCAGGCGGCCGAGCCGAAGTTGAAGTCGTCGTACTGCTCCTTCTTGGCGCCGTCGGCAGTCGGGTTGCCCAGCGGCAGCACGAACTGACCCTGCTGGCCGGTATTGCCGATCAGCGGGGCCGGCAGGAAGTGCGGTGCCGGTTGCGCGGCGCTTTCGGCTGCGCTGCCCAGGCGCATCTGCATCGGGCGGTTGGGCACATCGACGATGCGCTGCTGACGGATGATCGGGTCGATCTGGTCGATCACGCCGCGGTAGTGGGTTTCCAGCTGGTCGTCGGCGATCTTGTTGCCCTTGAGCGCACGGATCACCTGCACGTAATCGCTGCCCTGCACGCCCTTGGCCTTGGCCACCAGCGGCGCGAGCTGACGCATCGCCGAGCGGGTTTCCATGAATTCCAGCTGCGCGCGCTGGATCAGCTGCTGCGGGGCGATGTCGATGCCGACCTGCTTGAGCTGGAAGGCATACAGCGGTTCGGGCAGGCGGGTGTCCTTGCGCGCCTTCGGCAGCACCGTGGTGCGGGTCCAGGTGGCGTACTCCTTCAACTGGGTGGACATCGCCTTGAGCGCTTCGTCGGCGCCGGCGATCTTGTACTTGGCGAACAACTCGCCGATGCCTGCGACGTAGGTGTCCACGTTCACCAACGCCTGCTCCACTTCGCGCTCGGTCGGCTGCAGCAGGGCCTTGTTGCCAAGCTGTTCCTCGTAGCGCTGGCGGGCCAGCGTGGTGGTCGGCGTCGTGCCCGGAACCAGGCCCACGTAACGCTTGAGGCGATCCAGCGCCTTGGCGCGGCGCTCGGGCACGGTCTGGTCGGACAGCAATCCATTGAGGCCGCTGAAGACCAGCTGCGGCGCGTCGCTCCACGGCAGCAGGTAGCGCTCGTTGAGCTGGCTGCCTTCGATGTTCTGTTCGGCCGCCGCAATCATGATCTGCAGGTCCTGGCGCACGTTGACGTCGCGCTCGGTCGCCAGCTTGGCCTGCAACGCGGTGCGCGCCTTGCTCATCGCATCGCGGTAGCGCGCGGCGTTGTTCGGCCCCAGGTCGATGACCTGGTCGTCGTAGCCGGGCACGCCGAAGAAGCTGGCGTATTCGGGCTGGAACGGCGCCTGCGCGTTCAGCAGGATCTGCGCGTGGCCGTTGCTGGTCTGCACCCAGGCCGGCGTGGCAGGCTGGGCCTGCCCGGGCTGACCGGTCTGTGCCTGCAATGGCAGCGAAGCACCGAGCGCCAGCGCAACGGCGAGAACAAGTGGTTTCATGGGGTGGATCCGCAAGTTGAGTAGCGCGACCCTACCCATCCGCAGCGGCTGCGGCAATGCGCCTTAGGTCATGGTCGCAGGAGTGCGGCGGCGCTTGCGGACCCGTTACCAGGCTGCAGACGTTGGCGATTGCGGCTTGCCAGGCGCTGCAGCCGGAACCGGCGGCAGGGATGACATGACAACGTCCTTGTAGGCCAAGTGTTGGGGCACGACTGCAGATGACCTCGGCGGTGAGCAAAAACCACGGCGCGGCCAACATCGCCGCGGGGCCGCGGCGGCGGCCGCTGTACCACTGCAGTGGCCGCGTCCCCTGCAGCCGGCCGCCGGCCGCTCAGGGCATCAGGCAGCGCTGGATGAAGGCCTCCGCGGTCTTGTAGCGATGCAAGGCGGTGCTGCCGGACAACCCATGCTTGGCACCGGGATAGGTCATCAATTCGAAGGCGGTGCCGCGCGCCTGCAGCGCGCTCATCAGCGCGGTGGAGTTGGTGAACAGCACGTTGTCGTCGGCCATGCCGTGGATCAGCAGCAGCCTGGCGCGCAGGCCATCCAGATGGGTGGCGATGCGCGCGTCGCGGTAACCGTCGGCGTTGCTGGCCGGCAGGTCCATGTAACGCTCGGTGTAGTGGGTGTCGTACAGCCCCCAATCGGTGACCGGTGCGCCGGCCACGCCGCAGGCGTAGGCCTCGCTGTGCCTGGCCAGCAGCATCAGCGTCATGTAGCCGCCGTTGGACCAGCCCTGCACGCCGATGCGGGCCGGATCGACCCAGCGCTGCGCCTTGAGCCAGGCCACACCCTGCAGCTGATCGTCCACTTCGACTGTGCCCTGCCTGCCGTACAGCGCACCACCGAAGGCGCGGCCACGCCGCGGCGTGCCGCGGTTGTCCAGCGAGAACACCACATAGCCGCGCTGGGCGAGGTACTGGTCGAACAGCGCATCGCCACGGCTCGGCCAGGCATCGAGCACGGTCTGCGCGGCAGGGCCGCCATACACGTACACCATCACCGGATAGCGCCTGGCCGGGTCGAAGTTGTCCGGCTTGATCAGGCGATACTGCAGCGGCGTGGTGCCGTCGGCAGCGGTGAGCGTGCCGAATTCCACCGGGCGCTGCGCGTCGCGGTATCTGGCGTAAGGGTGCTGCGGATCGGCCAGGTCGTTCTTCAGCAGCGTGGCGATTTTTTCGCCATTGGCGCGGAACAGCTCGATCTGCGGCGGCGTGCCGGTGTTGGACCAGCTATCGACATACACGCTGGCATTGCCGGCGAAACTGGCCGCGTGCGTGCCGCGGGGCATCGAACGTTTTTCGATCGCACCGCCGGCCAGCGGCACGGCGTAGATGTGGGTCTGGGTCGGCGATTCCTTGCTGGCGGAGAAATACACCGTGCCGGCGTGCTCGTCGACGGCGAGCAACGCATCGACCACCCAGTCGCCGGAGGTCAGCGGGGTGAGCGTGCGCCCGTCTTCCGATGCCACATACAGATGCGTGTAGCCGCTGCGCTCGGAGTTCCAGACAAAGCGGCCGTCCTTGAGAAAGCGCAGATCGTTGTTGAGCGGCACCCAGGTCGGCGAGGTCTCGGTGACCAGCACGCGCTGCCTGCCGCTGGCCAGCGTGGTTTCGATCAACGCAAGGGTTTTCTGGTCGCGCGACTGGCGCTGGAAGGTCAGCCGCTGCGCATCGCGCCAGTCCACCCGCGCCAGGTAGATGTCCGGGTTCTTGCCCAGGTCGACCCACTGTGGCTTGGCTGCCGCACGCGGGGCGATCACGCCGAGCTGCACGGCCACATTGGGCTGGCCTGCCTGCGGATAGCGCTGGTCGATCACCTCGGTGTGGTCGGCGTAGACCTCCGGGCGCTTCTGGATCGGCACAGCCGATTCGTCGATGCGCGCGAAGGCGATCGCCGAATCGTCCGGCGCCCACCAGTAGCCGGTGTGGCGATCCATTTCCTCGTCGGCGACGAACTCGGCCACGCCATTGCCGATGGTCTCGCTGCCGTCGCGGGTCAGTTGCAGCTGTTTGCCGCTGGCCAGGTCGATCACCCACAGGTTGCGCGCGCGCACGAAACTGACGAAGCCGCCCTTGGGCGAGAGCTTGGCATCGGTGGCGAAACCTTCGCCATGGGTGAGCTGGCGCACCGCGGCGCTGCCGGTCTTGCGCAGGTCGTACAGATACAGCTCGCCGCCGAGCGGAAACAGCAACGCGTGCGCGTCCGGCGCCCATTGGTAATCGACGATGCCGGCGAAGGCAGCGATGCGTTGGCGCTCACGGCGGGCCTTTTCCACATCGCTGAGCGTCTCGGTGCCAGGCAACACGAGCTTGGAATCAACCAGCAGGCGGGTCTGGCCGCTGGCGATGTCGTACTCCCACAGATCCAGTTGATTGCGGTCGCTGTCCTTGCCGCGCAGGAAGCTCACGCGCGAGCCGTCGGGAGCGACCTTGGGTTTCATCAGCGTCGGGCCGGACAACGGCAACGGGCCGGTGATGGCATCGAGGGTGAGCTTTTCGGCGTGGGCGGTGGGGAGCGTGCTGAGCATGAGGGCAAGGGCGGCGAACAGGGCGCGCATCGAAGATCCTGTCTTGAGATAGCACACAGGATGCGGGCGCGTGAGGTGTTTGAGAAGCGCGGCGATGGTGCGTGCGCGCGATGAGGGGCTGTGCGTGGTTGCGCGCATGTGCGGCAGCGTGGTTCTGGAGTCGTCCTCGCCCTGCCTTGCGCGGCAAAGGTGCGATGGCCCGATGGTCGCAGTTGGCGCGCTGCGGAGGGTGCATGCGCATTTCGTGCTGCGCAGGTTCCGGGGGGGCGGTGGATCTGGCTCCACTTGCGTACCCTCACCCCCAACCCCTCTCCCGGGGGGGAGAGGGGCTCAAGGCACCGGGTGTGTCGCACGCAGTTGATGCACGCGCATGCCGCTGCTAACTCCTGATGCTGCTTGCCGTTGCTGCCTGCTGTTATTGCTGCGCAATTGCACCAGTCGCCGCTATCGCCGCATGGGCTGCTACGCAGCCGCGCCTGCCGCTTTGCTTCAGCGCTTGCCGAACAGGTGCCTGCGTTCTTCCTCGCCCAGTGGCTTGCCGGCGTTGGGGTTGACCTGTTCCTTGAGCGCATAGGCGCGCTGGGTGGCCGGACGCGCGGAGATGGCGTCGTGCCAGCGCTTGAGATGCGGGAAGTCGGCGTAATCGGGGCGGATGTCGGCGTAGACCTCGATCCACGGATAGCTGGCCATGTCGGCGATGCCGTACTCGGGGCCGGCCAGGAACGCGGAGGCGGCCAGGCGCTTGTCGAGCACGCCATGCAGGCGGCGCACTTCGGCGTTGTAGCGCTCGATCGCGTAGGGAATCTTTTCCGGCGCATAGACGTTGAAGTGGCCCATCTGGCCGCTCATCGGCCCCAGCCCGCCCATCTGCCAGAACAACCATTCCAGCGCGGCGATGCGGCCACGCGCATCGCGCGGCAGGAAGCGGCTGGTCTTCTCGGCCAGGTACAGCAGGATGGCGCCGGATTCGAACACGCTCTGCGCGGGACCGCCGTCAGCCGGTGCGTGGTCGACGATCGCCGGCATCTTGTTGTTGGGCGAAATCTGCAGGAAGGCCGGCTCGAACTGCTCGCCCTTGCCGATGTTGACCGGCTTGAGCGTGTAGTCCAGCCCGGCTTCTTCCAGGAACAAGGTGACCTTGTGGCCATTGGGGGTGGGCCAGTAGTACAGGTCGATCATCGTGCGCTCCAGTTCGGCAGGGGGGTGGCACGCAGCCGCGCGCCTCGACGACCGATGGTACGACCAAGCCCGCGACCTGCGCGTGCGCTCGCCGTGGTGCTGACTGGAACGATGTGTGACGCGATTGCTCGCGGCCGATGCTGCAGTGCAAGTTGACTTGGTTAAGGCTGCGCTCACAAATGCACGACTGTTTCATCGACCTTCGCCTGTCCCGCCTGGGGCCGGCTTATCTTCACTTGGGGAAGAATCATTGTGAGAGAGCCACGCACCCTGCCGCGCACGCGGCGTCTGACGTCTGCCCTGCTGTTTGCCTTGTCGACGCCGCTGGCCGCGCAGACCGCACCGCCGCCGCAGTCCGCGTCCACCGTTCCGGGCGCAAGCCAGGCCGATCCGGCCACGCTCGATGCGGTGCAGGTCACCGGTATCCGCGGCAGCCTCACCTCGTCGATGAACGTCAAGCGCGATGCGCAGGGCATCGTCGACGGCATCGTGGCCGAGGACATCGGCAAGTTCCCCGACACCAATCTGGCCGAGTCGCTGCAACGCATCAGCGGCGTGTCGATCGACCGCTCGCTGGGCGAAGGCTCGCGCGTCACCGTGCGCGGCGTCGGCCCGGACTTCAACCTGGTGCTGCTGAACGGCCGCCAGATGCCGGGCGCCAGCATCGAGGAGTCCAACGCCTCCAACTCGCGTGCGTTCGACTTCGCCAACCTGGCGTCGGAGTCGATCTCCGGTATCGAGGTGTTCAAGACCAGCCGCGCCAGCACGCCCACCGGCGGCATCGGTGCGACCATCAACATCAAGACCAGCCGGCCGCTGGACAACCCGGGCCTGCATGCCAACGTCGGCCTCAAGGGCGTGCACGACAGTTCCAACGAGAACCTGCCCGGACGCCTGCAGGGCGATTCGCTGACACCGGAAATCTCCGGCATTTTCAGCAACACCTCGGCCGACGGGCGCTTTGGCGTGTCGCTGAGCGGCAGCTACCAGGAACGCGACTTTGGCTATAGCCAGGTCGGCGTGCCCAACGGCTGGCGTTCGTTCCGCGGCGATGCCACCGCCTACGGCACCATCCCGCAGCCAGGTACGTCCGGCTCGGAGAACATCGTCAACCGCCCCGGCCCCAACGATATCTATTCGGTGCCGCAGAACCTCAACTACCGCGTGGTCGGCGTGGAGCGCCAGCGCACCAACGGCCAGCTGGTACTGCAGTACAAGCCGCTGGACAACATCACCACCACGCTGGATTACACCTATTCGGAAAACAAGATCCAGCAGCAGCGCAACGAGATGTCGGTGTGGTTCAACTACGGGCCGTCGGCCAGCGCCTGGACCAACGGCCCGGTGGCAGGGCCGGTGAGCTATTCGGAAATCGTCAATCCGGCCACCAGCGATCTGGCCACCGCCGGCTCCAATGCGGCCACGCGCAACCAGAACAAGTCGCTGGGCTTCAACGTGGATTGGGCGGTCAATGATCAGTTCAAGCTCAACTTCGACATCCACCGCTCCACCGCCGAAGCCGGTGCGGACAGCCCGTTCGGTTCCAGCAATTCGCTGGGCGTGTCCGGCTTTTACCGCGGCACCTCGGTGGTGGATTTCAGCAAGGATTTCCCGGTGTTGCAGCAGCAGTTGGGCTTTGGGCTGACCGGACTGGATCCGTCACGCACGCTGGTCACCGGCTCGGCGTTCCGCAACAGCTACATGAAGTCGGAGATCGACCAGGCCCAGGTCAACGGCGACTTCACCTTCGAAAACTATTCGCAGTTGAAGTTCGGCATCGGCAGCACCGAAGTCAAGAACCGCTCGGCGTTCTCCAACGTGCAGCGCGATACCTGGAACGGCAACGGCACCGCGGCCGATTATCCGGACGATCTGTGGATTCCAAGCTCGTTCGCGCAGTACTTCGACGCGATCGACGGCAGCGGCAATCCGGCGCAGTTCAATCAACTGTTCCTGTTCGACTTCGAACGCGCCCGCCAGGCCGCCGCGCAGGTGGCCGGCGACGATGCGCTGTACCGCACCTCGCCGGTGTTCACCACCGACCGCCGCGTGACCGAAAAATCCAAGAACGCCTACCTGCAGTGGAACAACAGCTGGGACGATCTGCGCGTGCCGATCAGCCTGGCCGCCGGTGTGCGCTACGAAGAAACCAAGGTGGACGCACAGGCGCTGGTGCCGGTACCGGTGGGCATCGACTGGGTCGCCAACAACGAGTTGCCGATTCGTGTGGCCAACTCGGCGTTCGCCAGTGGCAGCGGCAAGTACGAATACTGGCTGCCCAGCCTGGACCTGAGCTTCAAGCTCACCGAAGACCTGGTGCTGCGCGGCAGCTACGGCGAAACCATCGGCCGGCCCGGCTGGGGCGATATCCAGGGCGGGCAGACGCTCAGCGAGATCGCGCGCGTGGAAGGCGGCACCGGCCAGGAAGGCAACCCGGGCCTCAAGCCGCTGCTCTCGCACAACATCGACCTGTCGCTGGAGTGGTACTACAGCGATGCCAGCTACGCCTCGGTGGGCTTCTTCCGCAAGAACATCGACAACTACATCGGCGTGACCACGCGCAACGATACCTCGCTGGGCTTGAACACCCCGATTGGCGGCACGTACTGGAACGAAGCGCTGGCCAATGGATGCGCCTCGGCCGACCTGACCTGTATCCGCAACTACATCTTCCGCAACCGTAACGGTTCGCCGGGCGTAGTGCGCGAGGCCGATGCCAACGGCAATGCCACCGGTGTGATCAGCGGGCAGCCGGGCGACCCGGTGGCCAACTTCGCCATCACCGCGCCAGCCAACCAGCGCTCGGCCTCGCTGGACGGCTGGGAATTCAACCTGCAGCACATGTTCGGCGACAGCGGCTTCGGCGTGTCGGCCAACTACACCATGGTCGACTCCGGCCTGACCTACGACAACTACGTGATCGGCGAGCAGTTCGCGCTGGAAGGGCTGAGCGATTCGGCCAACGTGGTCGGCTTCTACGACAGGGACAAGTGGCAGGTGCGTGCGGCCTACAACTGGCGCGACGAGTTCCTGGCCGCACGCTTCGACGGCAGCGGCCAGCCCAACCCGGTCTATACCGAAGCCTATGGCCAGCTGGACCTGAGCATCGGCTACCAGTGGACCGAGAACCTGTCGCTGAGCCTGGAGGCAATCAACCTCACCGACGAGGTGCAGCGCCAGCACGGCCGTCACCCGAACCAGATCATCTACGCCACCCAGACCGGCCCGCGCTACATGCTGGGCGTGCGTTACAAGTTCTGGTGATCTGAATGAGGTACCGAGCGTCCCGGCAGCGCGCCTGCCGGGACGCCCGCACCGCCTTTCCGCGCGCTGGCCGCAGTTGCTGCATCCGGCACTTGCCACGCGGAGGGGAACTGTCCAAGCATGGGCCACGCGCCCCGCGTGATCTGCCTGCCCCCATGACCAATGCCGTGTTGTTGAACAACCTCGATCACCGCGATCTGCGCGTGATCACCGCGCACGGCGCCGCCTTCGGCGATGACGTGATGTCGGCTACGACCTTTCCGCAGGAATTCCGCCAACTCCAGGCGCAATACCCGATCGTGTTCCATCGCAGCGGCGAGCGCAGTTTTCAGCCGCTGGCGTTGCTGGGCCTGCGCCTGGGCGAGAACCTGTTCCTGGACGGTACGCGCTGGGATGCGCCGTACGTGCCGCTGGCGATCCAGCGGCAACCGTTTCTGATCGGCGAGCAGGCGGGCGGACCGATGGTGCACGTGGACCTGGACAGCCCGCGCATCAGCCGCAGCGAAGGCGAGGTGCTGTTTCGCGAACATGGCGGTACCACCGAATTTCTCGACCACATCAGCCAGGTATTGCGCACCTTGCATGATGGCCTGACCGCGAGCGAGGCGTTCGTCGCACGCTTGCTGGGCTACGACCTGCTCGAACCGTTCGTGTTCGAGGCCACGCTGCAGAACGGCCTGGAATGCCGTCTGACCGGGCTCTACGCCGTGCACGAAGAACGCCTGCGCGCGCTCGACGATGCCGCACTGCTCGATCTGCACCGGCATGGCGATCTGGAACCGCTGTACATGGCGGTGGCCTCGATCGCGCAGTTCCGCCACCTGCTCGACCGCCTGCAGCGCCGCCATGCTGGTTGAGCCGCGCGCCATCGAAGAGCGACACGGGCTGGACCCGCAGCAGCTGGATCCGGCCGTGCTGCGCTCCACCACGCCGCTGGTCTTGCGCGGGCTGGTGCGCGACTGGCCGCTGGCGCAGGCCGGCGCGGGCTCTGCGCAGGCGGCGGCCGCCTACCTGCGCGGTTTCGATCGCGGCGAGGCGGTGGTGGCGCAGGTCGGCCCGCCGGAGATCGATGGGCGCTTCTTCTACAACGCGGACATGAGTGGCTTCAATTTCCGCCCCGAGCGGGTGCCATTGAACGTGGTGCTGGAGACCTTGCTGCGCGATCTGCACAACCCGCAGCCACCGGCGATCTATGTCGGCTCCGCCACGCTGGACACCTATTTGCCCGGCCTGCGCGCGCACAACCCCATCGCGCTGCCGCAGGCGCAGCCGCTGGCCAGCATCTGGATCGGCAACCGCACCCGCATCGCCGCCCACCAGGACCTGCCCGACAACCTGGCCTGCGTGGTCGCCGGGCGGCGCCGCTTCACGCTGTTTCCGCCGCAGCAACTGGCCAACCTGTATATCGGCCCGCTCGATCTCACCCCGGCCGGGCAGCCGGTCAGCCTGGTGGATATCGCCGCGCCGGACCTGCAGCGCTTTCCACGCTATGCGCAGGCGCTGGAACACGCGCTGGTGGCCGAGCTGGAACCGGGCGATGCATTGTTCATTCCCAGCATGTGGTGGCATCACGTCCAGGCGCTGACGCCGTTCAACGTGCTGGTGAATTTCTGGTGGCGGCAGAGCCCGGCCTACATGGATTCGCCGATGAATGCGCTGATGCTGGCGCTGCTCACCATGCGCGACCTGCCAGCGGAGCAACGCGCCATCTGGCAGGACGTGTTCGACCATTACGTGTTCGATGCCGACGCGGACACCGCCGCACACGTGCCGGAGTCTGCGCGCGGCGTGCTGGCGCCGATGGACGAGGTCCGTGCCCGCAGCCTGCGCGCGCGCTTGCTGCAACGCCTGAATCGCTGAGGATCTGATGCCATGACCGACACCACGCCTGCGGATCCACAACAGCGCCCGGTGCGCCGCGTCGTCATCGCCGGTGGCGGCACCGCCGGCTGGATGGCCGCCGCCGCGTTATCCAAGGTGCTGGGCCGGCACCTGCAGATCACCCTGGTGGAATCGGACGAGATCGGCACGGTGGGCGTGGGCGAGGCCACCATCCCCAGCCTGGTCACCTTCCATCGTCTGCTGGAGATCGACGAGGCCGCGTTCATGGCCGCCACCCAGGCCACCATCAAGCTCGGCATCGGCTTCGAGCACTGGCGCGATGTCGACCGGCACTACATCCATTCCTTCGGCCATACCGGCACCGATCACTGGAGCGCCGGCTTCCAGCATTTCTGGTTGAAGGGCCGGCAGCGTGGCGTGGCACGCGACTTCGGCGACTACTGCATGGAGCTGCGCGCCGCGCAGGAGGGCCGCTTCGCCCACCTGCCCAACGGCGGCATGAATTACGCCTATCACCTGGATGCCGGCCTGTACGCGCGCTTCCTGCGCCGTTTCAGCGAAGGCTTCGGCGTGCAGCGTATTGAAGGCCGCATCGGCAGCGTGGAGACCGATGCGCACAGCGGCTATCTCACCGCGCTGACGCTGGACAACGGCATGCGGGTGGAAGGCGATCTGTTCCTGGATTGCACCGGCTTTGCCGGCCTGCTGATCGGCAAGACGCTGGGCGTGGGCACGGACGACTGGTCGCAGTGGCTGTTTGCCGACAGCGCGCTGGCGGTGCAGACCGAATCGGTCGGCGCGCCGGTGCCCTACACCCGCTCGCGCGCCGATCAGGCGGGCTGGATGTGGCGCATTCCGCTGCAGCACCGGGTCGGCAACGGCATCGTGTATTCCAGCCGCTACATGGACCAGGACAGCGCCGCGCAGGTGCTGCAGCACAATCTCAGCGGCCGCGCACTGAGCCAGCCGCGGGCACTGCGCTTCACGCCCAATCAGCGGCATCGGGTGTGGGAAAAGAACTGCGTGGCGCTGGGGCTGGCCAGCGGCTTTCTGGAGCCGCTGGAATCGACCAATATCCATCTGATCCAGCGCGGCATCATCCGGTTGATGCAGACCTTTCCGCAGGTCATCAACGATGTCGACATCGCCGAATACAACCGCCAGGCCGCCGCCGAAATCACCCATATCCGCGATTTCGTGATCCTGCATTACCACGCCACCGACCGCCGCGACACGCCGTTCTGGCGCGATTGCGCGGCGATGGACATCCCTGACACGCTGCGCCATCGGGTGGAGTTGTTCCGCCAGAGCGGGCGGGTCTTCCATCAGGCCAACGAGCTGTTTGCCGAGAACTCCTGGGTGCAGGTGATGCTGGGCCAGGGCATCACGCCGAAGCAGCATCACCCGGTGGCCGACCTGATGGGCGATGCCGAGCTCCGTCATTTCCTGGAGACCATCCGCACGCGTGTCGATGCTGCCTTGCTGCGGCTGCCGGCGCATGCGGACTTCCTGCGGCGCTATTGCCCGGCACCGCTGCCCGAGCCGGCAACGCGGCTGCCGACCGACACGGCGCTGGTCACCGGGACGGAATGAATTTCGCGCCCGGCAGGCGCCCCCCTTGGCTTAGACCGCCCCAGCAATGCTAGATTGCCGCTTTGCCAGCCATTGCGGGAACAATGGCCGGCGCTCGCCGCAGCATCTTTTTGCAATCGGGGTAAGGGGGACGCATGTTGGATCTGACACAGGGCCGTATGGCACGCCGGATCGCGCCGGTCATTTTGTTGGTCGGCCTGGCCGCCTGCTCCAGGCAGGACGACAAGGCCGCCACCACCGCGCCTGCCACCGGCGCCACGCCTGCGGCACCGGCCACCGCGCCGACGCCGACCACGGCGGTGTCGCCGCAGGTGCAATCGATGGCTGCCGACCAGTTGCGCGCCTCGGCCACCAAGGCCTTGCAGGACAACCGCATGTACGCCCCGGCCGGCGACAACGCGGTGGAGTACTACCTGGCCCTGCGTGAGAAGCAGCCGCAGGACGCCACCGTCAACAGCGCGCTGACCGACCTGCTGCCGTACACGCTGATCGCCGCCGAACAGGGCATCAGCCGCGAAGAATTCCCCGAGGCGCAGCGCTTGATCGCGCTGATCGAAAAGGTGGACCCGAAGGCACCGGCACTGCCGCGCCTGAAAAGTGGCCTGGACACCGGCATGAAGACCGCCGCCAGCCGCTCCGAGCAGGATGCCGAGCAGGCCAGGAAGCTGGTCGAGGACAAGGCCAAGCAGGCGGCCGAGCAGAAGCGTCTGGCCGAACAGCAAACCCGCGAGGCGGCCGCCGCGCAGCAGATCGCCGCGCAACAGGAAGCCGCCCGCCAGCAGAGCGCCGAGGCCGAACGCCAGGCCGCCGCGCGCCGTCAGGCCGAGACTCCGGCGCCTGCGCCGACCCCGGCGGCCCCGCGCCCGGCACCGGCAACTGCCGCAGCTGCACCGGCCGCACAGTCGCTGCGCCCGATCAGCACCCCGGCACCGCGTTACCCACCCGAAGCGCTGCGCGCCGGCACCTCCGGCGAAGTGCTGGTGGAGATCACCGTCGGCACCGACGGCTCGATCACCGCCTCGCGCGTGCTGCGCGCCACCCCGCCGCGCGTGTTCGACCGCGAAGCGCTCAATGCGGTCAAGCGCTGGCGTTTCGAACCGGTGGCTGCACCGGTGACCACGCGGCGCACGCTGTCGTTCAACCCGGGGGGTTGAGTGGGGCGTTGGGCGATCAGGTAGTTCTGCATGCGGCTGAGTGAGTGAGTCCGTTGATTGCTTGGTCGTTGATTCCTTGATTGCTTGGTCGTTGATTGCTTGGTCGTTGATTGGTTGATTGGTTGATTGGTTGATTGGTTGATTGTTGGCTCATGGCTCATGGCTCATGGCTCATGGCTGCCGATGATCGATGCACTGCACTCCCGGCGGATGTCGGGCGCCAAACAAAAAGCCCGCATCGCTGCGGGCTTTTTGTTTCCTGGTGATCCGTACCCTCATCCGCCCTTCGGGCACCTTCTCCCGAGGGGAGAAGGAACTGCTAGCTGCTAGCCCGTTGCCTCTCGCCCCTCGGGAGAGGGGTTGGGGTGCGGGTACGGCGACAGAGTCGACGTCACGCACTGCGCAGACAACAACACCGTTCAATCAATCAACGTCAACATCGACATGCGTCACTGCGCATTCGTACCGGCAATTTGCACCGTCCTCCGGCGCTGTGCGACACCGTCTCCCGGCAGGAGAAGGAGCATCAGCCGGAAATCGCCAGCCGTTCCTGGTGATAGCGCCTTACCGCCGCGTACCACAGCAGCGCGGCCAGGCCAAAGCCCGCCAGCAGATACACCGCCCAGGTCTGGGCGTCGATCTGCTCGTGGCGGATCACCTTGAGCAGCATCTGGTTCTGCGCCAGAAACGGCACCGCGAAATGCCACAACTGCGTCTTCAACGGATACGCCATCAGCGCATAGCCCGGCAGCATCGGCAGCAGCAACAGCCAGGTCATATGCGCCTGCGCTTCCTTCATGCTCTTGGCGGCGGCGGCCAGATAGGTCAGCAGCGAGGTGCCGATAAACAGCATCGGCACCAGGATGAACAGCATCTGCAGCATCGGCACGACGCCGACATTGAGCTGGCGGCCCAGGTTCGACGTGGACAGCTGCGCACTCACCTTGAAGGCCAGCAAGGTCAGCAGCAACGACAGCATGCCGATCACGCAGGCGGCGGCGATCTTGCCGCTGACGATCGCGCTGCGCGGCGCCGGCGTGGCCAGCAGGGGTTCCAGCGACTGGCGTTCGCGCTCGCCGGCGGTGGCATCCAGGATCAGCGAGGCGCCGCCCAGGAACGAGGTGATCACCAGCAGCACCGGCAGCAGCATCGCCATCATCTGCCCGCGTTTGGCTTCGGCGGTGGCCAGATCCTGCGCGGCGATTTCCAGCGGCCTGCCCACCTGCGCATCGATGCCGCGCGCCAGCAGGCGCAGTGCACCGACCTGCTGGCTATAGCTGCTGAGCGCGGCCTGCAGGCGCAGGTTCGGCACGTCGGCCTCGCGCCGCGTGCTGTCCTTGATGACCTCCACCAGGGCCGGGCGCCCGGCGCGCCAGTCGTCGGCGTAGCTGGCGCTGATGCGCAGTGCCACATCCACATCCTGGTTGCGGATTGCGGCGGTCAGATCGGCCGGCGCGTCGACCGCGTTGAGCCCCTGCGCGGCCAGAAAGCGCACCAGATTGGGCGCGTTCTCGCGGCCGAGCATGGGAATTTCCAACGGCTTGTCGATCTGGGTACGCACGCGGCTTTCGCTCAGTGCCCCCATACCCAGGATCAGGATCGGATACAGCAATGGCGACAGCAGCAAGGCCAGTGCCAGCGTGCGGCGATCGCGACCGATGTCGCGCAGTTCCTTGCGCAGCACCGTCCACAGCGTGGACAACAACGATGTGGTGCTCATGCGTGCAGTCCCTCGTCCGAGCCAATCGCCTTGACGAAGGCGTCTTCCAGATTGTCTTCCCCGGTGGCGGCGCGCAGTTCGTCGGCCCTGCCGCAGGCCACCACCGTGCCCTTGGCAACGATGACGATGCGGTCGCACAGCGCCGCCACCTCCTGCATGATGTGGCTGGAAAAGATCACGCAGCGGCCCTCGGCCCGCAGTTGCTGCAGAAAGCCGCGCATGGCGCGCGTGGTCATCACATCCAGCCCGTTGGTGGGCTCGTCGAGGATGACGTTGCGCGGGTCGTGCACCAGCGCGCGTGCAATCGCGGTCTTGGTGCGCTGGCCCTGGCTGAACCCTTCGGTCTGGCGATCGAGAATGTCGTCCATGTCCAGCGCGGCCGACAGCAGGCGCGTGCGCTCGGCGATGCGCGTGCGCGACATCCCGTGCAGCTCACCGAAGTAGGCGATGTTCTCGCGCGCGGTCAGCCGCTTGTAGACGCCGCGCGCATCCGGCAACACGCCCAGCGCGCGGCGCACGGTCACCGGGTCGCGGGTGGCATCCACGCCATCGACAGTGACGCTGCCCTGGTCGGGCGACATCAGCGTGTAGAGCATGCGCAAGGTGGTGGTCTTGCCGGCACCGTTGGGGCCGAGCAGGCCGGTGATCTGGCCATCGGCGGCACTGAAACTGACCCCATCGACCGCCTTCACCGGCCCGGTCTTGGTCTTGAACGCTTTGTGCAGGTTGTCGACGACGATCATGCGTGCGCCTCCGTGGCGTGGTCGGTACGGCTCATGGTTCCCATCCGTTGAACGAGGTAAACGCGGGCACGTTGTTGAGGCTGGCCACGCACTGCGCATCCAGTGTCTTGGCATTGGCGGTCTGCAGGAACTGACCCAGCACCTTGGGCATGCAGCCGAGGCGAAAGACGCCATGGCCCTGCCCTGGCGCCACCAGGTGGCGGCCATTGGGCAGGCCCTGCAGTACACGTTCGGCATAGCGCGGCGGCGTCACCGGATCCAGCTCGCCCGACAGCAACAACACCGGCAGGTTGGACTTGAACGGCGCGGCATCGGCAGCCGGGGCCGGCTTGGTCGGCCAGGCCGTGCAGGGCGCGAAGAACATCTGCGCCACGTCCGCTCCCAGCAAGGTCCCGTCCTTGGCGGCTGGCGGGGTATAGCGTCCGGCGTCCTCGCTGCACAGCACCGACCACTGCATCGGGCGATTCATCTGGTCGGACATGTCCGATGCGCTCATCTGCGCCAGCGCCATCAGCGAGGCGTAACGGCCCGCCGCCGCCTCGTCCAGCACCAGCGGCAGCAACGAGGCGGTTTCCGGCGCATACGAAAACCCGAATGCCAGGCCGACCACGGTATCGGCCGTCACCTGCTCGTGGTGCAGTTCACCGGTGCGCGGATCGCGGTAATCCACTGCAACCGGCGCCTGCCGCAGGCGCTCCACCACCTGCCGCAGCTGCGTGCGCGTGTCCACCGGAAAGCGCTTGGCGCAGGCGGGTTCCTTGCGACATTGGCTGGCCTGCAACGCAATCGCATCTTCGAACGTCCGCGCAAATTCGCCGCCGATCACCAGATCGTTTGGCGCAACGCCATCGATCACCAGGGTGCGTGTGTGTTGCGGATAGCGCGCCGCATAGTGCTGTGCCACTCGGGTACCGTAGGAGCCGCCAATCAGGTTGAGCGTCTGCACGCCCAGTGCGGCGCGCACCGCATCCAGATCGCCAACGGCCTCACTGGTGGTGAAATAGCGTGGATCGGCGTCATTGCGCAGCCCCTGTGCACACTGGCGCGCGTAATCGGTCAGTTGCTCGGCGGTGGCGGCACTGCTGTTTTCCAGCATGAGCGGCTTGCCGGCGGCATCGCGGCACTCCAGCGGATGCGAGCCGCCGGTTCCGCGCTGGTCGACCAGGAAGATGTCGCGCTGCTTGCGGACTTCATGCAGCCCCATCTCCACGATCGCGGCGACCTGCGTGGCCGATTGCCCCGGCCCACCGGCGATGAAGAACACCGGGTCCGGCGTGCTGCCCGCACCGGCATCGCTTTCCAGCCAGGCGATCTTCAGGTCGATGCTGCGCCCTGTCGGCGCGGCCGGGTTTTCCAGCACCCGCAGGCTGGCGCACTGCGCTTCGATATTGCCGGCCGCGCTGCCGGAACTCAGCGTGCACGGTGCAAAGTGCAATGCGCCGTAGCGATTGCCGGCGGCGGTGCCGGTCTGCGCCGTTGCAGCACGCGGCCGCACGCTGCCGGACGCGGCCGGCACAGCCTTGGTCGCGCCAGCTGCGTTTTCAGCCGGCTGGTCCGCCCGCTGACATCCGCTCGCCAACAGCGCGAGCAGCAGCGCTGCCACCAGTGTGGGTTGCTTGACCATATTCACCATCTCTCCTGATATCCCTGTCCCCTGACACCGCAGCCGGTCGGGTGTGACCGGCGCGACTACTGCCCGTCTTCGTAAAGAAAGACGTGCTCGATCGATTCCCCGAACAAGCGCGCGATGCGAAACGCCAATGGCAGGCTGGGATCGTACTTGCCGGTCTCCAGTGCATTGATGGTCTGCCGCGACACACCCAACTGCTCGCCCAGCTCGCCTTGCGACCAGCCACTGGCCTCGCGCAGTTCGCGCACGCGACTATTCATTGAAACCGTCGTGCGTTGATGCTTTTGGTGACGCCGTAGATGGCGCACAACATCGGAAACACCCACAACATCGCCACCGTCGCGGGAATGTCGATCAGCTTGGCGGCCTGCAGAAAGCCGCCGGTCATGTACGCGCTGCTGAGCAGGCCGGCGGCAATGGCGATGGACTCCAGCTCGATGCGTCGCTGCATCTCATCCGAGTCGCGCACGTAGCGCGCCACCGCGCGGATCACCAGGGCGACCAGCACCGCCGGCAACAAGGCGATCAGCACGCGCGCCCAGCCCGGATCCACGCGGGCAAGCACCTGGTTCCAGAACAGCATCACCACCACATACATCCCCATCGGCACGCCGAACTCGCGGTGATAGCGTCGCGCCAGGACCGGCCGCGTGCTGTCGCGCAGGCTGCCACGCGACAGCCAGAGCAGCAGCGACAGCAACAGGCACGACACGCCCCCGCCCACGCACAGCCCGGCAAGGTAGGCGCTCAGCGGCAGCAGCCGCCAATGCCCGAGCACCCCCACGGCAAGCAGGCCCGCACCCAGGCAGAGCGCCATCAGCGCGTTGCGATTGCAGCCGGTCATG
Source organism: Xanthomonas sp. BRIP62409 (assembly GCF_003992965.1). Lineage (NCBI taxonomy): Bacteria > Pseudomonadati > Pseudomonadota > Gammaproteobacteria > Lysobacterales > Lysobacteraceae > Xanthomonas > Xanthomonas sp. BRIP62409. The sequence continues at coordinate 159,777 of NZ_QEZJ01000015.1, read as the reverse complement.
CGCCGTGCCGCGCAGGTGTCGATGCAGGCAGTGGCAGGCCAGCGCTGCGGATTCCGACTCCGCCGCGCAGCAAGGGCTGCGCCGACCATGCCGGTCTGCATTGCAGTTGCCGATGCCGCTGACGCATTCCCTTCGCCTGTCAAGTCAACTTGACAGGCAAGATGCGCCTGCCATGGCCGGCTGTCAAGCACCCTTTACATGGTCGATCGTGTGCGCCTTTCCCCCCGCTGCGGCGCGACGATCGCGGGAATGTGGGAATACCCAAAAGGCGCTAGTTCGGTACCCATAAGACGCTAGCGCGGCACCCATAAACGGCTAGTAGCGCCAGTTCGGACTCGACAGAGGGCTCGTACCTACCGAGACGTCTATTTGGATGGGCTTTAGGCATCGGCTAGTCGCGCACTAGCAAATTAGAGCTCCCTGCCATCCGTTTGGCGGATCACTCTTGCGCTTCGCACCGCTTTACGCACGCAGGACGGCGCAATGCTCCACGTCAACTACTTCTTCGAACTCGAGAAACGAGGAAGGTTTGGATGCCCGCGCTTCGGCGGCCGCCAATTCGCGACTTTTCTCATCCCAAGAATGCTTGACTCGCCAGCTCTTCGTGGGGCGGTAGAAGTTGTCTTGTCCTACCTCAATGAAGCCCGAGGAGAGCAGATAGGAGCGCAGTCGCGGGTTGTGTACACATTCCACCAAAATCGCATCCCAAGGCACAGCGTGGTCAGCCAGATCTATGAAGTCTTTGAACCAGCCCTTTCCGCGTAGCTCCGGCACGAGAAAGACACTAGCAAGGTCTAAAGTCGTCACATTCCTCCCAATAAGAGGTAATGACCAGCATGTTGATCGACGGATGTACAGCTTACAGACCCGCGTTGTGAGATCGATGCAGCGAGCAATTTTTCTGTGATCCACGAGTTGTGCCCAGGTGAAGAACTGCAGCTCTACCGACGGCAAACGACGAATCGCAATTTCGTTCTCCCAAGCATCATCCGAGATATTGATCATTGCATCCTAGTAGCGTCTTTGATTCGTTGATGAGCTCAAGCTCTGTAAGAAGAGCATCTCAACGTAAACGTTCCTGGAGTCCATCGACAGTTGAAGCCGTCGAACTGTCGCCCCAGTATCATTCAATGGCCAATGCTTACCAAGGCCTGGATAAAAAGCGGGCCAGACACCAGATGCCTGACTCCTGTCTGACGGCTTCAGTGAGAGTTTTGGCAATTCAATCCCTGCGCCGAGGGAAGCGGGACGCACAAGTTAAGGAGCAGCAGTAGCAATGCCGAAAGCTAGCCTGCAGATCAATCTTACCCTCCGACACGTGCGGTCTGCCCGCGCGCTTTTAGCTTGGTCACAAAAGGATCTAGCAAAGTGCTCAGGCGTCACTACCTCAATAGTTGAGGATTTCGAGCGAGGGCAGTGCACGCTTGCACTGGAAGATGTACAGGCTATTCGTGGCGCCCTTGAAGGCGCCGGCATCCGTTTCCTGCCCACTGGTGCGGTGACCGGCCCTGATGTTCCCGCAATCGCGTTTCTCCATCACTCAGGAACACCGGTTCGCTGGGTGAACGCCGACGACCTGTCCGAGTGGGCGAACCGGATAGATGCAGCTCATAGCCTGCCCGAACTCCTCGCTCATTTGATCCGTGGTAGCCATAGTTCAAAGATCCGGCTTCGCTTTCCCTCCGATAGTGGTGTGCGGCACTCCGGATGGGATGGTCAGACCTCCACGACCGAGGCAAGCGACTACGTCCCGCGCGGGAACACAGGATGGGAGATCGGCAGTCAGCGCAGCAATATCACCCGAAAGGCTAGCGAGGATTTTCTTAAAAGAACCGGGGATCCCGCGCCGCTCGATCCAGCCAAGGCAACCTATGTGTTCGTCACGCCTAGGCATTGGCCGAGGAAGGACCAATGGGCCAAAGCCAAACAAGCAAAGGGCATCTGGAAAGAGGTGCGTGCCTACGACGCCAACGATCTGGTGCACTGGATCGAGCAGACACCCGCGGCCGGATTGTGGCTGGCAACTCGCCTCGGGAAGCGTCCCATCGGCACGCGGCGGGTCGAAGATGTTTGGGATGAGTGGTCCCTCGCCACACAGTGGCCGCTGACGGAAGAGCTCGTGCTGAGCGACCGTGACGAGGACGCGGTGGAAGTGTTGCAGTGGCTTCGCAACGAACCGACCGTCCTCTCGCTGCAGGCGACCACCACGGATGAGGTTATCGCTTTTTTCCATGCGACCTTGGGCATGCTTCCAGAGTACGTGGCGAGCGTCTACCGCGCCCGCAGCCTGGTGGCGACCACCGCCGCCGGCGCCCGGGCGCTTCTGAACGCGCCGGGGCCACTGATCCTGCTACTCTCCGAAGCCGAGCCCGGACTCGCAAGGAGCTTGGTCGAGCACGGACACTACGTGCTGCAGGCTTACGACGATAGGCCTGTTTCCCGCGGCGAGATTCGGCAGTTGGAACGACTTTCGCGGGAAGGGATCGCATGCGCCTTGCTCAATACTGGCATAGCGGAAGCCAGGGCCCATGGCCTCGCCCGCGACAGTGCACGCAATCTTGCCATCCTGCGTCGACTTATTCCCAGCGCGCCGGGCCGCGCACCAAGTTGGGCTCAGGAGCCAGCGTCACGGGCATTGCTGGCAGGGCTGCTGGCCGGAGGATGGGACGAAGATTCCGAAGCCGATAAGGCGCGCGTTTCCGAGCTTGCCGGCCTGCCATACGAACACGTGACCGCCGCGCTTGCACACTGCGTGGGCGATCTCGACAAACCGCTGAGGAAGATCGGCTCGACCTGGCGCATGGCGTCTCCGCCGGATGCTTGGTTCCTGCTGGCGCCCAACCTCACGAGCGCAGACATCAGTCACTTTGAGGCCGCAGCGCATTCCGTGCTGGGTTCCACGGATCCGCGTTTCGATATGGATCCTGGCGAGCGCTGGATGGCCGCGATCAAAGGCGTCCACCCGGACTATTCTGTGCTGATGCGCCACGGCATCGGCGAGGTGCTGATCCTCCTCGCGCTGTGGGGCGACCGGGCGCACACGGTGCCCGATGCGACGAACCGCGTCGACGCCATAGTCCGCAAGCTGCTTTTGAACGCAGATCGACAACGCTGGTGGTCGCTTTCTGGCGAGTTCCGGCTGTTGGCCGAAGCTGCACCAAAAGCTTTTCTGGACGGAATTGAAGACAGCCTGGATCAGGCCGACCCGCCGATCCGAGCGCTGTTTGGTAGCGATGGCGACGACCTTTTTGATAGCGAACATCTTTCCGATCTGCTTTGGGCGCTGGAATCCCTGGCCTGGTCGCCGGACCTCATGCAGCGCGTGACCTACGTGCTGGCGCGGCTCGATGTCATCGACAATCCGCCGGGGCGGCACTCCAATCGGCCGGCCAACAGCCTCCGCGCAATCCACTTGCTGTGGAACCCGCAGACCTTCGCAGCGTTGGACCCACGGCTTGGCGCGCTTGACTTCATCCGCAGACGCGAACCCGATGCAGCATGGAAGCTCATGCTGCGCATCCTGCCCAGCGGACACGACAGCCTGAGCCCGTCCCCGCTGCCGCGTTGGCGCGACTATTCAGTCGATCAGGTCGAAGTCGTCACCTACGGGCTCATCCGGCGCGGCGCAGCCGCCATCTCCGAACGCCTGCTCGCCGAAGCCGGGTCCAGCGGGAAGCGGTGGACGGAGCTGCTCGAACATCTCACCCACCTCGCTCCCAACGTCCAGACTGGCCTTAGCGCACTGGAGCGTGCCGAGCCATCGATCACTGACGCTACTGATCGGCAAAAACTTTGGAAAGCCCTGCGACACTTGCTGCATCACCATCGCTCCTTTCCCGATGCCCAATGGTCGATGCCGGTCAGCCTGCTCGACCAACTTGAGAAAATCTACGACCGGTTCGCACCCATCGATTCGCTGGAGAGCGTCGCATGGTTGTTCGGATCAGGCGTGGAGCTACCCAACCCGTCGCAGCGCGGTTGGCAGGCAGCGCAGCGGGAAGTGGACGCTACTCGCGTCGACGTGGCGCAGTCGCTGTATGCAGAGCGCGGCGCCGCGAGTGTCCTTGCATTGGCGCAAACTGTGGAGGCTTCAGGACTACTCGGAAAAGCATTGTATGAGGGCGGCCTGCGAGGAAGTGATCTCGATGCCTTAGTGGAGACCGCAGTGCGAAGCGATCACCTGCGAGAAAGGGCCCTCGCCCACGGATTGATCGCGGAGGCATTCCGCGACCTCAAAGAAGCATGGGGAGAAGCCCTACTTGCCAGAGCGAAGGCCCACGCCTGGGGAGATGTCGCGCTGCTGACGATCCTGAGGGCATTCCCGAGCGAACGATGGACATGGGACCGGGTGGCAGAAACGGGAGAGGCAATCGAGGGCAACTACTGGCGTAACTTGCCAGTGTTCTGGATTGAAGAGAGCGCAGACCAGATCCAGTTCGTGATCCGAAAGTTCATGTCCGTCGGCCGCCCACGTCATGTGTTGCCGCTGGCCCAAAGTGGTGGAAAATCCGCACAGTCTTCTGAACTGTTGATCGAACTATTGCAGGAGGCGGCTAAGCAGCCAATCACCAGCGACGAGGGCGGCAATGAAGCGACGATGTTCCAGCACTATGTCGCTGAGATCTTCCGGATCTTAGATGAGCGAAGCGAAGTTGATGAGGGTGTGCTTGCCCCGCTCGAATGGACCTATCTGTCTGTGCTTAACCATTCTCACAGGCCGGCCAAGGCGCTGCTGAAAGTGCTGTCGGAGCAGCCGGCGCTGTTCGTGCAGATGTTGAAGGCGATCTCCAAGCCGGCCGGAGGCAGCAGAGTCTATGAGCCGGAGCCGGATGATCCTGAGCATGCAGGGACTATGGCAAGGCAGGCACGCAAACTTCTTGATCTATGGAACCGTGTGCCTGGAACAGATGAGCACAATAAGATCGACAGAGTGGCGCTTGAGCAATGGGTCACAGAAGCCAAATCGCTCTCGGAGTTAGTTGGCCGGGGCGAAATCGCAGACAAGAGAATCGGGATGATGTTGTCGGCCTCGCCGATGGGAGCCGACGGGCACTGGCCTGCCGAAGCCGTAAGGGACGCCCTCGATCTTTTCCGCAGTCGACCCATGATCGATAGTTTCTGGATCGGCAAGCGTAACCGCCGCGGCATGACAAGCCGAAGCCCGCGTGATGGTGGCGAGTTAGAGCGTAAGGAGGCGGCGAAGTATGCCAACTGGGCAAAGGCCATTTCCTTGGACCATCCGTACACAGCAAGGGCACTGAACATGCTGGCTGATAGCTACGAAGAAGAAGCAAAGCGACATGATGAAAGTGCCGGGCGCCTAGATTGGGAGTAATGGGAGTGGCCATTCGCACGAGAAAAATTACGCGGACGCTATGTCGCCTAAATGTGGGCGACCTTAGTCACGCAAGATCCGATGTGCAGTGGCCTTTGTGGACAGGCGGCTCATGCAGGTGAGCTGCAAAGAGGACTGTCAGCACGCCAGCACACGCCAGAGGCCTTCCCGGCTAGCGGCTCGCAAGCCGATACCCCACATCACCTAATGAGCGCGTGGTATGCTCAGGTCGTGAGTGCCCATAGTCGCCAAGAGCCAGGTTTCCGAATACAGGCGTGATCCCAAGGATCACGCCCCTGTAGCTCAATTGGTAGAGCAGCGGATTTATATCCCGTCAGCGCCAGATAAGCGGCAAATGCCGGTTCAAGTCCGGCCAGGGGCACCACTTAGTCCGCCGTCGAAGGTGACGCACTGACACGCGCTTGCCTTTACCCCTTGGAGGCTCACTAGGCAGCTTAGGTAATACGGCAATATGCGTTAGTCGATACCTAAACGCTCCGATTGGGCATGTCTCTATAAGCCGCATGCCATGTTCAAAGTCGGCACTGACGCTGTGCGGCCTATGCCCCCTCCGATCTGAGCAGCGGTCGGTTTAAAGTCCTGAGCTATTTGGCCCTAAGTTCGGCCCTATCCGTTATAGGCACTAACGGCACGTTATCCAAGCCATCGGCTATCCACTCAGCCCAACACACGGAGTGAGCAATCGGATGGTCCGCGAAGCAAAGTCGGAGGTAAGGCGCGAGGAACTTTCTCTGAGGGCATGCTTGATCTTAGTTCCTCTCTCCAAGGTGATGGCCCACAGCGAAGCTTAGTGGTCAGTGCGTTACCAAGCGCTCAGGCGCTCATGGTCGACTCCTTGTTTGATAAGAGAAGTGTTGTGCTTGCTCGGGTGGATGATTCAAATATCTACACTTAATCCAATCAATATCAATCCAGGAAAGCCGGACTTCATGGATTCCAAGTAAGGCCCGTTGCGAGAGATCGTACTGAGGTCCTCGTTGTTCGACTTCGAACGCGCGGATGATCTAGAGAGCTTTATGGAGCTTTTATCCGAACTGCCCACAGTCTTTAACGGAGCGGGCGATCTCGGGCTGGGCTTTCCCTATTAGTACCGATCTACCCCGGAGTAGATCTCCTTAACGGCTTCCAAGCATAAGCAGTCCCGTTTTAGGGAGATGGCTTTTGATTCTCTAGTTTCAGTTGTAACTTTTCCGTAGCCGCTTGATGCAAAGAGAGCATCTCCTCTAGGGAGAAGCCAAGTGGAAACGTTGAAGTCATCTTTCTAAGGACAGTGGCCACCGTCCCCTCCTGAAGTTCAACCTGCGTCAGGCCGCTCCTCTCGTAGATTCGGTCCGATAGCTCCGAAAGCCGTACATCCATTCCGTGCATCCCGCCTCTGGCTTCGACAGCGATGCGGCAGGCTAAGATCGCCCAGATGCAGGTGACAACCCCCTCCACTAGCTCAACAGCCGGACCATCCGCGCCTCGCACTACGCGAAGCTCCCCAATCAAGTCGCCTTCCTTGTTAAAGAACGTCGACAGGAGGCGACCGATCAAGAGCGCCCAGGATTGCTCGCCATCGGCTGGAAGTACCTGCCACTCCGTACCATGGCCCTTTAGCCTGTCCGAGCCGATAGGATAGGCCGCGCCAAGCATCATCAGTAGCACGGCCCTTAGCCGAAACATGTCTTGAAGCACCAGCGGCGACTTCTTCGCTTTTTGCCGCATTTGGTCGCAGAACTTTGCCGAGAACGCCACAATCTCATCCCTTGCCGCGAGGCGTGCAGCAAAGGCACCGCGGATCTTGTCCTTCTCAAGCTGCTGCCGGCGATCCTCGGAGAAGTCACCGGCGTACAGCTGAACTTGTGTTGGCGAATAGTCGTCGTCCTGGTCAACCTGGGCCTCGTCCTGCAGCTCAAGGGCCGCACGGACGTCGGCTGCATCGTCCAACTGTGCATGCTCCACTGGACCAGCTTCGAGACCAATAAGACGGTTCAAATACCTTCGGACGAGATCGAAGTCACTTCCCGCGAACGCTTGATGGAACTCCGTTTTGTGGTCTGGTCCAGACTTGCGGTTTGCGGTGAACTCCTCATAACTCAGCGTCCTGGAAGAGAGAGTAGGAGCGCGTAGTCTGGCGGCAGGCTTCTTCTTTCCCGCCTTGATCTGGTCGGGCTCAGATTCCAGCTCAGCCGTCTCGGCCTGAGCGATCAAATCGATGAACTCCAGAATCCACGGACCGATCCGTTCGTTTCCCCTCAGGCGGCTGCTTTCCTCATCAAATCGTCGAGACCTGGGCTCCCTGGTCTCCTGTCGAAGGACATCTGCCAGAACGATGATGGACGCGACCGATGTGTTATCGCCTACGCGCGCTCGCGCAAAGTAGGGCATCTCCGTCAGAGGGGGCATGGTGTACCTGCGGGCTGCATCGACCCAGGCGGTGTGCTTGTTCAGTTCAACTGGAAGCGCGGTGCCATTTTGGTCCAACAGGTCCAAGCGTGAATCGGGGTGACTGTAGGCAGTGGACGGCCACCACAGCAAATGCGTGCCCTTGATCTCAAATCGGCCGGGGTTTCGCGCCATCGCAGCATTCCGAGGCACGTCCGGCCGCACATGCCACCTCGGTAAGTCACTCCCGCCAAGTGCCCGCCCTTTGACCAACGAAGCAGTCAGCCCTAACTCGCTAAGCGCAGCTCCTACTTTCATTCGGCGATAGAGGCAGGCCTCCTCATTTCGCCAAGGAAAAAGACGGGCGCCACCCAATCCAGCCGTTGTGCAATTGGCGCTGCCATACAAAACGTGGTCGGCCTGCTTTGTCTGTGCAATGTAAACCTTGCCGTGAACAAATCGGCTCTGCTCTCCGGTAAGCGAGTACAGCCGAATCGAGTCTGAGTCCTTCAGGGCTTGAGCCGGGAATGAAGGCGCGGGGCCGCCGACTAGCACGCATACCTCATCGGCACCGATAGCCTTCTGCAGGGTTCGAAGCGTCCTAAGGTCCTCGTCCCAGTAAGGACTGATGACAATGAGCTTTTTCACGTTGTCCCCTGCAATATAGCGGGAGAATCGCGTACTAGTCGTCTGCTTGGATTGGCTATCAAGGAACGCCGCGGCATCGCCATTGGATAGCGATACCAAGCCGTCGGCGGGCTGAATATCCATCAGCCACGCAGTCTGCTTGCGTATTCTTGCGACTTGATTGGCGATGGCTTCCTGCTCCAAATCTAAGAAGCTCTGAGCGTACCTCCAGGCTGATGCCAATAGTTGAGACTCTCCGATCATTCCAGACGAAGCGGCCACCTGACCAATGACCTCTTTGTTGCCCCCTAGGCCTGGCGCGGTGAGGTTGGCCGACGAAACGAACAGCCGGCCAACTTTGACACCCAGCTGCAGGATCAGCTTTGGGTGGAACACGCCCTCAGCCTTGGCCCCTGTAACCGTGTACCGGCGCCCAGCATGTAGTGGAAACTCAGAGGTACTCGCCATCGCATAGGCAAGCATGCCTGCGTCCGCGATGACAAGATTATTATTACAGCCCACTGAGCGGAGGCGATTTAGTAGTACGTTCTCAAAAGCAGCGAAATCGATGGCGAAGCTTGTCATTACGCAGGAGTGATAGCCACGTTGGGAGAACTGCTCGAATAGCTTCATTGCCCCCCCAGCAGACGACCGACACGTGTCGCGGATGCATTCTCTCCAAGAAGGCCTAAGTCCTCAAGGAAGGTGATGGCATTGACCAACCGTGGACCGGTCCAGACGGGGCCATCGTCGCCACGCTTCCGGATCAATCCATCATCAGTCTCGAAGAGAAACGTATAGTCCCCATGGAATCTAAGCTTTCGCATTGCCACCCAAAGATGCCTTCGCAAGACTCGATCGAGGAACATTTGCCTGATCATCTCACTGAGAGTGAGGCTGCTGTTTTCTTCCAAGAAATTGAGTTCGGTCATAAGTGAACGGAAGCCGCTTTGGTTCAGTCCGGAGAGCTCGGTTGCAATCTCAGCTTTGTATGGCGTCATTCTTCTCTGCAGGACCGCCAGAACGCGAACTGCCGCGGCACACTGTTGGCCAGTGCTCATATCGTGCTTGCTAGCGCTCATCCACGAATGTCGAGTCAGATTCCACTCTGAGCCTGGATGATGCGGGTCTGATGCATCTGGCGATAGCTCTTGCAGAGCAACGAAGGTACTCCAATCCTTCGCTTCCGGGAGCTGGGCCGACGTCGTAGAGACGGCACGCTCAATCAGTTCACCTTGCGAGCACCCTGAGGGGTACGCTTCCAAATGAGTCAGAAGACCCATTAGCAGAGTCTCCATCGCAATATGCGCGATATCGTTAGCCTGATACACCGCCCACCGGAGCCTGTGGTCCTCAAGGCCACTGGGCAGAAGCCAAGGCGCCCCCGCTGGCAGGTAACCTGAGTACATGCTCCACCGCAGTTCGTCCGACCGCGGTGAACTGCCGACCCCGTCAGCCCAACGAAGAATGAGCTTCAGGGTGTTGCCCCGCATCTCATCGCGATTCGCGGGGGCGCTGTTTCCACCGAAGAGAATAGCCTCGTAGCAGTCCTGTTCATCGCCTCGGGTAATGCAGGATGGAGCCAGGGGGGCCATCTGCTCAAGCTCCTTGAGCGTTGTCCACCCGCGAGTGATTGTTCTGAGGAAAAGCTCACCGAGTTCACCCGCAGAACGGGCAAAAGCCTGCGCGAGTGCGCGCCCCAGTCCCACAGCGGTGGTTGCGATGTAGTGGTGCGTGTGCCTTTCCATTAGACCCATCTCTATAAGCTGGCTCTGATAGGCCTGCCCAAAGACGCCCCATGCATTCTGCAGGTAGTGCGTGTCGCTTCCAGGCTCCGTGTCGTCTTGGAAGTTCAGCCTGCCTTGCTCTGCAACCGCCAAGCGCCTTTGGGCCCAGTCTGCCCCGCCGACTCCGCGCTCTCCGCCTTTGACGTGAGAGATAAGCGCGTACAGCGCCTCGGCACGCCTGATCCGCCGCTGCCAAGTGGTTAGATTGGTGTCACCAAGATCCCGCGAGTAGCGGTCGGCCAACCAGAGATACAGACCATAATAGCGAATGCGCAGCGTGACGTTGCTAATGCCAGGCAGTAGTCGTTGATAAATGATAACGCTGGAATTCTGCATCCCCAGCGGATCGATTCCCCGCTTCTTTGATAACTGCGTCCATACCGGAACAGCGTTCCTGCTCAACTTGGTAATCCTTGTCGTATAAGGCCGGCAATGGGGAGTGGCCCAGATCCATACCGCCAAGGCTGCTTTAGCGGCTACGGATTTGCAAGCCAGCTTCCTGGATTGAAGTGCACCTACTGCTGGCGATTGGGCAGGTTTGCGGCACGTCCGCTTCGGCCAATAGCGGCCGTTGTCGTTGTCATTGTCAGCTTTGGATAGTTCGAGATAGGCGCCAACGACCCAAATGGGGCGGTGTTCGCACGGTAGCTAGACGTTGGGCTACTCACGCTCCTCGACGAGCACGTGACTAACGCTTTTAGCAGCCGCCAACGACTCCACAAGGCTCGTCTTGAGTGCTTGAGTCGCAACAGCAAAGTGTTCGAGCTGCGCGATGCGCTTCTCCAATTGCTCGATACGATAATTTTCGAGCTCTGCCTCCTCCCGTCCTGCCCTCACGATCCTAATACGAAGTTCGGTGAGAGGGTCTTCTTCGTCCAGGTGTTGGGCCAGCTCCAACCACTCGGCGCTGTCTCGCCCCGCCGCATGCGCGGCTTGCGTAAGGACATAGTGGATGAGGTTGCGAGCCGCACCATCTATCCCTAAGGCGGTCGTCAGAAGCTCCTCGACTTCACTGTCCCCGTTAGTCGCACGTGCATCAAGGGCGCGCCAGAGATCGTTGCGATAATGCGGTCCACCCTCCGGATGCAGGGAGTCGATGACCTCGATCACCCGGTCAATGGACTCGAAAGCCGATCGCTTTGCGGTGAAAGCCCGTGCCTGTGCCCACAGCTCCAGGATAGCGCGCGCACACAGCTGCTGAACCTCATCACGCTCGGGCAGATCGGCGTGCTCAGCGCGTACCATCAGCTCAGCCGTGTAATGCGCCATCCATCGCGCGAGCGTGTCGGTCGATTCAGCGAGCTTTAGTTCGACGACGAGCTTTTCGCCGAGGGCGAACGTCGCGGCCGACAATGTAGGGTGCTCTCGCTTTTTCGATAGTAATGATGCTCGTCGAGCGTTCTTCTTCAACATCTTCACTCCTGCTTTCGTAGTTGAAGGGGACCACTTGGCGATGGCAGGTGACTTCAAGGATCAACGTTTGCTCCTGCCGACCCAGGATCTTCTGCAGGAACTGTGTGTCGACCAGGAGGCGTCCCCCACTTGGAGTGCGCCCACGCTCATCGTCGGCGCTTTCTCTCCACCGCTCGACCCAGGCCACGCACGTACCGTCATCTTGGTGCCACTTACCAGAGGCTTCGTTCAGGAAAATTCCGAGTTCAGCCGCCACGGGCCCGGCGAGATCCGGAAAGCGTCGGGCCAATCCGCCGGTCCACGGATCATCTGAATCAGCGCCGGACTCGGCGCCTGACTCCGTCACCCACCCTTCCAAAACGAAGTCGCCGTGATGGATCTCATGAGTGTCCTGGAATTCGGGCAGTGCGTAGTCGTAAGGGTTCCGGGTCGTCGCCAAGGCCCGGGACAGTGCGCCAGCGCGGGCCCGCGACGCGAATGCGCTGACCACGCGGAGGGTTTCGCTGTTGCGCCCCTCGTACTGCGTCCACCGGCCTGCAACAACCACCGCCCCGACTTGGGCCATGAGACGCGAAAGCGCGTAATTCTTTGCCGGAGGGGCGGGCCACGCGCCCTTTTTGTGTGCTGGGAACTCGATGGCATCCGCCGGAGGCATCTGCCTGCGGTCCGCCAGCCAGTCGCCCTTCGCATCGAGCGAAGCCTTGTCCTCTAGCCAATGGGAAAATGATCCCCATGAACTTTCAGGGTCCTCATGGAGCGGATGTGTCTTCAGTAGCTGTCCTGCAGTCTCCATCAGGGCGTGATAGGAAAGATAGAACGAAAGGTTGTCCTGTTCGCCCAGTTCGCTTTCGCGGCGCCTAGAGTGTTCCTTGAATTGGCCGCACAGAGCGCGCGCATCCCGATCGTAGTGGCCGTTTTCCTGGAGCCCCCAGTCCTCGCGAATGACCCGGCATGCCTCGACCTCGATCTCTCTGGGGCTTATGGCAAAGCACCGTGCCAACGACTCCATCCAGCTGCTCGAGAAGTCGTAGCCGAAGGTGAACTCGCATACGACGTCCGAACGGGGCGGACTGCGGTGTGACCGGGTGTGATAGGCGGAAAACTGGGTCGGAAGCGTGGACGCATTGATCCGAACTAACGCATCTCGGGCCACAGGAGTCACAGGAACGTGGCCCCTATCGGCTAACGCCAACAGGGCGCGAGCTGCTATACCGCGCCACATAACATGACGATTCTGCCGCAATGCGAAAGACTCAAGCCAAGCGGCATGGCGCGAGACAACATCCCCGCTTTCGCGCGAAGCGCGGTCGAGAGCGGTCAGCAACCACTGGATCGCATGCATTCGATAGAAGTGGAAGCTTGCGTCTGTAAACGCTGACGCATCGCCGCCTGTCGAGAGCTCGAGGATATCCGCGAGGAGCGCATCGCGACCCAAGAAGCATAGCGCCCGGACCGCGTGCGCCGCCTGCCACCGGCGCCCCGATTCAACTGCCCCGAGAGCGGCCCAGATATAGCCTGCGATGCTCTGGCGACAGCCCCCGGTAGGCGCCAAGCGTGGGCTCCACGGCCCATCACCTTGCTCGCAGCCGAGTGTCTCCTCAAGATGCTCAAGGCCATAGCTCAGCGCGGATCGCGCTTCAACAGGATTCAAGAATTGAGCAAGGACAGCGACGAGCTGGAAAAAATCGCGCGACGTAGTCGGCAGGCTTGTCTCGGCGATCGCCTCCAGCGCACACCGCAACAGCTCTTGGCGCGAAACCCCTGTCTTCTCAAAAACAAGCTCGTAGGACAAGGATTGGTAATGACGGTTGACCTCGAGCGAAGTGGCATGGTCGCGGGCCATGCGCCGAACGAACGACGCCAATGCCTGTCGCGACGCAAGTCCATCCATCCAAGTTGCAGGGATCTGTTCGAGAAGCCCACGGACGGCATAGGGACTCCAATCGTCAACCGCCTCGAGGCTCTCGACGAACGCGCGTTCCCTGCCTACCTGCACGCGACCTATGGCTTCGCCGATCCATTCCTCGCGCCATCGCCCGAAACGGCGCTCAGGCATTCGCGCTTGGCTTTCGAGGAGGCCCGACGCGCTGGCGAGATCGATACCTGCAAACACTGCGTCCCAGTCCGGACTGGACTCGCGCCCGCTCGTCACAGATGACTGGTATGAGTCAGGATCCGATTCAGACCGTTCGGCGCGCTCTTCCAGTTCGCGAAAAGGCTGGGCATTCAGATCCCGTGCCTGGACCACATTGGCTACCTCTTTTAGAAACCGTCTGGAACTCGTTGAGAAGCGCAGGAATCGGTAGAACTGCGCTAGCAGCTTGTCTTTCTCAGGGCGGCTTCCGGCCGCATCGAGCGCGGCCGTGACCAGGCCCGGCCAATCCCAGTAGCCTTCGAAACAGACGAGGGCTGCCGCATCCCGACCATCCAGGTCACCACGCTTGCACAGGACGTCGACGAGCTGAGGGAAAAACCGCTCTGGCTCGCCGAATCTACGATCGCGCCACCGGCTCATGATTGCCGGCGCTGTGCTCGGCGACAGCGTGGCGATCGCCTCGATTGTGTGCTCCCAATCGAAGTGCTTGTCGCGATCGACGTACGATCGTGTTAGCTCGGCCGCACGGGCGAATCGATACGCTAGGCGCGGGTCATCGGCCCTATCTGCGGCGCAGACATCGCTCAGATACAAGAGGGCATGCCATCGCTCCAAGTTCTCCTGCCCGATCTTGCTGGCGACACGAACGGCCTCATTGAAATACTGCAGGGCCTCATCCTCTCTGGCCCCCAGCACGGCACGCGCTAGGAGGACGAAGCTGTCGGCCATGGATTCAGCGAGCTCCGAGTCCTCTCCGATCCTACCCCGAGCCTTGTGGGCAAAGGAAAGGACGATATGTGCGGGGCCGCCCGTCAATGCCGCCCGGCGTGCGAGGTCTGCCAGGATCGGAATGAAAAGTGGAATCCGTAGGCCCTCCTGCCATTGTAATAGGCGTGCCCAGAGCGTCTCATCTCCTCCAAGCAAAACAATGCATTCGGACCATAGCCGAGCGACCTCGTCCGCCGTTGCTGACCAGTCCTGGTAGATGTCGCGTCGATGGCGGGTCCATTGCTCCAGCGCCGCCAATAATGCGGTCTCAAATTCGCCTTTCAACATTGCGCCGGAACGGACCTTCACGCTCAGTTCGTGCCACGGCAATAACACCTTGAGGTTCTCAAATCCCCGGCCGCTGAAGCGATTATCGCTCGTCGGTTTTTTGCGCGACTTGCGCTTTGCGCCATAGATGAATTCGAGCGTCAGCGGCTTACCCAAAAGCGCTGCCAGCAACGCATACGTTCGCAGGAATGCAAGCCGATCGTCGTGGAGATTTTCCGATTCGAGAGTGCGAGACGCGCCTTTAGGCAAGTACCGACGCAAGAGGCCGGCGAGTGCACGCTTTGACGCCAAACGGTAGTGCCGCGCGGTATCGATAATCGACGCAACCGTACCAAGTCGCGTGCTCTCGCCTAGCCAGTCGCCCGGCGCATCGAGCTTGACTCGTGAATGCAAGAGTAGGCGCACAGTGCGTGCAGCGGCGGCTTTCGGCACATGCCGCTCGACTGTCCTGAGTTCGTCGGCTATCGCGAGAACCAGCCCGATATCATTGCCGGCTGCCAGAGCTAGGGCATCGGCATCCGCCCATCGCGCTCCGTCGACCAGGCGCTCTACGAGCAACCGCCCCACGCGATAAGAGAGCTCGCGCGGCTGCCATCGCCGCAACTGGGCGGCGCACTGGGTAGGGCCATGGACATTCAGCTCCGCCCATTCCAGCTCAAGGATATCGTTGTCCTTGACCGAGGTTCGGTGATGACTCTCCTTCCGGTTCCGCAGCCAATGGCCGAGCCAGTCATAAGCAAAGCGCAGCTGGGCACGTGCTTCACCCTCCAGGCCTTTTTGTCCTGAAAGTAGCGCTGCCTCATAGGCATGCTCAGAGCCAGTCCAGCTACCGCCGACAATCTGACGCCTGGATACCTGCTCCAGGAGTTGGTCCCGGTCCAGAAACCGCGATGCAAGATCCACATTTCCGCTCAGAAGCGTCTGTTGTCGGGCATCGGCCGCCACCCTCCCACCGGCCTTCAATGCAAGCTTGACGGCATCGGCGTAACGGCGCGCTCGAAGCGCGGCGAGTGTCGCAAACTCCAGCCGCTGCAACTCGACGTCACGCCGGGCGATCTCGTCCTTCTCAGGCAGTGCGTCGTCGTCCAGTGCGAGTCGAACCAGCTCATCGAAGCGATCCGTGCTCAACATCAACGCGGGAAGCGCCGACGCGGCATAGCGGCTTTCCCGCGCGAGCGGCTTCAGGCGGCGGACGAATGCCTCGAGTTCCTCGTGGCCCGGTTTGAAGTGCTCTTGGAACCATGTCTCCGTCGGCTCGTCCCTGAACTGGACGGAGTCGTCACGAAGCAACAGCGGTCGGCCGAGGTCATGGACGAAACTCCGGACCAACCCCTCGTCAACGCCCGCTGTTAACGCGATAATTCCGACGGGCACGAACGGACGCAGCGTAGCGAGCGCCGCGCAGATACGGTCGATCTGAAGCCGTTCGACCGCTGCTGCGACATGCCGGACCTGCCCTACGGCATGCTCCAGTAGGTCGCCAATGGTGTCGTCGACCGTGCGAGGCGATGGGCCTAAGCTGCGCAGGACCGTCGCCAAAGACGCTGCCGAGTCCAGGTCTAGCGCTGTGCGCTGCACGCGTGGATTGCGCGATGTCAGGCGATGGAATTCCCGAACGTCCACCTCTCGCACGTCCGGAAAACGGGTCCTGAGAAAATCCCCAGTCTCCTTCTCGGTAAACCCATCGAGCACAAAGCGGACCACGTCCGGTGGCGGCTGGAGCTTATCGACCCGATGAGGGCGCGAGGTGAGCACCAGCCGAACATTATCGGGAAAGGACTCTGTGAGCAGCAGACGCGGGAAGCTGGGCGGATGGTGGAACTCTTCGGCTGCCATCTCCGCATTGTCCGCCGCGTCTAAAATCAGAACGAGGTACGCATCAGTGGCCTGACTCCGCAAAGCGGCGCTGGCTTGGGCGACCCGCGCCAGAAACGCATGCACATAAGCAGCGTCGTCCGCTTTAGGTGTGGGGATCAGAGGGTGGCACAGGCCCTTAACAGCCATTTCGTTGGCTAGCTGGACCAATCCGTCCTTCGCGCGGTGTCTCAGGCCGGTGGCGCTTCGGTACCCGCCATTGCCGAAGCAGTCATAGACGAAGGCGATGCCTGGTAGCGCGTCCCCGATCTGGGTGGCGACGACGGATTTGCCATAGCCGCCATCGGCCGACACGATCATCGATGTCGGCGACTCAATAATCGCCTTGACCAGATCCGACATCTGGGCGCGAGGCACGACGACCGGAGGCGACTCGATGACGTTCGTCGCCGGAAACAGGTCATCTAGGCGGACGCCGATGGTGTCCAAGACATCCTCACGGCGGATCTCGTGATTGGACTTGAATTCAGACGTGGCCTTGCGTGCGACAAGCTCGCGTAGCGCGATCGCAGCATCCTTGTCGTTATCCGGGAGGTAGGCCCGTAGATCACGGTTGAGTAACGCACGCTGCTCGAGAAATCCCTCGACGCGCGTGATAGGCAGGAACAGGGAGGCAAACGCCTGGAGGTCAGCAGACGTCAACCCGGTCACACGGCAGATATAGTGGGCGTCGCGCCCCTGAGTGCCCTGCCTCAGCTCCGCTAGCGCTTGATACACACGAGGTGAGAGTGGGCGGTTGGTTTCGAACTCGAAAGTAAACCGCGCACAGACCTGTTTGATACCGAATTGTACGACCAATGCAGTAAAGCGGTCAGCGAAGTCCTTGAGCGTCTTTCGCAGGCCGCTCGCTGTCCACTCCTTGTCGGCGTGAAGTGTCGAATGCTTGAGCTGGCGATAGCGTACGAGCCGTGCCGTGGGCAGACTGTCACTGCCGTAGTAGAGGGCGAGGTCGATGGACTCGATGCCCGCGTTGACGGAGTCCTGCTTTGAAATGCCTTCAACAGACACGACCTTGAGGTCGGAGGAGGCTTCGAGAAGCTCCAGGCAAAGGCGGGACGCGCGTGAGTAATGAAACTGGTCGCCGTCTCGGCTGGGGCCAACATCAAAAATATCAGTCTGCCGTGACATCAACTCGTATGTCCCACGTCACAATGACGATCCGCGCCAAAATCTAGTGCGCACGCAGAGGCAGTCCAACCGATCAGGCGGACGTGCGTTGGCCCCATAGCTAGCACGCCTCAGTTTTACCCGAAGGTGCACTCCCCCCGCCTATGTTTGGGGCCGCACCGTCAGAATTTACTTGATCAGCATCCTAATCCTCCGCGCACCGGGGTGTCCACGTTCGGCCAACAGGAGAGTATCACCGCTTCCAAGGCCTTCATTTATGTTCGCAGATGCAAGAAGCGCTCTTACAGATAGCCGTGATTGACGCCGGGGGGCATGTGCACGACAGAGATGCGGCACATCTCGCCTGAGATGCCGCACTTCGTTGGCATGTCTTTACTAGCAGAAATTGGCGGTAGAGCAGGTTGTATCTTCCTCTTTTACCAACCCTTCGACCACCACAATCTCATGCAGGAAATGCCGCCCTGTTTCCAAGTATTTGTGGCGAAATCAATAGCTTAGTTGACTTCCCAATCTCTGGGGCTTCATAGTCGCTTGAAAGATGCTTATGGGCATAAACCGGCATGCGTAGACCGTCTTCGGCCGATATCGAAGCGAAATTGCTCGAGGAATATGGGGTTCTGCTCAACTCAGCAGATGCAGCCCAGGTACTTCGCTATCCAAGCGCCAATGCCCTAACCAAGGCGCGCCGAAAAGGCACCCTAAAACTGCCCATGATGCGAATCGCCAATCGCCGCGGCTGGTGGACAACGCCGCAGGAACTTGCTCACTACCTTACTGCCTTGTCTGCTGGAAATCGCCCACATCGTGAGGAGGCGGCGCAGGAGCAAAGCTGATTAATTCTCAAGAAATTCGAGAGCTGAGGTACATGAGCCACACCCAACATGAGAGGTGAAATCAGATGAACTAGGCCAATTACGTGCGCGTACCACACAACTCCGGGCCCTGAAGGCAGACAGGCCCCAGTTCTCGCCAAAGAACTGAGGCCCAAAACGCAGTGAAGCTTACCCTGCTTGACTGCAAGACTGCATGAGGCGACCGCCCCATGTCAACACGCTTTGATCGCGTGGCGGGCGGCGTTTGCCCGGATCCCCTCAAACCAGATATCTCCCCTTTTATGGGGAGGTATTGGCTTCAGGACGATCCAATGCCAGCACCCAATCCGATCTCAAGCAATACACGCTGGGCAGATCTACCACGCTGCCCCAACAACGGTGTCCCCGGCTACCAGCTGTACATCGAACCCCCGGCTGTCGCGCAGATACGTGTCCGTCGCCTCGTGCATCGAGGCGCTCCGCGCCCGGTGTATAAGTTTTGGTCCATCAAGCTCAACCGCATCGTGCAATGCGAATCCCTACTAGAGGTCGAAGTAGGGCAACTTCTCGATGCTTCGCCTGGCGTTACCTACTTCGGTGAACAGCCTGTTGTTATCCACTATTTCGAATACGGACAATGGCAGCGGCATATCCCGGACTTCTGCATGCAAATGCAACGGTCCCGGGAGTTCATTGAGGTTAAATATACGCATACGGTTGACCAAGAGACCGAGCGTCGTACAAATACGCTAACACATCAGCTTGCACGCCACGGCTGGGGCTATCGGTTGCTCACCGAGTCCGAGGTCCACCGCGGACCTTGGTTGTCGAATGCGCAGGTACTACTACGCAGGGGACGCGAAGCAGCCAACACGCTTTGGTCGTTGCATGCGTATGAGCAGGTACGCCAACGGTGTCACAATTTTCTTGGCGATTTCGGATGGACTAAGACTGAAAGCCAGGACGCAGTCTGGATAGCGAATGAGCTGATCCGAGGAACCCTTCTAGTCGATCGATCGAGCCCCCTCACCGCGCTAACCCCGGTAACGCTTCCAAGCCACGACCGGATGGGGAGAGCGCTCCCATGGTGAGTGGCTTTTTTCAGGTTGGTCAGCGATTCTTCCAAGAGGGCCAAGAGTATCGATTCATGCGCAAGGTAGAGCCTGATCTGTGGACCTTCGAGAATATCTCCACTGGAAGCTGGCAAGAAAAAACGGTAGATCAGCTACTTTCATATTGGACAGAAGGTAAGCTCCACGTCGCCGGAATTTCTAATGACGGTGCTGCAACGGCCCGCGCGAGTGCGTATCAGGACGCAGCGATAGAGGCTTTTCGTCAATCCTATCCGTCGATCCTGTGGCAGCGAGCGCAAGCAAAATTTCTCTACGTGCGTCGCCTTCAACGCACTCCTCTTACAGAAGCAATTGCGAGGCCGCTGATAGAGGAAATCCATAATGACAAGAGGTTGTGGAAGCAAGGTCAGATCTTTCGTGGTCCTCCCCACTTCACGACCGTGGCGAAGTGGCGAAGAAGATACTTTGATGCAGGTGAAGACATTCGTGCCCTGTGTGATCGGTTCCATGAAAAGGGAAACGAGAAGTCTCGCTTCGGAAATGAGGTCGACGCTCTAGCCGACGACGTGCTCGATACAACGTATCTGCAACCAGAGCGCCCCTCAATCGCGAGCTGCTTAGAGATCTTGCGCGGACGCATCGCACGTCTTAATCAAATGCGATTGCCAAGTGAACGTCTGGCCAGACCTGGCTTCGCTTATCTCAAACACAAGATAGGCCGGCTGAATCCCTACGACGTCTGTGCAGCACGCTACGGAAAGCGACACGCTGAGATTAAATTCCGCTCTGCCGGCATGGGGCCGCAGGCAGGTGCTCCTCTGAAGCGGGCTGACATCGATCACTGCCGAATGGACGTGATGGTTGTCGATGACAACACCGGACTCCCGCTCGGGAGGCCGTGGCTAACCCTGGTGCTCGATGAGGCGACCCGTTATATCTTGGGTTTCAATATTGGCTTCGAAGAACCCAGCGTCGTCAGCGTCAGCCGGGCAGTGCGCTGTGCCCTCATGCCAAAGGCTCAGCTATTAGCTGATTGCCCTGATCTGACGAACGGCTGGGACGCTTGGGGTGTCATTGAAATCCTTGTCGCAGACAATGGGCTGGAGTTCCACGCTGGCACCCTTGACAATGCAATCGGTCGCTTCGGCATGGTTCTGCAGTTCTGCCCGCGTCGCAAGCCTTGGTTCAAAGGCAAAATCGAGCGGTTCTTCGGTACGCTCAACGTAGGCCTTATCAACTGGCTACCCGGGAAGACATTCTCGAACGTGGTTGACAAGTGCGATTATGACTCGGCTAAGCACGCGATAGTTGGCTTGTCTGCGCTGAAGCGCATCGTGCTGACTTGGATCGTCGACATCTATCATCAAAAAAAACACCGTGGGATCGGCATGAGCCCCGCAGGCGCGTGGCGTGAGCAAATCTCAGGAGTCGACCGCTGGTTGCCGCCTTCATCGCTCGCTGTCGAGAGCGCCTTCAGTCGTAGCGATACCCGGCGACTAACCCACGTAGGAATTGAGTATTCCGGGCTGCTATATAACAGCCGCGATCTACGCTTGTTGCGTGAACTCCATGGCAGCGAGATCACGGTCGAAATCAAGGTGATGGATGAAGACATTGGTAGCATCGTTGTGGTCGTGCCCAACTCGACGGAGATCATCCGAGTGCCGGCATTGAACCAAGCCTACGCTGCCGGCCTAACTCGTTGGCAGCACCTGGTATGTAGACGCTATCAGCAGCGAATCAGCGAAGACGACGGGCTAGACATCGCTCTGCTTGATGCACGCGAACGCATACGACGAACGTTGGAGCAGGAACGCAAGCGTGGCAAGCCTCTGTCCAACGTCGTAGGACGATTCGAGGAGACGGGAGCCGTTGTTGCAGAAAAAGTAGCGCGCCCAGTCCCCGGTGCGCCGCTATCTGAGTCGCCCTCCCTGCCAACACAAGCGGAAGTGGAGAGGCCGAGCTTTCAGATCGGGGCAGAGGCAGAAGAGCTCATCCCTGATCTTGCAAGTCGTCGCGTCATCTCTACATTGGGGGCCAGTCATGCCGAAGAATGATCCTCAGAACCTCCTCGGCCTGGTCGCCTCAATCCGAGTTGAGCACGCAGCTTACACCCTGGGGTACGAGGCCCTGCGCGATGCCCTGAGGTCCGTCGGGAGCTCGGCCAACCCCATCTGTCTACATATCGTAGGTGATACCCGAACGGGCAAATCGACGCTTTTGGAGGATTTCATCCAGCAGCACGGGCGAAAAGTTACATGCGAGGGAAGTCGGCAAGCGGTGGTGTACGTCAAAGTGCCAGACAAAGGTACGGTTAAAGGCTTGCTAGAGCGGTTACTTCGCGCCCTAGGTGATCCGCACTGGCACCGCGGCTCCGAGACCAATCAGACCCATCGGGTGCTCACCCTTCTGGAAAGTGTTGGCTGCCGAATGATCATTCTAGATGAGTTTCAGCATTTGTCTGATAAAGGACAGAAGAAGCAGCTACGCAGTACTGCTGACTGGCTCAAGACGATGGTAGATAGCAAGCAGTGGGCCTTGGTGGCGGCAGGGCTGCCAGAATCTGCCTCCGTTATTCAAAGTAACCGCCAACTTCGCGAGCGCTTCGATGCACCTATCATTTTGCCCACGTTTGACTGGCGCCAGGTTGACCAGCGCGTGCAATTTCGCGCTGTTCTCAAGGCCTTCCAGTCGCAATTGTCTTCCGTGCAGCTGCCAGATTTGGTTAGCGCACCGATGGCGCTCCGTATGTACTTGGCCACTGCCGGACGCATTGGAATCGTGGCAAAGCTATTGGATCGTGCTGTCAGAAATGCTGTTAAGAGTGGTAGCCATGACATTTCATGCGCGGCATTGGGTAAAGCATTTGCTGAGGTTGTCTGGTACGCCAATCGCTTCCCTCACGAAGGAGGCCCGTTTTGCTCGCGCCTAGATGAGCACTGTAGCGCGCACTTGCTCGACCAGGTAATTGCTATCGCCAGCGAGGATAGTTACGCCGATCACAGCGGCGAGGTCCAGGTGGTCTCCAACGAATCCGACCGGTCAGTTCCCAGCCAATCCGAGGCCAAGCGAAAAGCCAAGCGCTCTGTTCGCCAAGTCAGGGCAGCTTTGCGAGGCGCTGCATGAGACTGGTGGTGACGCCAGCACCACTGGCAACCGAATGTGTCACGGGCTATCTCCACACCCTGTGTGCCCACAACGGCTACCCACGTCCTTCTTTTCTGCTTACCGGCCTAATCAGCGTCGGTAAGAACAGCTTCAAACAGGTGACGCCAGCGCTGCTTCAAGAGCTGTCCGGTCTGCCCCTCAGTGTGGCAAAGCGCCTATGCTTTGAGGGCCCCAAGCGTAGTTCGCGCCTCATGTCGCGACTGGTGGGCCAGCTTATCCACACTAGCCAGCTGCGCATGGATATCTTTGCGATCTGCCCAGCCTGCATAGCGGAGGGCGGCCGACATGAGGCAGCCTGGCACTTAGATCTCGTCGGTTGGTGCCCGCGTCACGGTCTGCGGCTGCTTCAAAAGTGCGAAATCTGCGACCGCGATTTGGAGTGGAATAGGCCGACTCTGGGCAAGTGCTCCTGCGGTGCAGATCTTACCAAGCAGGGACACCATGGCCAGGTCAGCCCGCCCGCTCTAGCACGTTTAGTCCAGGCCATAGAAGCCTCGCTCTATCGAAGGATTGATGTACGACCGTATCCGGCACAGATGCAACACTTGGCACATCTAACCCCGTATGCGCTTAGCCGCTTGATTGTCGTGTTATCGGAACAGTACACGCCGACAGGATCCGTATTACTTGAAGGTCGCAAGAGGGGCCGGAACGTCACGGCTGATCAGCTTGAAAAGGTGGCTGAACTATTGGACGACTGGCCTCGCGGCTTTCAACGATTTCTGGCCCTGCGGTATGGGAAGGAGGCGCTGGAAGACAAGGATGGTGCGGGATTTCGACAAGCATTCCATTGGGCGCTCAACACGTTATCCACCGCAGAGGCGTCCGCTGGCCCCATAGAATTCGGATTTTTAAGGGATCAGCTCTATCGCTTCGGTGAAAATTACCTTTCTCGCGAGCAACTTGTCAGAGGAGACCGTGTTCGTCGTCCGATCGCGACTTCTTGGGGCGCCCTCTTAGACGTCGCACTTGAGGCTAATGCCGATCCAAGGGCATTGGTCAAAGGAATGCGAGAAGACGACGCACTTTCTGTGCAGACAGACTACAGGCGGCTAAATCGCAATCTCATCGTTGATCCGCGGTGGCTTGAGAAATACAAGATTTCGCAATATGCCCCTATTCATGAACGAGATGCCGCCGACACGATAGGCATCTCTGCGTCACTGCTGAGTGCATTTCGAAAAGGTGGCATCTACGAATCCCACTTCTATGCGCGGAGCATCGGCGGATACTCTGAAGAGGACGTTGGTAGATTTGCCAAGATCCTGTCCGATCTCACAGCTCAGTACTCAATAGATGCGACGCCCGGCGGCATTACCTTAGACGGAATCAGTCTCAGAACTACCAAGAGCCTAGAGCTACGTACAGAGCTTATGGTCAAGCTTCAAATCCAGCATCCCGACGTTTGGAGCCGACAAAGGACGACGGTCGATGACCATGGCGAGGTGGAGGTGTGGGTTTATGGCCATAACCCGGCCATCGTGGGGAGGGCTTCAGTAGAGAACGATCCAAGACTACTGGTCCGCTATCCAAGCGGTGACATCGTGACTGCTCAATCAGCGTCAGATATGGCGGCACTACTCATAGAAGATGGCTTCAAACAGCACGATGTCGCATTGGCACGACCTGGGGGCGACATCACCTCACCAGATCAGCACACGTCCCAAGCTTTTCTACGCGTCTGGGACGAAGAGTGGAAGCGTCTGGCGGCATTACAGGAACGCATTTCATCCGGATTTCCGGATTGGTTCGATGCGCGCAAGGTCTCGCGCTTGCTCCGCCTAGATGATCCAAGAAATATCACAAAGCTGGAAGCGCAGGGCAAGTTACTGGGTATCCTGCTCCCCGTCTGGGGCCAGCGCATATATCCAACGTTTCAGTTCGATGCTACAACTCTCAAGCCGCAGATTGCCGAGCTGCTATCGTATCTTCCTCGCGATCCCAACGGTTGGGCGCAGGCTATCTGGCTAATCTCGAGTAACAAGCAGCTTGGGGGATCAGCGCCGATCGATATGGCAGAAGATTTAGCCGCCCTCGTTCAGGCCACAAGCCCCTAAGCAATTGATGTGGGAATGATACCAATGGTTGCGTTTGGCGATCTATACTAGGCACGCAATGACCTGTTTATCGCGTCTAGTCCGTGGTCACTAGGAAGCGGGCGTCCGGAGGAGGCATGCTATTCCGCAAAGACTTATAGGGAGATTCCGTGGCTCACACATTTGGCGACATCGCCTGCATTAAAGCTCAGCGCCTCCCGGGTGATCTTCCTGCACTCACGCTTGAGAGAATGCGGGAAAACCAGGCAAAAGGCGTTGACACACAGCTGATTCCTGACACCAATGTCGTCATCGACATGATCGATGCAGTTGGACGAGACGACCCACTGCGCACACAGAGGGCACGCGATCGGCTTGGACCCTTAATTGAATTTCTGCGCGAATGCAGCAAACAGGGATTGACCTACTACTTCAGTCCAAAGTTCGGTTTGGATGAAATGAAGAGAGGAGAAACAACAGAGGGAATCTCATTGCTGGACACGTTCGGCCGTCAATTTGGCCTGAACTGGGGCGATGCCCATCCAGAACATCCGATACCAGACGAGGTGGGTACCGTCGACGCGAACCGCAGCTTTTGTAAGCTAGGCATTGATCATCAGCTGCTCTTGTCCCTTCCCTTTGGTGCGCTACTACTTGCACTTGTGGTAGGCCGAGACCTTGCGTCCGCTACGCCACTG
This sequence comes from Xanthomonas sp. BRIP62409, assembly GCF_003992965.1. Taxonomy (NCBI): domain Bacteria; kingdom Pseudomonadati; phylum Pseudomonadota; class Gammaproteobacteria; order Lysobacterales; family Lysobacteraceae; genus Xanthomonas; species Xanthomonas sp. BRIP62409. The sequence goes on along the minus strand of NZ_QEZJ01000015.1, from coordinate 134,286 downwards.
GCCAAGTTTCGACACTTCGTGCGCCTCTATCGCCGCATGATAGACATCGTCTCGATCCGGGAGATCACCATCGCCAGATTCATATTTGCTCCACCTGCCGCAGAGGTTAGCCCGATCAAAGCTGTTCAGGACAATATCGTCAGGAACTTCGCCCGCGATAGACGACGCGACGTGCATTGGCCCCAAACTTATGAGCAACTTGACCGAACCGCTCTGAACGGAGCATTCGACTTGCATCTGTTAAATGTGGCGATCACCAGCGATCACATCAGCGTTGATGAGCAGCCTTTGGATACTTGGATCCTCAGTGCTGACTCCAAGCTGGCTGCGCTGACCGATGCATTACACCACTCTTCCATGGGAACCGATGAGTCCGGCAAGTACTTCGTCACGCAGGATTATTGCGACTATGGCGACTACTGGCGCCAAACTCATCAGGATATGCAGAACGTGATTCAGCGCTTCCGTGCAGATCTAGAGCATTCCTTCATACACCAGCGCGCACGCGCATTTGGTGTGCTTGCACTGGCGGAGCAGGGCCTACGAGGTGATCGGCCAGTACAAGGTGTTCAACTTCGTCACGCAACATCACCGCGTAACGGCGAGGACCGACTTGGCGTGTTGGTGCAGCCACAGTTGGTTTGATGCAAGACTGCGGGAGTGTTTTAGCTAGCTGCGAGAACTGCTTGCCGATCTTGCTGAAGCACGTACTGAGGAGTTTCGCCATGGTGAGGAACCACTACCCACACTAGCCGGTGATTTGCTCTCGGCATGCAAGTAGAGTCATGCCCGCGCCTGATCCCTCAACAGCTCATCGAGACTAGCAATAGGCGGCCGTTGGGTTGGACTACCAAGTTGGGAAGCGGTGTGGCGTCTGGTTTTTACACCGTAGTTAGTGCAGCTATGGACTAACTACGGTGACGGAGTTTCCCCGGAACTATGGTGTCCACCAAGCTAGCTCTGGCGAGCCATGTTCAGAACTACAGTAGGGCTGCGATCGCTTCATTGGTAGACCATCCTATAAGCCACATACGCGCCTAAGTCTAAGTAAGTGCCACTTGGTCGCCGATGGACCCTTGGCCCAGGTTGGTGAACCGGTGTAAGCTGCCATCGGCCCATGCGCGGGCCCGCCCGTCCACAAGGCGAAGTCGAATCGACAGCGCGTGGCTTACACAAGACCCGCCTTGACCTCCAGAGGTCGCCGCTGGCTTGGTGTGTGGACGCATCGACCTTGCAGCGACCGCTGAGATTGAGTCATGGCCAATAGTCTTTTGCCGGCACAGATCATCCGCATCAAGCGTCAAGCCAAGAAGTTTGCCCGCGAGAATTCCCTAACGCACGCCGAGGCCCTTGACCGGGCGGCAGCAGAGCATGGGTTCGCCAACTGGTCGTTGCTGGCAAAGGCACGCGGTGCACCTGGCGGTCAACCAAAGGTGACCGCCGAAGCATCGGTAGGGCGGGCAGCTACCCGTTACTATCTGCATGGCGACCAGGATGAGGAGGATCCGTCCACCTATTACTGCGCACGATGCGATTCGTTCCGCCCCCCTGATCATTTCGAGAATGCCGCTCTGCATCGAGGGCAGTCCCATGAGATGCGGTACCTTGAATCGATTGAGCGCTGGAGCGAGCGCGGCGCGGTGTGGCGAAGCCGGTACCGCCGACCAGAAGGCGCCACCAATATGCTGGCGGCAAAGGCCGTGTCCCTCAACGCGGCCTACCAGCAATCCCGATCTGCGTTCCATCGCTGGCTACTGGCCCAGGTAGATCGTGACGACATGGTGTCGGATCTGGCAGTGGATGTGCGCGCTGACAAATCATTCCCCGTCAGCGAGAGCAGCCGGCAAGAGATTGAGAGCTACTTGGCCAGGCACGGCAACCACGTGCTGGAAGCATTGGAGCGCGCCTGGCTGGAATTCTCGTCAGCACACGGCGAACGATGAACTCCCGAACTGCAGAGGTCGACCGGCGGTGGCGCTGGCGCAACGGCAATATCGGCTAGTTGTGCACAGACTGTGCGCTCCGACGACACGACACCGACCACTGCACAAAGCGTTACAGATCAGACGCATAGCTGTGTGCTGCTACAACTATGCGTTGCATGGACACCACAGTCAGTGCATTGGGGTCCCCAAAATGTCCGCACCGTGGTGTCCAGGGGTGCCCACGATCGTGTTCGCCCCACGTGCGGGCACAATTTTTAGGCGGCGGCAGCTTCCAACAGCGTCAGATTCTTTTCGGCATGTGTTAAATCACCCAGGGCGACACGGCCCCCGCTAGGAGCTGTGTCCTGGCAAGCGGACCTGGACCCTTAGCGTAGGTGGACGCGCGGCACGCAGACGACTTGCAGACCGAAGGTAGAAGCGTAGATAGGCGCATCTTCGCTAACAGCACCTGATCGACCCAAGTCACTGATAATGCTGAAATTATGTTAGCCCCCGGTCGAGCTAGCGCCTTATGGGTACCCGCCTACACGAAACTAGCGCCTTATGCCCTTCGTTTGCTAGCGGGACATGGCACCGAGCTAGGTCAAAGCATTGAACTACGGGGCTGGCCACTAGGTCCTATTGGTCTAACCCACAGGGAAGCAGACGCAAGCAGCTGCGGCGTGCAGCGCGGGACCCGAGCTGGGTTACGCTCCCCCGATCGAACCTCGGCGGGAGCGCCAATGCGTCTGAAGATCTTGTTGGCAATTGCACTGGGCGGCTGCATGGCGGCCTCTGCCATGGCGCAGGCGCCAGCGCCGCGCACCATCCAGGTGGATCTGGGCAGCGCCGGCGGGCCGGTCGACCGGTTCCACGATCTGTCGATCGGCTCGGACTTTCCCGGCACCTTGATCCGCAGCGACAGCCAGGCGCAGCTGGTGCCCGCGGTGCAGGAGCTGGGGTTTCGCTACATCCGCTTCCACGACGTGTTCCATGACGTGCTCGGCACCGTCAAGGAGGTGGACGGCAAACTGGTGTACGACTGGACCAAGCTGGATCAGCTCTACGACGCGCTGCTGGCCAAGCGCATCCGCCCGTTCGTCGAGTTGGGCTTTACGCCCGGCGCGATGAAGACCTCCGAGCAGACGCTGTTCTACTGGAAGGGCAACACCTCGCATCCGGACCCGGCCAAGTGGACCCAGCTGATCGATGCATACGTGCGCCACATCCGGGCGCGCTATGGCGCCGAGGAAGTACGCCAGTGGTACTTCGAAGTGTGGAACGAGCCCAATCTCAAGGATTTCTGGGAAAACGCCGACCAACAGGCCTACTTCGAGCTGTATGCGAACACCGCACGCACGATCAAGGCAATCGATCCGCAGCTGCGCGTCGGCGGCCCGTCCACCGCCGGTGCGGACTGGGTGCCGGAACTGCTGGCCTATGTTGCCAAGAACAAACTGCCGATCGACTTCGTCACCACGCATACCTATGGCGTGGACGGCGGCTTTCTCGATGAAGACGGCAAGCAGGACGTCAAGCTGTCGGCATCGCCGGACGCCATCGTCGGCGATGTGCGCCGGGTGCGCACGCAGATCCAGGCTTCGCCATTTCCGGATCTGCCGCTGTATTTCACCGAGTGGAGCAGCAGCTACACGCCGCGCGATTTCGTCCACGACAGCTACATCAGCGCGCCCTATATCCTGACCAAGCTCAAGCAGGTGCAAGGCCTGGTGCAGGGCATGAGCTACTGGACCTACACCGATCTGTTCGAAGAACCCGGCCCGCCGCCCACGCCCTTCCACGGCGGCTTCGGGTTGATGAATCGCGAGGGCATCCGCAAGCCGGCCTGGTTCGCCTACAAGTACCTGCACGCGCTCAAGGGCCGCGACATTCCGCTGGGCGATGCGCATGCGTTTGCGGCGGTGGATGGCCAGCGCATCGCGGCAGTGGCCTGGGATTGGCAGCAGCCGGTGCAGGCGGTGAGCAATACCCCGTTCTATACCAAGCAAGTGCCCAGCACCGACAGCGCAGCGCTGGTGTTCCGGCTGGCGCAGGTGCCGGCCGGCAACTACCGGCTGCAGGTGCGCAAGACCGGCTACCGGCGCAACGACCCGCTGTCGCTGTACATCGACATGGGCATGCCCAAGGACCTGGCACCGCGGCAGCTGGCGCAGCTGCAGCAGGCCACGCGCGATACGCCCGAACAGGACCGCCGCGTACGTGTCGGTGCCGACGGCGTGGTGGAGATCCGCGTGCCGATGCGCAGCAACGACGTGGTGCTGATGACCTTGGAGCCTTCGGCGCGCTGAGTGCACGGCAAGCTCTTGCCCCCGTGCACGCGGGCGAGGGCGGACGGCGCGCAGGAACCGCAGTGCGCGCATGACACGTGCCGGGTCCTGGCGCCGGCCGCATCCGCCTGGTGGCGAGCGCGGTGCTTCCGATGGCCGCGCCTACTTCAGATACGTCCTGAGAATGGCGGCGATGTCGTCGACCGCCAGCTCGCGCTCGCTCAGCGCGTCGGGCGCGGCGACGTGATGCTTCAAGTGCTCGCTGAGCAACTCGACCATCAAGCCCTGCGCAGCGCCACGAAACGCCGCCACCTGCGTCAATAACGCCGTGCAGTCCACGTCCTGCGCCAGGGCCTTCTCCAGCCCCTCCACTTGTCCACGGATCCTGCGCACGCGGGCGAGCAGCTTGGATTTGTCCTGATTCAGATGCGCCATTGCCATATACCCCCTGAGGGTACCTGAGATACCATAGGGGGGTATCGTAGCCAGGGCCTCTCCCGATGTCGATCATGCATGCCGCGCCGCACTGCGCGCAGTCGCACACCTTCGCCAGCGCCAACCCGCTGGCCGAGCGCAGCACCCGCAAGGCGGTCATTCTGACCGTGGTGATGATGGTGGCGGAGATCGTCGGCGGCTGGACGCTCAACTCCATGGCCCTGCTCGCCGATGGCTGGCATATGAGCTCGCACGCGCTGGCGCTGGGCCTGGCGCTGTTCGCCTACCGCTTCGCGCGGCGCAATGCAGGCGACCTGCGCTTCAGCTTCGGCACCTGGAAGGTCGAAGTGCTCGGCGGCTATACCAGCGCAATGCTGCTGCTGGGCGTGGCCGGCCTGATGGCGTTCCAGTCGGCGGAACGGCTGTTTTCGCCCAGGCCCATTCAGTACCAGGAAGCCACCGTCATCGCCGTCATCGGCCTGCTGGTCAACCTGATCTGCGCCTGGTGGTTGCGCGACTCGCATGGCCATGCGCATGGCCACCACCACGGGCACGACCACGCGCATGACGGTCATGGTCATGGTCATCACCACGATGGGCATGCCGATCTCAATCTGCGCGCCGCGTATCTGCACGTGGTGGCCGATGCCGCGACCTCGGTCCTGGCGATCGTCGCGCTGCTCGCCGGCATGTACTGGGGCGTGAGGTGGCTGGATCCGATCATGGGCATCGTCGGCGCGGTGCTGGTCACCGTGTGGGCATGGGGCCTGCTGCGCAGTACCGGCCGGGTGCTGCTGGATGCGGAGATGGATGCGCCGGTGGTGGCAGAAGTGAAGCAGGTCATCGCCGGGCTGCCGCATGCCATCGCCATCGGCGACCTGCATGTCTGGCGTGTGGGCAGCGATCGTTATGCCTGCGTGGTCAGCCTGGTCACTGCGGCCGACATCGATGCGGACCTGGTGCGCGCCGCCCTTCAGATCCACGAAGAACTGGTGCACATCACCGTCGAGTTGCGTCGCCCGCGGGCGGCGCTGGCGGCGGCCTAGCGGCCCGGCAGGGCCAGCTGTGGGCGGGCCTTGCCATCGCCGGGGCAACCAGGCCTGCGCCGGCCTCGCGCGGGAAGCCTCAGGTCTTTGCCGGTGCCGGGCTGACGTACTTCTCGCGGCGGATCTGCGCGTTCGGCAGGCCGGCTGCCTTCAGGGCGTCGATGCAGCTGTCCACCATGTCCGGGTTGCCGCACAGGTAGGCGATATCGCCCTGCGCATCGGGCGCGCATTCGGCCAGCTGCTGCTGCACGTACCCGTGCCGCACATCGGCATGCGGCTGTTCCGGCAGCTCGCGCGAAAAACACGGCATATAGCGGAACTGCGGGTGCGCATCGGCAAACGCGCGGAAGTCGTCGCCGTACAGCAGCTCGGCCGGCGTACGCGCGCCCTGCAGCAGCAGCACCTGCACGCCGCGGGTCGCGATCGCCTCGGCCAGCAACGGCAGCATCGAGCGGTACGGGGTGACGCCGGTGCCGGTGGCGATCAGCACATAGCGCCGGTTGTGGTCGCCCGCCGGCAGGCAGAAACGTCCATAGGGACCACTGGCCTGCAACCGGTCGCCGATCTGCAGGCCTTCGAACAGCGCGGTGGCCGAGCCGCCGGGCACGAAGCTCACCGCGATATCCACCGCCTCGCCCGGTCCGAACGCGTGGTCGTGGATGGTCGCCAGCGAATAGCTGCGCTTGGTCGGCGTGCCGTCGGCGGCAGTGAAATGGATCTGGATGAACTGCCCGGGCTGGAAATCCAGCGGCTGCCCGTCGTCACGCAGGAACTGGCAGTGGGCCACGGTGGGCGCGATCATGCGCCGGTCGACAAGCTTGAGGGGGAATTGAACGGGCACGAACGTATTTAGGACAGTCTGTGATCGGGGCTTGCCCCCGCGGGCTTCTATAATAACGGCCTGCAACTCGCTGCGCCGTCACGCTGACGCGAAGGAACATCTTGAATTCCCCATCTCCGACCACCGCACCCGCGCTGCGTGTGTGCGATCTGCGCAAGACCTACGACAACGGCACCCAGGCGCTCAAGGGCGTGTCGCTGGACGTGGCGCCAGGCGACTTCTTCGCCCTGCTCGGCCCCAACGGCGCCGGCAAATCCACCCTGATCGGCATCATCAGCTCGCTGGTGAACCTGTCCGCCGGCCAGGTGGAAGTGTTCGGCACCGACCTGGTCGGCCAGCGCAGCGATGCGATGCGCCTGATCGGCCTGGTCCCGCAGGAGGTCAACTTCAACCTGTTCGAAAAACCCTTCGACATCCTGGTCAACTACGCCGGCTTCTACGGCATGCCGCGCGAGCAGGCCGCCGCGCTGGCCGAAGCCGAGCTGCGCCGCTCGCACCTGTGGGAAAAGGCCCAGGTGATGAGCCGCACGCTGTCCGGCGGCATGAAGCGCCGGCTGATGATCGCCCGCGCCATGATGACCCAGCCGCGCCTGCTGATCCTGGACGAGCCCACCGCCGGCGTGGACATCGAGATCCGCCGCGACATGTGGCGCGTGCTCAAGGAGATCAACGCCGCCGGCACCACCATCATCCTGACCACGCATTACCTGGAAGAAGCCGAGCACCTGTGCCGCAACCTGGCCATCATCAACCACGGCCAGATCGTCACCCAGGGGCCGATGCGCGAGCTGCTGGCCAAGCTCGACGTGGAGGGCTTCCTGTTCGATATCGACGGCGACCTGCCGGCCGAACTGCCGGTGATCGAAGGCACCACGCTCACCGCCATCGACGGCCACACGCTGGACCTGGACATGCCGCGCGCGATGGATCTCAACCGCGTGTTCGCCACGCTCGGCAGCGCCGGCATCCGGGTGCGTTCGATGCGCACCAAGAGCAATCGGCTGGAAGAGCTGTTCGTGCGCCTGACCGGCGACGCCCCGGCACCGGCCGATGCCGCCGCCACCGCATCCACGCCTGTCGTGCCCCACGGCACGCCGCCAGCGCAGCCGCGCAGCGGAGGCCAGCCATGAACGAGATCCACACCGTGACCGAACCCACCAACGCGCGCCGCAACTGGATTGCGCTGGGCACCATCGTGCGCCGCGAAGTGCAGCGCATCCTGCGCATCTGGGGCCAGACCCTGGTGCCGCCGGCCATCACCATGACGCTGTACTTCTTGATCTTCGGCGGGCTGATCGGCTCGCGCGTGGGCGACATGGGCGGCTACACGTACATGCAGTTCATCGTGCCGGGCCTGGTGATGATGAGCGTGATCCAGAACAGCTACGGCAACATCTCCTCCAGTTTCTTCGGCGCCAAGTTCGGCCGGCATGTGGAAGAGCTGCTGGTCAGCCCGATGCCCAACTGGGTGATCCTGTGGGGCTACGTCTCCGGCGCGGTGCTGCGTGGGGTCATGGTCGGCGCATTGGTGCTGATCATCGCGATGTTCTTCACCCCGGTGCGCATCCCGCATCCGCTGGTGACCCTGACCACGGTGCTGCTGGGCGCGACCATCTTTTCGCTGGCCGGCTTCGTCAATGCGGTGTACGCCAAGAAGTTCGACGACGTGGCGATCGTGCCGACCTTCATCCTGACCCCGCTGACCTATCTGGGCGGCGTGTTCTATTCGGTGAAGCTGCTGCCGCCCTGGGCCGAAGCGGCCACCCACGCCAACCCGATCTTCTACATGGTCAACGCGTTCCGCTATGGCCTGCTCGGCAGCTCGGACGTGCCGATCTGGGTCGCCTACGCGCTGATGCTGGGCTTTGTCGCGGTGCTCAGCGCGCTGGCGCTGTGGCTGCTGCGCCGTGGCGTGGGCTTGCGGAGCTGATGACGATGGCGATGCGTATCTTGATCCTCGGCGCCGGCGGCACCGGTGGCTATTTCGGCGGGCGTCTGGCGCAGGCCGGGGTCGATGTCACCTTCCTGGTGCGCGATGCGCGCGCGGCACAGCTGCAGGCCGATGGCCTGCGCATTCGCAGTCCGCTGGGCGATGCGGAGCTCCCGGTGGCGCATGTCACCGCGCAGGATCTGCCGGCGCTGGTGGCGCAGCGGCCGTTCGACCTAGTGATCCTCAGCTGCAAGGCCTACGACCTGGACAGCGCGATCGAGGCGATTGCGCCGGCGGTGGGCGAGCACACCACGGTGCTGCCGATCCTCAACGGCCTGCGCCATTACGCCGCGCTGGACGAGCGTTTCGGTGCGGCACGCGTGCTGGGCGGGCTGTGCTTCATCAGCGCCACCAAGGGCGCGCAGGGCGAGATCCTGCACCTGGGCAAGCCGGCGGCGATGACCTTCGGCGAGCGCGATGGCAGTGCGGAGTCGACGCGCGTGCAGGCATTTGCGGCAGCCTGCACGCAGGCCGGCATCGATCATGTGGCCAGCGCGCAGATCGCGCAGGAGCAGTGGATCAAGTACAGCTTCCTCACCGCGCTGGCCGCTGCCACCTGCCTGATGCGTGCGCCGGTCGGGGCGATCGTCGCCACCGACGACGGCCGCGCCTTGATCAACGGCGTGTACAACGAATGCCTGTGGGCCGCCGATGCGGCCGGGCAGCCGATTCCGGAAAGCGCGCGCGCCAAGGCGCTGCAGACCTTGTTGCAGGTGGATTCGCCATTGAAGGCCTCGATGTTGCGCGACCTGGAAGCCGGCCAGGAAGTAGAAGCGGCGCAGATCGTCGGCGACATGCTCAGGCGCGTGCGCGAAACCGGACGCAACGCACCACTGCTGATGGCCGCCAACGTGCATCTGCAGGCGTATCAAGTGTTGCGGCATAGCTGATGGGCATGGTGGGCGGGCGTACGCGTCGCCCCCATCCGCCCTTCGGGCACCTTCCCCCGCAAGCGGGAGAAGGCAGTGGCAGCCCCGCTGCATGACTGGACGAGCGGCCTGCGTCGTCCCTACGCCGCTTAGCCGCGGCAAATCCTTCTCCCGCCTGCGGGAGAAGGTGGCGCAAAGCGCCGGATGAGGGCGCGTCCACTCGGCGCAACCGTCGCACCACCACAGCAACCTCCCCGCCCCCACCGCTTGCTCCCGCAGATCCCTTCCCTTCTCCCGCCTGCGGGAGAAGGTGGCGCAAAGCGCCGGATGAGGGCGCGCCGGGGGTCGGCGCAGCCTTCGCGCCGTCACGACGCCACGCACACGATGCTCTGCAGCCCTCCCTCGCCGTCGTCATCATGAAGCTGCTCAGCCATCTGTTCCGTGCCGGTCACTTCGTGATCCTGGCGTTCTTCGTGCTGTGCGCGGCGGGCCTGGTGACGATGGCCGGGCTGGAGTTGTGGCATGGCTTCACCCCCGGCGGCGACATGGTGGTGCGCGACCGCTTCAACGTGGTGCTGGAAGCCGTCGGTCTGCTCACGGTGGCATTGGTGACGCTAGAGCTGGGCCAGACGATCTTCGAGGAAGAGATCCTGCGCGACGTCAAGGTCAGCGGGCCGACACGCGTGCGCCGTTATCTGTCGCGCTTTTTCGTGGTGATCGTGATCGCACTGGCGATCGAAACCCTGGTGTCGATCTTCGAGCTGATGCACGCCGATCCGGCCAAGCTGCCATATGCCGCGGCGGTTGGCTCGTGTGCGGCATTGCTGCTGATTGCCTGGGGCGTGTTCGTCAAGCTCAATCGCAGCGCCGAAGAGCTGGAACCCGAGGCGATGGCAGAAACCAAGCGCGAAGACCGCGAGGTCGAGGAATAGGCAAGCGCACGCGGCTGCCGGTTACGCAGCCGAAGCTTGCGGTCAGCGCATGTGCACCCGGTGCGCCCTGCCATGCGCGCATGACAGGTGCCTGGCCGGCTGCATCGGCGGCAAGAACAGCGCTGGTTGCAGCCTCAGCCTTTGTCCGTCATCGGGAGTGCCGGCACCGAGGTCGGCTTGCCGTCATCGCCAAGCGCGATCATCACGAAGTGGCCGCGGGTGCACAGCTCGCGCACGCCGCTGAGCAGGTCCTCGGCGATCAGTTCCACTTCCACCTTGATCGAACTGCGCCCCACCGACACCACCCGCGCGATGGTTTCCACCATCTGGCCCTGGCGGATCGGCAGCTTGAAATCCACCTGGTCCGAGCGTGCGGTCACCACCGCACGCCGCGCGTAGCGCGATGCGGCCAGGAATGCGGCCTTGTCCATCCACGCCAGCGCCTGCCCGCCGAACAGCGTGCCCATATGGTTGGTGTGGTTGGGGAACACGATCTCGGCCATGCGGGCTTCGATCGGTGGCTGGGTCTGCAAGCTGTCTGACATGAGGGGTTCCAGTGGAGAGGCGCTGCGTGCCAAGGCGATTGCAGCAGCCTGACACAGACAGGATAGGCGGTCAGCCGCAGCGGCGTACGCCGGAACGCAGCGCAGCGGCCACGGCGATCCAGCGTGCCGACGCGGGCGCTTGCGCACTGCCGCTGCGGGAGGGTCGCCAACGGCCGGCATCCTGGGTGACTATCGCATGTACTGCCGCGTGCACGATGAGGCCATCGGGATGGCGGTCGCGGCCGGGGCCGCTCCTACGAGGGCATCGCGTTCGCGTCGGCAATCGCCTGGCGAGACGGTGGCGTGCAGCACTCTTCTCGATGCATGCAGCCGCGGGGAACATGCAACCCTAGGCGCGCAGGCCCCTGCGCCGCCCCGGTGGCTCAGAGGCTGGTCTTGACCGCGGTTTCCACCTGCGCCGGCGACTGGAAGCCGGGCAGGCGCGCCACCTCGCTGCCATCGCGGTACAGCGCCAGGGTCGGGGTCTGGCGCAGGCCCAGGCCGCGGAAGAACTCCTCGCCCACCACTTCCAGCTTGACCTTCAACAAGGCCACGCCCTCGGCGGCCTCGCTGTTGGCGAACTTGTCCAGCGACATGTCGAGCATGCGGCAGCCGGGGCAGTTGTCCTTGTAGAAATCCACCAGCGCGCGCGGATGCGCGGCCAGGGTGGCGGTGTAGTGCTCAGGCGACGTGACGGTAATGGTGTGCATCGTGGGGATCGTGTTGGCATTGGGCCAGGACCTCGTCGGTCCAGGCGGCGATGGCCTGCGCGTCGCGCACGCCGTGGGGCATCTGTTCGATGGTCAAACGCGGAAACGGGCTGGCGAAGAACTGTGCGATGCGATGCACTGCACCGCAAAAATAGTCCTCGCCCCACTGCGTTTCACCGGTGCCGAACACCGCCACCCGCGGCGGCTTGCCCAGCGTTTCGACCAATTCGACGATGAAGCGTTTCATCTCTGCCGGCGTTCGGCCACCGTTGTCGGTCCAGCTACCGAGCACAAACAGCTCGTACTGCCCGGGCGCATGCGGCACCTGCTCCAGCCGCTGCACGTCGGTCTCCAGCCAGGTCACCGTGTGCCCGGCCGCTTCGCAGCGCAGTGCGACACTGCGCGCGACATCACGCGTGTTGCCGCTCAACGAGGCAAGTGCGAGCAGGATGTTCATGGGGCAGGGATTCGGGAGTCGTGATTAGGGATTCGTCTAAAGCAGGGATTGGAGAGTCGAAGTGGAGATTCGCCAAAGCACATCAAGTTGCTGTTGCAAATCCCGCCTACCCACTATCCAATCCCGGATCTTGATGATTCGTAAAGCGCATCGATGCGGCTGCGACGAATCACTAATCCCGAATCCCAAATCCCGGCTCCTCACAGATCGTCGAAGCCGTTATCCGAGTTGGTCTTCTTGTACGAGGCATTCCGCATCTCGAAGAAGTCGGTCTTGGTTTCGGTGAAGTTGTCGGCGTAGGCCTTGATCCACGGCATCACGTTGTCGTTGGCGCCTTCGTACAGCTTCTCGATGCCGAGCATGCCGGCCATCTTGTTGGCGCGGTACTTCACGTAGCGGATCATCTCGTCCACGTCGATGCCGTCGATGCCGTCCAGCACTTCGGCGGTCCACTGGGTTTCCAGGTCGATCGCGTGCTCGAAGGCCTTGTGCACGTAATCGGTGAGCTGGTCGCCCTGCAGCGCCTGGTTCTCGCCGATGATGGCGCGAATCAGCTCGCTGATGAACTTGGAGTGGGCCAGCTCGTCGCGGTTGATGAAGCTGATGATCTTGCCGGTGCCGGTCATGCGGTTCTGGCGGACCAGATTGTAGAAATACGCAAAGCCGGAATAGAAGTTGATGCCTTCCAGGATCGAGGACTGGATCAGTGCGCGGATCAGCGTTTCGGCCGTCTTGTCGCGCATGAAGTCTTCGTAGGCGCCCATGATCGGCGCATTGCGCTTGATGATGGTCGGATGCGTGCGCGCGATCTCGAACACGCGGTTCTGGTCGGCCAGGCCGGTGATCGAGGCCAGCACGTAGCTATAGCTCTCGTTATGGATCACTTCCTGCTGGCCGATGATCGCGGCATTGGCATGCGCGGCCGGGTCGGTGATGTATTCGGCGACGTTGTAGATGAAGCGCGTCTGCGGCGAATCCAGCGTGGCCAGCAGGCCGATGATCGAGTCGTAGGCATTCTTCTCGCGCGCCGACAGCTCGTTGTACTGGCGCGCGTCGCCCTTCATGTCCACCTCGTCGGGGATCCAGAAGTTGGTCGACAGCTCCTTGTAGGCCCGATAGAAGGACGGGTACGGGATGTCGTTCCAGTTGAGGATGCCGGAGGTTTCGCCATTGATGATGGCGGTGGAGCGGTTCGGGTGACGCGGCTCCAGGATCTTGATGCGCTCAAGCGGTGTTGCGGACATGGGTCTCTACTCGTGTTTCAGGCGTCGCACGCGTGTGCAGCGGGGACGACGGCAGCAATCATTCTGGAAGAAAGCCCCCTGCGTGAGGGGGCGCGCCGAAGGCGCGGGGTGTGGGAGCTGGTGAAGCAGGGTCCACGGTTCGCAACGCGAACCGTGGAAGCGAAGCGCGAATGCGCTTCGCTACCGCATGCGCTTTAGCTCGAACACCACTCGCACTCGCTGATGTCGATGTCGTTGGAACGCACGTAGTACGTGGTCTTCAGGCCTTCGCGCCAGGCGGTCATGTGCAGGTCGAGCAAGGTGCTGGCACGGATGGTGCTTGGCACGTAGAAGTTGAAGCTGATCGACTGGTCGACGTGGCGCTGTCGACGCGCGTTCTGGCGCACGCTGGCGAACTGGTCGACCTTGTAGGCACCCTTTTCGTAGTACGGCCAGGTTTCCAGCGACAGGCCCGGAGCGGCGACCGGACGGCGGAAGTCCTTCTTTTCTTCGTAGTAGAACGCGCTGTAGATCGGGTCGATCGAGGCGGTGGAACCGGCGATCTGCGCGGTGCTCATGTTCGGCGCAACCGCCAGCATCCAGGCATTGCGCACGCCATTGACGGCCACCTGCGCGGCCAGCTCCAGCCACTGCGGGCTGTTGTAGTCGCGCGCACGGAAGTACTCGCCGGTGTGCCAGTCGCTGCCGCGGAACACGCTGTAGGTGCCCTTTTCCTTGGCCAGCTCCATGCTCGCCTGGACGGTCAGGTAGTTGATGCGCTCGTACAGCTCGTCGCTGTAGTCCTCGGCTTCCTTGGCATTCCAGTGGATGGACTTCTGCGCCAGCAGATGGTGCCAGCCGAAGGTGCCCAGGCCGATGGCGCGGTACTTCTGGTTGGTGATGGTAGCCTGCGGCACGGGCAGCTGATTCAGGTCGATCACGTTGTCGAGCATGCGCACCTGGATCGGGATCAACCGCTCCAGCACGTCGGCGCCCAGCAGGTCGGCCTGGTCTGCCTGCACGGTGATCGCGCGGCCCAGGTTGATCGAGGACAGGTTGCACACGACGAAGTCGCCGGCCTTCTTGGTGGTGACGATCTGATTGCCGCTGATGATCTCCTGCATCATCCGCGTCGGGCTCATGTTCTGCAGGATCTCGGTGCACAGGTTGGACGAATAGACCATGCCCTCGTGCTTGTTCGGGTTCTTGCGATTGACTTCGTCGCGGTAGAACATGAACGGATTGCCGGTTTCCAGCTGGCTGACCATGATCCGCTTGAAGATCTCGATCGCCTTGACCGTCTTGCGGGTGATGCGCTCGTCGGCAACCACTTCCTCGTACTTGCGACGGAAGCTGCTGTTGGCATCGCCCTTCTTCTCGTCGTAGAAGTCCTGCAGGTACCAGCCCTTGATCCGCTTCACTTCGTGCGGATCGAACAGATACCAGTCGCCGCGACGCTCGACCGCTTCCATGAACAGGTCGGGGATGCACACCGAGGTGAACACGTCATGCGCGCGCAGGCGCTGGTCGCCGTTGTTCAGGCGCAGATCCAGGAACGCCTCGATGTCGCGGTGGAAGATGTCCAGATAGACCGCGATGGCGCCCTTGCGCTGGCCCAGCTGATCCACCGACACGGCGGTGTTGTTGAGCTGCTTGATCCACGGCACCACGCCGCCGGAGGAATTGGACACGCCGCGGATCGCCGAACCGGACGAACGCACATAGCCCAGGTACGCGCCCACGCCGCCGCCGTGCTTGGACACGCGCGCCACGTCGGTGTTGGAGTCGTAGATGCCCTGCAGGCTGTCGTCGACGGTGTCGATGAAGCAGCTCGACAGCTGGCCGCCAACCTTGCCGGCATTGGCCAGGGTCGGGGTGGCCACGGTCATGTACAGGTTGGACAGCGCCCAGTAGGCCTCGCCGACCAGCTGCATGCGGCGCTCGCGGCTGCCCTTGCCATTGCCGATCTCGTCCTGCATCAGGTACAGCGCGATGGTCAGCCAACGCTCCTGCGGCAGCTCGAACACGCCGCGCGAATTGTCGGTGGCCAGGTAGCGCGTAGCCAGCAGGTACAGGCCGTTGTAGGCGAACAGCTTGTCGCGCTCGGGCTCGATCATCTTGCCGGCTTCGATCAGTTCGTCCTTGGAGTAGCGGCGCAGGATGTCGTTGGAATAGACATTGCGGTCGGCCAGGCTCTCCTGCAGGCCGACGAACGAGCCGTACTTCTGGCTGGCGTCGTAGAAACGGTTGCGGCTGGCGCGCTTGTACAGCCGGCGCAGGTACAGGCGCGCGGCAAAGTGCTCCCACTCCGGGGTGGTCAGATCGACGCGGGCCTCGGCCTCGCGGATCAGATGGTCGACCAGGTCGTCGGCGTTGACGCTGTCCTTGCGATCGACGAAGCCGAACACCGAGCGCTTGTAGTCGGACACGTCCAGCTGCGGGAATTCGGCATGGATCTGGTCGATGGCGCGCTCCAGGCGCTCCGGCTCGAACGGGATCCGGCGGTTGCCGGCTTCCTTGGTGATCCAGGTGGCGACGGCTTGTTCTTCGATGGTCTGTGCGTGCATTGCAATGGCTTGGCGGGGAGGCGGCACGATGTCCGACGGGTCGGTCAATTCCGGCGCGCCGCAACCGGGCGCGCTGACACCGGCGGGAACGCTGGTGGGTGTTGCGGTACCGGCGGCGATCGCGGCAAGGGTGTCGTTGGTGGTCATGCGTCCTCCATGCGTAGGCACACGAACCCGGCTGGGGGACGGGTTGCGGCCGGATCCGGACTCCCTGGACAGCGATGGCGGTGCGCAACGACCAGCACGCAGGACACGGGGTCCGCGGCGGCATCGCCTCACCAGCCATCTCCTTACCGGAGATTCCACGGCCGCCACCGCGCGGTGTGCTGTCGCGCAGTGGTCGGTGGCGAAACAACAGCGGCGCAACGAGACCACGCCGCCTGCTCCAGGCGAGGCCCGGATGGCTGTGATCGTTCATCGCTGCCGCCGCGGAGAGGCGTTTGATTGGCAACCTGCTGCAAATCATGCTCTCACTGGTCCGGACGCCTTGGGGCGACCAACCACCGACTCCCCCAAGATAGTGGGGTCACCCGGAGGGGTCAACACCAAATGTAGGAAATTCCCGAAAACCCTTACAGCACAAAGCACTGTCTGACGAACGGTCGGCAAGAGGCTGGGAACCCGTCCAATTGGACTGCGCAGTCAAGGCCTAAACCGGCATTTCCATCGACCCGTTGGGTCCGGTTGGGTTGGCTGCGACACGCATCGATGCTGAAGCCGGTCAGTTGGCCGTGACCGCCTCAAGCGGCACCGCACGCCTGGCGGGCCGCTCCGCCGGCACGCCCAAGCTGGGGAAGCAAACTCGCCACTGCCGAATCCCGGTGTGCGCTGCCGTTCTCTTTATTGGACGTTGCGGTAGAGGGCCCTGCAGCAAGGACTCGCAGCGTCGAGGGCGCGGCGCCCTCACCGCACCAGACAGTTGGCCGGCTGCTTTATTGAAAACCCTGCACACCGACCATCTCGACTGGTCCTTGCCCGCCCACCGTCGCGGGACCTTGAGCGGCATGGATGCCGCGCCAGAGCCTACACGGACGTACTTGCGGCGTGTCCTGCGATGGTGGGCGGGCAAGGGCCCTGCAGCAAACTCGCAGTGTCGAGGGCGCGGTGCCCTCACCGCACCAGACAGTTGGTCGGCTGCTTTATTAAAACCATGCACACCGACCGTCTCGACTGGCTCTTGCCCGCTCACCGTCGCGGGACCTTGAGCGGCATGGATCCCGCGCCAGAGCCTACACGGACGTACTTGCGGCGTGTCCTGCGATGGTGGGCGGGCAAGGGCCCTGCAGCAAACTCGCAGCGTCAAGAGCGCGGTGCCCTCACCGCACCAGACAGTTGGTCGGCTGCTTTATCGAAAACCATGCACACCGCCCATCTCGACTGGCTCTTGCCCGCTCACCGTCGCGGGACCTTGAGCGGCATGGATCCCGCGCCAGAGCCTACAGGGACGTACTTGCGGCGTGTCCCGCGAGGGTGGGCGGGCAAGGGCCTTGCAGCCAAGCCACAGACCTAACGGCGCCCGTCCGTCAGCAGCGTCCACCCGATGACCGCGAAGACGCTTTGCGAGCGCTCTCAAGTGAACCGCCTGACGCCTTTAGCGCGGCCAATGCGCGGGATCAGATCTCGGTCGGGCCGATATGGTGCCGCTTGCGGTAGCGGATCGAGGACCACACCGAGGCGGCGATGAAGGCCACGCCGATCAGGCCGGTCAGCACTTCCGGCACATGGTAGACGGTGCCGACCAGCATGATGATCGCCAGCACGCCGATCGCGTAATGGGCGCCGTGCTCCAGGAACACGAACTCGTCCAGGGTGCCCTTGTGCACCAGGTAGACCGTCATCGAGCGCACGAACATCGCGCCGATCGCCAGGCCCAGCATGATGATGACCACATCGCGGGTGATCGCGAACGCGCCGATCACCCCGTCGAACGAGAACGAGGCGTCCAGCACTTCCAGGTACAGGAAGGCGGCAATGCCAGAGCGCTTGGCCGGGCCCATACCGTCCTCGCCCTCTTCGGCCTCGAACAGCGCGTCCACGCTGCCGACCAACAGGTACAGCAGGATGCCGCCCAGGCCGGCGAACAGCACGCTCTGGAAGATGGCGTCAGGCAGGAACAGCTTGGTGCCCAGCAAGACCGACACTGCCACGATCACCGACATCGCGTCGGCCTTGCCCAGCTTGCCGACCAGCCGTTCCACCGGGCCGAGCCAGTGCAGCTTGCGCTCCTGGTCGAACAGGAAGTTCAGGAACACCAGCAGCAGGAACATGCCGCCGAAGGCGGCGATGGACGGGTAGTTGTCGGTCAGCACCTGGCTGTAGCGGTCCGGCTCCTTCAGCGCCATCTGCATCACCGGCACCAGGCCCATGCCGGTGGCCACCGACACGATCACGATCGGGAACACCAGGCGCATGCCGAACACCGCGATCAGGATGCCGACGGTGAGGAACAGCTTCTGCCAGAACGCGTTCATGTGCTTGAGCACGCCGGCGTTGACCACCGCGTTGTCGAACGACAACGACACCTCCAGCACGCTCAGCACCAGGCATAGCCACAGGGCCTGCCAGATGCCCATCGCGGAGGTATGACCCCACCAGGCGGCCAGGCCCAGGCAGATCGCTGTGACCAAGAACGACATTCTGAAATCGCGAAACATTGACACTCCCAGGCGGGCCAAGACGACAGCCGGAGCAACGGGCCGGGGCGAGGCCCGGCAGATCCGGCATGCGGTGAGGAGGGGGGACCGCGGCGTGACCCAAGGTCAGGCCGGGCGTGGCTCGCCCATTATAGGGAGTGTCACCGCCATCAGGGTTGCATCGTCCGGATCCGGGCGTACCCCGAAGCCCAGGCTCTGGCACATCGCCAGCATGGTGCGGTTCTCGCGCAGCACCTGGCCTTCGATCTGCTTCAGGCCCAGCCAGCGCGCGTACTCGATCATGATGCGCATCAGCTGCCAGCCGATGCCGTGGCCCTTGAGGTCGGAGCGGATCAGGATGCCGTACTCGCCGCGCTCGTAGTCGGCGTCGGCATGCAGCCGCACCGCGCCGAGCATGTCGCCGGTCTTGGGGTCGATGGCCACCAGCGCGATCGAGCGCGCGTAGTCGAGCTGGGTCAGCCGGGCGATGAACTCGTGGCTGAAATGCTTGACCGACTGGAAGAAGCGCAGCCGCAGGTCTTCGTCGGTGACCCGCGCGAAGAACGCGCGGAACAAGGCGTCGTCCTCCGGGCGCACCGGACGCACCAGCGCATGCGTGCCATCGCCCAGCCCGATCTGGCGCTCCCATTCCTTCGGGTACGGGAAGATCGCAAAGCGCGGATGGCCGCGGCCCTTGTGCAGCTTGCGCGCCGGCGCCACCGCCACGCGCGCGTCCAGCGCGATCACGCCATCGCGGTCGGCCAGCAACGGGTTGATGTCCAGCTCGGTGATTTCCGGGATGTCGGCGGCCAGCTGCGCCAGCTTGACCAGCACCAGCGCCACCGCGCGCTCGTCGGCCGCCGGCACGTCGCGGTAGGCCTTGAGGATGCGCGAGACCCGCGTGCGCCCGATCAGCTCGTGGGCCAGGCGCAGGTCCAGCGGCGGCAACGCCAGCTCGCGGTCGTTGATCACTTCCACCGCGGTGCCGCCACGGCCGAACACGATGGCCGGGCCGAACACCGGGTCGTCGGCGATGCCGGCGATCAGTTCACGCGCCTTCGGCCGCAGCACGGTGGGCTGCACGATCACCCCCTCGATCACTGCATCCGGCAGCGCAGCGCGCGCCCGCGCCAGGATGCCGGCCGCCGCCTCGCGCACCGCCGCCACGCTGGACAGGTTCAGGCGCACGCCATCCACATCGGACTTGTGCGCGATGTCGCTGGACAGCACCTTCAAGGTCACCGTGCGGCCGACGGCCAACAGCGGGTCGGCCAGCAAGGCGGCCTCGTTGGCGGTGGCGGCCACCTGCAGCGGCACGATCGGGATGCCGTAGGCGGCCAGCAGGCGGTTGGTGGCGACCGGGTCCAGCCAGCGCCGGCCGGCCGCCAGGGCGTCGTCGACCACGGTGCGGGCGATGGCCGCATCCACCACGAAATCTTCCGGCAGGCTGGGCGGGGTCTCCATCAACGCCGCCTGCGCCTCGCGATAGCGCACCAGGTGGGTGAAGCCGCGCACCGCGTCCGATTCGGTCGCATAGGTGGGCACGCGCGCGGCGTTGAGCGCGGCAATCGCCGCATCGTCCTGGCCCAGCCATACCGCGAACACCGGCTTTTCGCGCTGGTAGCGGTTGCGTTGGTCCAGCGCGCGGGTCAGCGCCTTGGCCGCATCGGCCGAGGAGGTGAACGCGGTCGGCACGTTGACCACCAGCAGCGCGTCGTTCTCCGGGTCGTCCAGCAAGGCTTCGATCGCCGCGGCATACCGCGGCCCATCGGCATCGACGATGATGTCCACCGGGTTGCTGCGCGACCAGCCTTGCGGCAACGACTGATCCAGCCGCTCCAGCGTCTTGGCCGACAGCTCGGCCAGGGTGCCGCCGCGCAGCACCAGCTGGTCCACCGCCAGCTGCCCCACCCCGCCGCCATTGCTGAGGATGGCCAGCCGCCGGCCGGGAAAACTGCCGAGCCGGCCCAGCGTCTCGGCGGCGGCAAACAATTCGTCCAGCGCGCCCACCCGCAACAGGCCGGCACGCGCGAATGCGGCGCCATACACCGCATCCGAGCCGGCCAGCGCCTGCGCATGCGTATCGGCATTGGGATTGATGCGGAACTGGCGGCCCGACTTGACCACCACCACCGGCTTGGCGCGCGCGGCGGCGCGGGCGGCCGACATGAACTTGCGCGCATCGCCGATGCGTTCGACGTACAGCAGGATCGCGCGGGTGCGGTAGTCGGTGGCGAAGTAGTCGAGCAGGTCGCCGAAATCCACATCCAGCGTGTCGCCCAGCGACACCACCGCCGAGAACCCCACCGAGCGCGCCACGCCCCATTCCACCAGCGCGGCGGCAATCGCGCTGGATTCGGAGATCAATGCCAGGTCGCCGGCCTGCGGGCAATGCGCGGCGATGCTGGCATTGAGCCGCGCATGCGGGGCGATCACGCCCAGGCAGTGCGGGCCGAGGATGCGCATGCCCTTGGCGCGCGCGGCCGCTTCCATCCGCGCGGCCGGCGAGCCGGGGCCGCTGCCCAGCCCGGCGGTGAGGATGATCGCCGCAGCCACCCCGCGCCGCGCGGCGATGGAGACGATGCGCGGCACGATGCGCGCCGGCGCGGTGATCACCACCAGGTCCGGCACCCACGGCAGATCGGTCAGCCGCGCCACCGTGCGCACGCCGTCGATCTCGGTATAGCGCGGGCTCACCCAGCCGATCTGCCCGGGAAACCCGGCCGCGCGCAGATTGCGCACCACCGCCCGCCCGGCCGAGCGATCGCGCGGGCTGCCGCCGACCACCGCCACGGTGGTGGGACGAAAGACCTGCTGCAGGTGGTAGGTACTCATGGCGAAGAGACGGCGGGGAAAGCGGACACGGTACACGTCGGCCCGAGCGCACGTCATTGATCCCGCGCTGGAGAAGCGCGACGCAGCGCCTGTTATTGTTGTGAACGATTCGCATTTTCGTTAATATCGTGTGGTCAGCCAGCTTCCTGCGCCGCCCCGCGCCCTGCCGCCAGCGACCCACTCGGAACAGGGCCCCCCATGAAACTGCTGACCTTGTCGGCGCTGCTGCTCGCTGCCTCCGCCTCTGCGCACACCCCTTACCTGGCACCCAACACCTTCACGCCCCAACCGGGCCAGACGGTGACCCTGGACGCGGCCTTCGCCGAGACCTTCTTCGTCCCGGAGGCGGCCTTCGACCAGAGCCACTTCCGCATCACCGGGCCCGACGGCCGCGATGTCGCGCCGGCCCGGGTGCAGGCGCTCGACACCCGCACCGTGGTCGAACACACCCTGGGCAAGCAGCCCGGCACCTACCGGGTCAGCACCGGCCTGCGCGTGGGCGCGCAATTCCGCACCTGGGAGCTGGATGGCAAACGGCAGACCGTGCGCGATCCGAACGTACCCATGCCCAAGGGCGCCACGCTGCTCGCCAGCTTCCAGTCGCGCACCCTGGCCGACACCTATCTGAGCGTCGGCAAGCCCGATCGCACCGCGCTGGCGCCGCGCAACCGTGGTCTGGAACTGGTGCCGGTCTCCCATCCCAACGACCTGTATGTCGGCGAGCGCTTCGTCTTTACGGTGCAGTACGACGGCGTGCCGCTGGCCAGGCAGACCGTGGACATCAGCGAGGCGGTCTGGACTTCCGACCGCAGCCCGACGCTGGTCAGCCTGACCACCGACGCAGCCGGCCGCGCCACGATGAAGCTTGACCGCGCCGGCACCTGGTTAGCGCTGTCCCGCCACCGCACCCCGGCCCCGGCCGACGCCCCGGTGCGCGAGTACAGCAACAGCACCACGCTCACCTTCCAGGTGCTGGAGCCGTAGCGCCGCGCAACCGCTGCGGCGGTTGCATGCCCCACTGGCCCGACTTCGCCGGCGCGGTGTCTCCGCCCGGCGTACCGACACGCCTGCAGGCCCAGCCAGCGCCACGGCCCGCCACCGTTTCCCCCCTCAAGAGGCAATCCATGAACACTGGCTCCCTGGCCGGCGCGTGCCTGT
The DNA here is from genome assembly GCF_003992965.1 of Xanthomonas sp. BRIP62409. Lineage (NCBI taxonomy): Bacteria > Pseudomonadati > Pseudomonadota > Gammaproteobacteria > Lysobacterales > Lysobacteraceae > Xanthomonas > Xanthomonas sp. BRIP62409. Next base: position 111,832 of record NZ_QEZJ01000015.1, on the reverse strand, counting down.
GCGCGCTGCTGCTTCCCGCAACCGCACTCGCCCAGTCCGGGCCGCGCCCGCTGCTCGGCGGTCACGGCAACAACGTGCAGGCCTTCATCACCCAGCATGACGACGACCGCGACGGCCGCATCACCGCCGCCGACTTCGCCGCCTTTCGCCGCGCCCGCTTCGACGCCACCGACCGCAACCACGACGGCAGCGTCGACGAGGACGAATACGTGGCCGAATTCCGCCAGCGTCGCCAGCAGGCGCTGGAGCAGGAACGCAGCGCGCAGGCCGCGCACGGCAGGCAGCGCTTTGCCGCACTCGATGCCGATGGCGACGGGCAGGTGGCGCGCACCGAATTCGACGCCGCCGGTGCGCAGGACTGGGCGCGCGGCCAGGCGGCGCTGACGGCGGCGGCCAAGGCGCCCCCTGGCGACAGGACACAGGCCTTCGATCGCGACGGCGGCCGCCCCGGCATGCCCGACAGCCAGTCGGCCGAGGGCTTCCTCGCGCTGTACGACGAGAACGGCGACGGCAAGGTGGGCCGCAAGGAATACGCCGGCCTGCGCGCGGCGCAGTTCGCCAGCGCCGACGGCGACCGCAACGCGGCGCTGTCGCCGGACGAGTACCGGGTGGAGTTCGAAGACCGCCTCAACCGTCGCCTCACCGCGCTCGAGCAGGCCGACGACCGCCAGGTGCATGTGCGTTTCAAGGTGCTCGACACCGACAAGGACCAGCGCATGACCTTCGCCGAATATCAGGCGTCGGGGCTGCGCACCTTCGCCCGCGTCGACCGCAACCACGATGGCGTGGTCGATGCCAGCGATGCCGCGCTGCCGGCGACCGCGCCGGCCACCACGCCGGCCCGGGCCGACTGACCTGCCGCGCGGGCCCGCCAGCCGCGCCCCCTGGTCCGCCGCTGGCGGGCCCACCCAGCTACGCGACTGCGGTGTTCTGCCGCTTGCAGCCAGGTCCGCGCCGTCCGGCGCTCCTTCCTCTTCCTGACTGTGGACTCCACGATGACCTCGACACCGACCCTGCTGGCCCTGGCGATCGCCACCGGCCTGGCCTTCCCGCTGCATGCCGAACAGGCACCGGCCGACGCCACCACCTTCGACCCGGTCGAAGTGAAGGCCGCGCGCGACAAACGCGCCTCCGGCAACCAGAACGTCACCACCCTCGACACTGCGCAGCTGCAGCAGGAACAGGCCGAGAGCATGGAGGACCTGGTGCGCTACATCCCCGGCGTGAGCATCGCCGACATGGGCCGCTTCGGCGAGAACGGCTTCAACATCCGCGGCCTGGAAGGCGACCGGGTGGCGATGACCATCGACGGCCTGTCGATGGCCGAGGGCGTGGAGACCGCGCGCGACTACGAGTTCTTCCGCGCCGGCCGCGGCGGCGTGGACGTCGATTCGCTCAAGCGGGTGGACATCGTCAAGGGCGCCGATTCCATCAGCGCCGGCAGCGGCGCGCTCGGTGGTGCGGTGGTATTCACCACCAAGGACCCCTACGACTACCTCAAGGCCCAGGGCAACGACAGCCATGTCGGCCTGAAGACCGGCTACACCGGCCACAACGACCAATGGCTGGCCAACCTCACCGTCGCCAACCGCAGCGGCATCGTCGAATCGATGCTGAGCTACACCCGCCGCGAGGGCCACGAGTCCGAGGGCTGGTATTCCAGCACCGGGATCGACACCGGCAGCGCGCGGCGGACGCCCGACCCGATCGACAACGAAAGCGACAACGTGCTGGCCAAACTCGACGTGGTGCCGAACGCACAGCACCGCTTCGGCGTGGTGTACGAGCGCAACCGCGCGCAGAACCGGGTCGACAATCTCAGCCGCGTCAGCGCGCCCAGCTACGCCGAACGCGTTGGCGACGACAGCAACGACCGTGACCGCTACGGCCTGCGCTACCTCTGGAATGCCGACAACGCCCTGTTCGACACCCTGCAGGCGCAGCTGGACCGCCAGCAGACCGACAGCCGTGGCACCACCCGCATCCTCACCCAGAGCGGCAGCTCGAGCACGCCGGCCACCGCCGCCACCACGCGCTGCACGGTGGCGCTGCCGTGCCGCCGGGCCGAAGATCGCGACACCGAGCAGACCCTGGACCGCATCGCGGTCGACTTCGACAAGCAGCTGCATGGCAACGGCTGGTCGCAGGCGCTGCTGTACGGGGCGGCCTGGCAGCGCCGCAGCATCGACTACAGCGCGATCGACTACCGCTGGAACAATGCCGGCACGCTGGACACCGCCACCATCGACCCGGCGCAGGTGCCCAAGACCGATGCCGACAGCTGGAACGTCTACCTGCGCGATCGCATCGGCCTGCTCGACGACCGCCTGCAGCTGACCCTGGGTGCGCGCTACGACCACTATCGCTACGCGCCGACGCTGTCGCCCACCTTCGTCGACAGCACCGGCACGGTGCGCGAGGTGACGTTCTCCTCGCCCACCTGGCAGGCCGGCATCAGCTATGCCTTCACCCCGCAGCAGACGCTGTGGTTCCAGGCCGGGCGCGGCTTCCGTGCCCCGACCACGGCCGAGATGTATGCCCCGACCAGCATCACCGCGCTGACCCGGGTGGACACCGGCGCCACCGTCAACGTGCCCACCGTGGCCGCCAATCCCGCACTGGAGGCCGAGCGCAGCCTCAACCTGGAACTGGGCTGGCGCTGGGAGAGCGACTGGGCGCGCGTGGGCCTGTCGGTGTTCCGCGACCGCTACGACGACTTCATCCAGAGCGAGACCGTCACCACCGATGCCGGCACGCTCTACCAGACCTGTACCCGCGGCGTGTGCACCACGCGCAACGGCTACGCCTACACCACGCTGCGCAATGTCGGCCAGGTCGAGGTCAAGGGCGTGGAACTGGATGCGCAATTCAGGCTCGGCGATGCCTGGCTGCTGCGCGCGGCATGGACCCACAACCAGGGCGAGCTGGAAGACGGCCGCCCGCTGGACAGCATCAATCCGGATCGCGGCGTGCTCGGCCTGAGCTGGCAGGGTCTGGACGAGCGCCTGCGTGTCACCGCCAACATCACCCATGCGCTGGCCAAGCAGGCCAAGGACGTCAAGGTCGAGAACGACATCTTCGGCGCTGCGGCCGAGCCGTTCCTCAGCGATGCCTACAGCGTGGTCGACCTGTTCGGCAGCTACCGTTTCAACGCGCACGTGCGCGTCAATCTCGGCGTCTACAACCTGTTCGACGAGCGTTACTACCAGTGGGCGCGCATCCGCAATGTCACCCGCGGCGATTTCTATCTGTACGGCTATGCCACCGATGACGGCATCGGCCGCTACAGCGAACCGGGCCGCAACCTGCGCGCCACGCTGTATGTGACCTTCTGAGGCGCGATCGCCGCTGCGCCTCGCTGCACGGTGGGCCGTGCAGCGAGGCAGGCTGGACCGCCGATCCGGCCTGGCCCGGCACCGGCCGAGTGCCGAGTGCCGAGTGCCGAGTGCCGAGTGCCGAGTGCCGAGACGCAGCGTCAACGACCGGGCGAGGTGCCGCAATGCGTGCGGCTTCTCGACCGGAGCATGGCGGGGCGCAATTGTTCGCGCGCCCCGCGCACTGCCCGCGGCGCTACAACAAGGTGCCGCTGAGGATCGCGGCGGCAATGCTGAAATAGATCACCAGGCCGGTGACGTCCACCAGCGTGGCCACGAACGGCGCCGAGGCGCTGGCCGGGTCGAAGCCGAACCGTTGCAGCACGAACGGCAGCATCGAGCCGGACAGCGAGCCGAAGGTGACGATGCCGATCAGCGCCGCGCCGATGGTCAGCGCCACCATCTGCCAGTGCGGGCCGTAGTCGTACAGGCCGGCGGTCTGCCAGAGGGTGATGCGCACGATCGCCAGGATGCCCAGGATGGCGCCCAGGGTGAGCCCGGTGGGCAGTTCACGCAGGGCCACCTTCCACCAGTCGCCCAGGCGCAGTTCGCGCAGTGCCAGCGAGCGGATCAGCAGCGAGGTGGCCTGCGAGCCGGAGTTGCCGCCCGAGCTCATGATCAACGGAATGAACAGGGTCAGCACCACCGCCTTGGACAACTCGTCCTCGAAGTGCTGCATCGCGCTGGCGGTGAGCATTTCGCCCAGGAACAGCACGCTCAGCCAACCGGCGCGCTTCTTGATCATCTGGCCGAAGCCGATCTGCATGTAGGGCTTGTCCAGCGCCTCCATGCCGCCGAACTTGTGCACGTCCTCGGTGGATTCGGCGATCAGCGCGTCCAGCACATCGTCCACGGTGACGATGCCCAGCACATGGCCATGCGCATCCACCACCGGGATCGCCAGCAGGTCGTGGCGGCGGATCAGCCGAGCGACTTCTTCCTGGTCCAGCGCCGGGTCCACCGTGACCGGCGGGTTGACCTGTGCCACCTCCAGGATCGGCGCATCCGGCGCGCCGGTGATCAGCCGGCGCATGGTGACCACCTGGGTCAGCACCCGGGTGTGCGGGTCGAGCAGGTAGATCGCATAGACCGTCTCGCGGCTGCGCTCCACCTCGCGGATGTGCTGCAGGGTGCGGCCCACGGTCCAGTCGGCCGGCACCGCCACGAACTCGGTGGTCATCAGCGCGCCGGCGGTATTGGGCGGGTAGCGCATCAAGCCCTGGATCGACAGCCGCGCCTCGGCACTGAGCAGCCACAGCAACCCCTGGCGCTGCTCGGCATCCAGGCCATGGAAGATGTCGGTGGCGCGGTCGTCGGCCATCTGCCCGAGCAGGGAGGCGGCCTGCTCGGACGGCAGTTGCGCGACCAGGGCGCTGGCGTCGTGCAGCTCGGGTTGTTCGAGCACCTTCACCGCACGCGGCGGCGGCAGCGCGGCCAGCACATGGGCGGCATCGTCGCGGTCGAGGGTGTTGAGGTATTCCACCGCATCGGCCGTATTGAAGTCGGCCATGGGTGCGATCAAGGCATCGACGCCTTGGGCAAGGCGCAGGGTTTCGTTGTACATGGGGTTCGCCTGGTGACGACCGTCGTCGATGACAGCCGGCGAACCTGAAGCCTCAGGCGCGCGCCAACTGGGTCATCGACCCGGGTCTAGGGTGACTGTCGCTGGACATGAGAGAGGGCTCCGAGAGTGCGTACCGACCGGTGATCCGGGCGGCGGCGCGGCGCAGTCTGCGCGCCTGGGCTGGCGTGGTCAATGCCCTGCGTGGGCGGCGCTCAGCGCGCGTCCAGCCGCCGGTGCACGGCATGGCTTGAAAGGCGCGATCGGGCCGCCGGGCAGCGGACGCCGCACGCACGCCCTGTGGCAGATCCACAGTGGCGAGCAGCCAGCGGGCCGCCGCCGGAACAGGGCGCGTGCGTCGTGCCCTAGGCTGCCCCGGCGTTCGATGGCGATGCCGGCGCCCGCTGGCGGCGATCGCCTGCCGTGTTGCAGGCAGGACACGCTGATCCGGGCAGACAGGCCGCCGCGGGCGGCATAATGCACCTCTCAACGGAGAGTGCGCATGCATAGCGGTGGTCTGGAACTGGCTCTGGTGCTGATGCTGGCCGCCATCGTGGCGGTGCCGGTGTTCAAGCGCTTCGGCCTGGGCGCGGTGCTGGCCTACCTGGTCGCCGGTGTGGTGCTCGGCCCCGATGGCGTGGGCGTGGTGCAGGATGCCGAGCGCATCAGCGGCGCGGCCGAGATCGGCGTGGTGATGCTGTTGTTCGTGATCGGCCTGGAACTGTCGCCGGCACGTTTGAAGGTGATGCGGCATTCGGTGTTCGGTGCCGGCGCCACCCAGGTGGTGGTGACCACGCTGATCCTGGGCGGCCTGCTGATGCTCGGCAACCTGGGCTGGAAAAGCGCGTTGATCGTCGGCGTGGCGCTGGCGTTGTCGTCCACCGCGGTGGGGCTGCAGCTGCTGGCCGAACGCAAGGCGCTCAATAGCGACTACGGGCGCCTGGCATTTGCCATCCTGCTGTTCCAGGACCTGATCGCCATTCCGTTGCTGGCCGCGATTCCGCTGCTGGGCGGCAGCAAGAACGCCACCCTGGAATGGCAGGACGTGGCCAAGGCGGTGGCGGCGCTGGCGCTGGTGATCCTGTGCGGGCGCTTCGTGCTGCGCTATCTGTTCAACATGGTGGCACGCACGCGCATGCCGGAAGTGTTCACCGCCAGCGCCTTGCTGGTGGTGCTGGGCACCGCCTGGATCATGCAGGAAGCCGGATTGAGCGCCAGCCTGGGCGCGTTTCTGGCAGGCGTGCTGCTGGCCGATTCGGAATTCCGCCACGAGCTCGAATCGCAGATCGAGCCGTTCGAAGGTTTGCTGCTGGGACTGTTTTTCATCTCGGTCGGCATGGGCATCGACCTGAACCGGGTGATCGCCGAGCCGTGGCTGATCGCCAGCGGCGTGGCGATCCTGCTGGTGGTGAAGTTCTCGCTGCTGGTCGGGATCGGCAGCGTGGCCAGACTGCCGCTGCGCAGCAGCCTGATGCTGGGCAGCGTGTTGTGGCTCGGCGGCGAGTTCGCCTTTGTGGTGTTCAACGAGGCCGATCGCGTCGGCTTGCTGGAGCGCGCCAACCACGACCGGCTGGTGGCCATTGTCGGTGTCTCGATGGCGCTGACGCCGCTGTTGCTGCTCGGCATGCAGCGCATCCTCAACGGGCCGCTGCGGCTGCATGCACCCACGTCCGATCGCCCGTTCGACGCCATCGATGCGCAAACGCCCAAGGTCCTGGTCGCCGGCATGGGCCGCTTCGGCCAGGTCGTGGCGCGCCTGCTCACCGCGCGGCATGTGCCGTTCGTGGCGCTGGAACACAATCCGGACACCGTGGAGGACTTGCGCCGCTTCGGCAGCCAGTTGTACTACGGCGACCCCACCCGCCCGGAACTGCTGCGCGCCGCCGGTGCCGACCGCATCAAGGTGTTCGTGATCGCGGTGGACGATCCGGAAACCAACATCAAGGCGGTGCGGCTGATCCGCCGCCTGTACCCGCAGGCCACGGTGCTGGCACGTGCACGCAATCGCCAGCATGCCTGGAAGCTGATGGACCTGGGCGCCGAACCGTTCCGCGAGGTATTCGCCTCCAGCCTGGAACTGAGCGAACGCGTGCTGACCTCGCTCGGGCTGGGCGAGGCGGTGGCTAAGGAGCACGTCAAACGGTTCCGCCAGCACGACGAAGAGTTGTTGCATCGCCAGCATCTGGTCTATGACGACGAAGCCAAGGTGATCCAGACCTCGCGCGATGCACGCGCGGACCTGATGCATCTGTTCGAAGCCGACGTCAAGGCCGATGTGGACGGCGAGCCCGCACCCACCACGCTCGATCGCTGAGCCCTTCGTAGGAGCGTGCCTGCGCGCGACGGGGCTTTACCGATAACGCCTCGTCGCGCGCAGGCACGCTCCTACGCGGATGTGGTGCATCTTTCGTCAGCGTTAGCTGCGCAGTCGATGCTTGAAGACGACCTGCACGCGAGCATTCGATCGCGTCCAAGTCCTAAGCCGATGCGGATGGCGAACCTGCACCAACCACCCACAATCGCTGCCGTGTTCGTAGGAGCGTGCCTGCGCGCGACCCGGGCGTTACCGATAAAGCCCGTCGCGCGCGGGCACGCTCCTACGTGGAGCTGCGGCGGCCGTATGCCGCTCGCATCCCTCAGCGGCGTGGCGTGCGCGCCGCGGTCTTGCTGGTCGACTTCTTCGCTGCGCGCTTGCCTGCCCCGGTTTTGCCGGCGGTCTTTGCGACCTTGCCGGTTGCGCGTTTGCTCACGGCTTTCTTGGTCGCGCTGCCCGGCGACGTAGCCGCATCCTGTAATGGTCTTGCTGCAGCCGCAGATGCGCGGCTGGCTGGCGCCTTGGTGACCTTTTCGGCTGCCGCCTTGGTGATCTTCCTGGCCGGTGCCTTGGCAACCTTCTTGGCCGTCTTCCCGGTGGCTTTCTTGACCGGCGTGGTGGCGCTGCCACGGGCGTCCGGTGCGCGGCGCGGCGGTGGCTTGCGGCCCGGGGTGAGCGCGCGCCAGGCGTGTCCACCATTCATGGCCAGCAAGGCATCGGCGGCCGAGGGGCCGGCGCTGCCGGCGGCGTAATTGGGGAAGTCGCTGGGCGGTTGTTTCCAGGCATCCAGGATCGGCTGCACGATGCGCCATGCCCCTTCCACCATGGCCGCGTCCTGGAACAGGCCGGCCTCGCCGTTCATGCAGTCCTGCAGCAGGCGCTCGTAGCCCACCGTGTATTCCTTGGGGAACCAGTCGCGATAGCGGAAGTCCATGCGCACCGGTGCCAGGCTGACCTGCGCGCCGGGGCGCTTGACGTCGAACTGCAGCGAGATGCCTTCGTCGGGCTGGATATGCAGCACCAGCCAGTCGGGGCCGTAGCCGCCCACTTCGGTGCTGCGGAACGGCGCCAGCGGCGCCGGCTTGAAGCGGATCGCGATCTCGGTGGTGCGCTCACGCAGGCGCTTGCCGGTGCGCAGGTAGAACGGCACGCCGGCCCAGCGCCAGGTGTCGACCTGCAGCTTCATCGCCACATAGGTTTCGGTTTCCGAATCGTCCGGCACCGTGTCTTCTTCGCGATACCCCGGCACGGCGCTGCGGTTGACCGCGCCGGAGGCGTACTGGCCGCGCACCACGTCTTCGGGCTTGATCGGGCGCACTGCTTCGATCACTTCGGCGCGGCGGCGATGCATCGCCTCGGTGGTGAACGCGGCCGGCGGCTCCATCGCAATCATCGCCAGCAACTGGAACAGGTGATTGGGCACCATGTCGCGCAGGCAGCCGGTGGGATCGTAGAAGCGTCCGCGCCCCTCCACCCCGATGGTTTCGGCGGCGGTGATCTGCACATGATCTATGCGGTCGCGGTTCCATACCGGCTCGAACAGGCCATTGGCGAAACGGAACGCCAGGATGTTCTGCACGGTTTCCTTGCCGAGGAAGTGGTCGATGCGGAACACCTGATCCTCGTGCAGCACCTTGGCGACGGTGGCATTGAGCGCGACGGCGCTGGGCAGATCGTGGCCGAAGGGTTTTTCCACGATCACCCGACGCCAGCCCTCGCCCTCGCGTTGCCTGACCAGCCCGGCTTCGCCCAGGTTGAGCAGTACCGGCTCGAAGAAGCGCGCGGCGGTGGCCAGGTAAAACAGCACATTGCCCTGGGTGCCATAGCGCTTGTGCAGTTTCTCCAGCGCGCCACCCAGGGTTTGATAGGCGCCCAGGTCGGTGAAATCGCCGCGCAGATAATGCATGCGCTCGCGCAGCCACTCCCAGGTGTCGGTATCGAACTCGTCGGTCTGGAATTCGGCATCGCGGCTGCTGAGCAGCTCGGTCATCGACTGGCCCATCATCGTGCGCCACGAGCGCTCGCTGATATCGCCATGATCCATGCCGACGATGGCGAACTGCTCGCCCAGCGCGCCGGAGCGGCGCAGGTTGTATAGCGCCGGCATCACCAGGCGCTTGGTCAGGTCACCGCGTGCACCGAACACCACGATGATGCACGGCGGGGTTGTGGCTTGTTCGTTCATGGATGTGTTTCCTTTTCGCCCATGCGTCCGTGCAGGCGCAATGCCGCATTGACCAGAGCCACGTGGGAATACCCTTGCGGGAAGTTGCCAAGCATGCGTTTGCTGCGCGGGTCGTACTCTTCGGCAAGCAGGCCCACGTCGTTGCACAGCCCGAGCAGACGTTCGAGCAGCATGCGTGCCTGCTCGGTGCGCCCGAGCAATGCATAGTTTTCCACCAGCCAGAAGCTGCAGGCAAGAAAGGTGCCCTCGCCGGCCGGCAGCCCGTCGGCGCTGTCGTCGGCGCGATAGCGTTCGACCAATCCATCGATGGTCAGGTCGCGTGCGATCGCATCGGCAGTGGCGGCGATGCGCGGATCCTCGGCCGGCAGGAACCCGACGATCGGAATCAGCAACAGCGACGCGTCCAGACGGTCGGAACCATAGCTCTGCACGAAATGCCCGTCCGGGTGCACGCCCTTCTCCAGCACTTCTGCGCGGATTTGCTCGGCGATACGGCCCCAGTGTGCGCGCTTGGCCGCATCGGCATTGGTGATGCCATCGCGCGCGCCGCAATCGAAGGCCAGCCAGGCCATCACCTTGGAATGCACGAAATGACGGCGCTCGTCGCGGATCTCCCAGATGCCTTCGTCGGGCAGCCGCCACAGCGTTTCCAGCGTCTCCAGCACTTTTTCCAGCAACGATGCCGACGAGCCATCGGCGTCGGACAGCGGTGCCACGCCCTTTTCGCGCGCGTAGTGGAACGCGCCGATCAACTCGCCGTAGACGTCGAGCTGGAACTGATCCACCGCCCCGTTGCCGATACGCACCGGGCTGGAGTTTTCATGGCCGGGCAGCCAGTGCGCTTCCCATTCCTGCAGCCGGCGCTCGCCGGCGATGCCGTAGAGCGCCTGCAACTGGTCCGGCGACCCGGCGATGGCGCGCTGTACCCAATCGCGGAAGGCTTCTGCTTCGTCGCGATACCCGGCCTGCAGCAAGGCGATCAGCGTGAACACCGAATCGCGCAGCCAGCAGTAGCGGTAATCCCAGTTGCGGGTGCCGCCCAGATGCTCGGGCAACGAGGCCGTCGGCGCAGCGACGATGCCGCCGGTGGGCAGATAGCTGAGTCCTTTCAACACCACCAGCGAGCGACGCACCTGCTCGGTCCAGGGGCCGACATCGGTGCAGCGACGTGCCCAGCCATGCCAGAACGCGGCCGTGCGTTGCAGCGCCTGTTCCGGATCGATCGCCGTCGGCGTGGGCTGATGCGACAGGCCATGGCTGAGCAGAAACCAGGTGCTCTGGCCCTGACGCAGCGTGAAGTCGGCTTCGGTGCCCATGTCCTCGCCATGCAGCGCCTGTGGCGAGCGCAGGGCGAGCTGGTCGGGCCCGGCGATGGCGCGGATGCCGCCATCGATACGCGTCACCCAGGGCACGGTGCGGCCGTAGTTGAAGCGGAAGGTCAGGCGCATGTGCATCGGCACCTCGCCCTGCACGCAACGCACGATCCGCACCAGGTGCTGGTGGCCGTCGCCTTCCTCGCTGGCGACCATGAAGTCGACCAGTTCCACCGTGCCGGTGTCGGTGTGCATGCGCGTGCACAACACCAGGCTGTCGTCTTCATAGGCACGTTCACTGCGAAAGTCGCCGGCCGGCGACAACGCCCATTGCCCGTGCTGCTCATCGCCCAGCAGGGATGCGAAAAACGCGTCGGAATCGAAACGTGGCAGACACAGCCAGTCGATGGTGCCACGGTGGTCGACCAGGGCCGCGCTGTGGCAATTGCCCAGCATGGCATGGTCCTCGATACGCACGCTCATCGTAGAGGCGCTTCCTTCGTGCGAGTGAGGGCCCAGTCTTGCACGCGCAGTGTCGGGATCAGGTTACGAGAACGCCGGCAGACGCAGCAATGGTGGCACCGTGTGTTCCAGGCGACGGATCAGTGCCGGGTCCATGTAGGCGTAGTCGTCGGGAATCTGCAGACAGGCCACCCGGCAATGGCGCAGATGCGCGGCAAAGCGTTTGCGCAACAGCTGCAGATGGCGACGCTCCATCACCAGCACCAGCTGCGCCTCGTGCAACAGCTCCGGGGTGAGCTGCACGTCCGCATCGGCGGCCAGCCCGGCCGATTGCGTCTGCACGCCCGGCCAGTCGGCGAACACGCGCTCGGCGGTGGGGCTGCGCAGCCGGTTGCGACTGCACACGAACAGCACCCGCAGCGGTGCCCCGCCGCGCTGGCTCAGCGGCCTTCGCGCAGGAAGCGCGCCATCGAGGACACACCCGGCAAGGCGGGCTCGAACTGGCCGGCCACATCGATGAAACCGCGCATGATCGCGATCTCGCGCGGGGTGCGGTTGAGCGCGTCGCGGCGGTCGGCATCGGCGCCGGCCCGCAGCAGGCGCTGCACCAGCAGCGGCAAACCGTGCAGGGCGGCCAGGTGCAGCGGGCCGAAACCGCGCTGATCGGCCACGTCCAGCGAGACGTCTTCGTCGAGCAGGCGTTCCACGCCAGCCAGCACCACCTGCTCGTCGCAGGCGGTGCCCGGTTCGGCGCGCGCGCCCAGCAACAGCAGCAGGGGGCTGACCCGGCCACCGGCCAGATACTCCGGGTCGGCGCCGGCCAGCAGCAAGGTATCCAGCAGGGCCAGCAGGCGGCTCTTGTCGCGCGCGGTGAAGCCGTACAGCGCGGCGCAATGCAGGGGCGCCAGGCCCTGGTCGTCGTTGGCGTGCACGTCGGCCGCCGCGGTGAGCAGGCGCGCCACGATATCCGGCAGGCCCAGCGCGCAGGCCAGCATCAGCACGGTGACGCCGCCGGGCAGGCGGTGCTCGATCTGCGCGCCGGCCTGCAGCAACGCGGCCACGATCTCGGTCTGGCGCATGCTCACCGCCGCCGACAACGGCGTGGCGCCGCTATTGGCTGCGCGTTGCGGATCGGCGCCGCGACCGAGCAGATGCGCCACCACGCCGAGATGGCCGCCACCGGCCGCACGCAGCAGCGCGGTGCAGCCCTGCGCATCGACGGCGTCGACCGGCAGGCCGAGATCGATCAGGCGACGCACCGCATCGGTGTCGCCGACCATCGCGGCCGCCGGCACATCCGCCTCGCGCAGGCTGCGGTGCGGCAGCGACCAGATGCGCCAGTCCAGCCAGTCGGCCAGGTCGCGGCGGCCGATCGACAGCGCCACGCCCAATGGGGTCTGCCCGTCGGCAGCGCGCGCTTCCGGCGAGGCGCCCTGCTTGACCAGCAATTTCAGCGATGCCTCGCGGCCCAGCGCGGTGGCCAGGTGCAGCGCAGTCATGCCGTGGCTATCGCGCGCCTCGCGGTCCACGCCGTGTTCCAGCAACCACTGCTGCAGGCGCAGCCAGCCCAGCCGCACCGCCAGCGACAACGGCGGATCGCCGGCCGCCGATGCGGCGAACGGGTCGGCGCCGCGTTCGAGCAATTCCAGCGCGAACTGTTCCAGCCCGCGCGATGCCGCATCGTGCTGCACGCAGGCGCTGAGCAGCCGTGTCAGCCCGCCCGCACCGGCGGGCGAGACGCCATGGCGCAGCAGCGCCTGCAGTGCCGGCACCGCCTCCACGCCCCGCGAGAGCAGTGCAAACATCGGCACGTCGCCGCAGGCATCGCGCACTTCGGCATCGGCCCCATGGCGCAGCAGCCAGTCCACCGCATCGGCGTTCAAGGCCAGATGCGCGTCGTGCAGCAGGCTGCCAAGTTCTTCCGGGCCACACAGGCGGGCCAGCGCGACCAGGCCGTCGCGTTGACCGAACTGCAGGCCTTCGCGCAACAACACCAGGGGCGGGCGGTCGGGCAGCAGCGCCACGCCGGGGGTCTCGCCGTGCGCATCGCTGACCGCCGCCGGCAACGGATAGGCGGGGTCGAGCAATTGCACGATCGCCCAGCGCCCGGCTTCGGCGGCCACATCCACCGCGCGCCGGCCGTGCGCATCAGCGCTGTCGGCCGGCACCTGCAGGTCGAGCAGGCGCCGGATCAGGGCTGGCGACACGTTGTCGGCGGCGCAGGCCAGCATCACCGCGTTGCGGCCCTCGCCATCGACGGCCAGCACATCGGCCTTGCGTGCGACCAGGCGTTCGAGCACGCCGCTCCGTGCCTGCCGCGCCGCATCCAGCCACGGCGTGCGGCCGAGCAGATCGCGCGCTTCCAGATTGGCGCCGGCCGCCAGCAGCGCCTCGACGATGTCGCCGTGCCCGGCCAGTGCGGCTTCGTGCAGGGCACTGCGGCGTTGACGATCGCGCGCATCCACGCGCGCCTTGTGCTTGAGCAGCAGTTGCACGCCGGCCGGGTCGTCTTCCTCGGTGCCGGCCGCTGCCAGCAGCACCGGCGCGCCGCCGTCCGGTTCGGAGTGGGCGCCGCGTTCCAGCAGGAACTTGGCCAGCCGCCAGTTGCCGACCTGGCAGGCCATCGCCAGCGGCGAGTGACCATCGTGGTTGAGCGCGTCGAGCTCGGCGGCGGCATCGCGCAGCAGCGCGGCCACGCCCGGGTCGGAACTGCGCACCGCGTGATGCAGCGGCGTATTGCCGTCGTTGTCGCTGGCGCGCGGGTCCGCGCCGTTGGCCAGCAGCGTCATCACCGCGTCCGGGCGACCGTGCCAGCTGTCGCGCGTGGCGGCCAGCAACGGCGTCATGCCGCGATGCGGCTGGTTGACGTCGACACGGCGCACGATCAGCTCGCGCAGCAGGCGCAGGTCCGGCAGCACCGCCGCCAGCGCGGGCAGGCTGCGTTGGTCGCGCCACTCCGGCAGCGGCATCGCCTGCGGGTCGGCGCCGGCATCGAGCAACTGCAGCGCGCGGTCCACGCGTCCGCTGCGCGCGGCCTCGAACAGCTCGGGCACCAGTTGGTGCTGGGCCACCGGCTCCAGCGGACGCGGCTCGGCCGCCGCTTCGGAAAAGAAATCGGCCGCCTGCAAGGCCGCCGGGGCGTCGCTGCGTCCCGGCGCGGCGGTGCGCTGCAACAGCAGATGGGCGGCCGGCAGCAGCACGCTGGCGGCGATCGCCAGGCTCCAGCGCAAGCTGCTCGACAGCCAGCCCGGCCAGGCCAGCGCCACCACCAGCGTGCACATCGCCAGCACCAGGGCAGCGGCGAGCAGGCCGCGCCAGGCGTGCAACTCCTGCGTCGCCAGCGCATGCCAGCGCGGGGCCAGGGCGCCGCCATCGCGCTCGACCTCGCCCCACAGCGGCCAGGTCCGCCACAGCCCGAGCAGCGCAGCGCTGACCGCCACACTCAGGGCCAACGCGGCAGCCAGGCTGCCGCTGTCGCGCAGGGCGGTCAGCGGCCAGCTGATCAGGGCGGCCAGCGCCAGCAGGCCCACGCCCCAGACCGTCAGCAGCGGCGGCAGGGCCTGCGCAACCGCGCGCGGCGGGCTGGGCAGTGCGCGGGTACCGCGCGCCCACGACACCGCCAGCGCGAACGCCGGCTGCGCCAGCCACAGCACCACCGCGGCAACGCCGCCGCCGATGCCGCCCAGCAACGACAACGCCACGCCGGCCGCCCCGGCCAGCGCTGCGGCCCGCACGCGTGCGGCCCGTGCGGCCTCAGTCATAGTCGCACTCGCCCGCCAGCACCACCGTCTTGGGCAGCTGCAGATAGAAGCCATGCTTGCCGAGTGCGTCGCGCACCGTGGCCACGTCGGCCTGCGCCAGGCGGCGCTCGGGCGTCAACGCCACCTCCAGCACGAACGCGAACGGCGCCAGCTGCGCGTGCACGGCGGCGGGAAGACCGGAGAAGTCGTCGCGCGTGGCGAGATAGACGAAGGTGTCCTGCTTGCGTTGGCTTTTATAGACGTAGGCGTGCATGCGCGCGTGGTCGCGCTCGATCGGCAAGTGTGTCGCAGGATTGTGTCCCAATTGCGCCGATGGCGAAAGCGCGGCAGCACGCGAAAAGTCCTGCCCCGTCAGCGACATGACCGGCACGTTCAGTTGCGCCATCGACGGGAGGCAGACCCGCCATCGATATACTGAGCCCACTTTTTGCCAGCAGACCACCGTGAGCCAAGCGCAGCATCCGTCCCAGATGGCCCCGGTCGCCGTCACCGCCTTTACCTCCACCACCGCGCTCGGCGCCGGGCTCGATGCCCAGGCTGCCGCCCTGACCGCTCGCCGCAGCGGCATGCGTCGCAACGATTTCGGCCCCCAGCCGCTGCCCTGCTGGATCGGCCGCGTGGAGGGCGTGGAAGACGTCGTCCTGCCGCAATCTCTGCAAGGCTGGGACTGCCGCAACAATCGCCTGGCCTGGCTGGCCCTGCAGCAGGACGGCATGGCCGAGGCCGTGCAGGCCGCCGCGCAGCGCTACGGCGCCGAGCGCGTGGCGGTGATCATCGGCACCTCCACCTCCAGCATCGGGGCCAGCGAGGAGGCCTATACGCGCCTGGTCGAAGACGCCGACGGCGCACGCTTCCCCGACGATCTGGATCGCCCGATCGTGCATACCCCGCACTCGCTGGGCGACTTCGTGCAGCACGCCACCGGCCTGCGTGGCCCCAGCGTGACCGTGGCCACCGCCTGTTCGTCCAGCGCCAAGGTGTTCGCCCAGGCCGCGCGCCTGATCGATGCCGGGGTGGTGGATGCCGCCCTGGTCGGCGGCGTGGATACCTTGTGCGGCAGCGTGCTGTTCGGCTTCAACTCGCTGCAGGTGGTGGCCCCGGAGCTGTGCCAGCCGTTCGATGCGCGCCGGGTCGGCCTGAGCCTGGGCGAGGCCGGCGGCTTTGCCCTGCTCGAACGCACCGCTGCCGCACCGCACGCCACCCTGTGGCTGTACGGCTATGGCGAATCCAGCGATGCGCACCATATGTCTGCCCCGCATCCGCAGGGCCTGGGCGCGCAGCTGGCGATGCGCGATGCGCTCGATCGCGCCGGCCTGGACGCCGATGCGGTGGGCTATCTGAACCTGCACGGCACCGCCACCCCGGCCAACGACAGCGTGGAGGCGGCCGCGGTGGCGGCGATCTTCCCCGCCACCCTGCACGCCAGTTCGACCAAGGCCTGGACCGGCCACACCCTGGGCGCGGCCGGCATCGTCGAATCGGTGATCGCGCTGCTGGCGCTGCGCGACGGCGTGCTGCCGGGCACGCTCAATAGCGCCGTGCCCGACCCGGCCTGCGGCCCGCAGATCCGTTTCGACAATGCCCATTCCAAGATCGATTACGCCATGAACAACTCCTTCGGCTTTGGCGGCAACAACTGTTCGCTGCTGTTCGGGCGGGCCCGCTGATGCTGGCTGCCACCATCGAGGGAATCGGCTTCTGGACCCAGGGCCTGCCGAGCTGGGAGGCTGCTGCGGCGTTCGTCCGTGACGGCACGCTGCAGGACACCGGGGCACGCCCGGCGCCGCAGCTGCTGGCCGCCAACGAACGCCGCCGCGCACCGGACACGGTGGCGGTCTCGCTGGAAGCGGCGCTGGCCGCCTGTCACGCCGCCGGCCGCGCGCCGGCCAGCCTGCCGTCGATCTTTACCTCCACCTATGGCGATCTGGCCATCTCCGACTACATGTGCACCACGCTGGCCAGCGACCCGTTGGCGATCTCGCCGACCAAGTTCCACAACTCGGTGCATAACGCCGCGGCCGGCTACTGGACCATCGGCGCCGGGGCGATGACCCCGGCCACGGCGATCAGCGCCAGCCTGGGCAGCTTCGCGCAGGGCCTGCTGGAGGCGTTGGTCCAACGCGCCGCCGGCATGGACGCGGTGCTGCTGGCCGGCTACGACGCCCGCTCGGTCGGGCCGCTGGGCCGGGTCGCACCCAGCCAGGGGCTGCTCGGCGGCGCGCTGGTGCTGGGCGCCCCCGGCCAGGCCGGCAAGCCGCAGCTGCGGGCGTGGCTGGACGACGGCACGCCAACACCGGGCGAGGGCCCGTTGTCGCGGCAGGTCGCCGGCAATGCGATGGCGCCGATGCTGCCGTTGTTCGACCTGCTCGCCGCTGGCGGCGAGCGCGTGGCGCTGTACGCCGGCCCGGGCCGGGTGCTGCAGCTGGAGGTGCAGCAGTGAGCCGGCAGCCGCTGACCCGCGAGGACACCGCGATCCTGGTGCCGGCCCTGAACGAGTCGCTGCGCATCCGCGAAGTGGTCAACGATGCGCTGACCTATTGCTCGAACGTGATCGTGATCGACGACGGCTCCGATGACGGCACCGCCGACTGCATCGCCGACCTGCCGATCACCCTGATCCGGCATCCGCAGCGCAAGGGCAAGGGCGCCGCGTTGCGCAGCGGGTTTGCGCAGGCGCAGCGGATGGGCATGCGCGCCGTGATGACCATGGACGGCGACGGCCAGCACAAGGCGGCCGATTTCCCGCGTCTGTTGGCCGCGGCCAACCGCCACCCCGGCTGTGTCATCGTCGGCGCACGCATGCGCAAGCGCGCCACCCAGCCCACCATCCGCCGCATCGGCAACGATTTCGGCGACTGGGGCATCGCCTGGGCCTGCGGCTTCCAGCTGGTCGACAGCCAGAGCGGCCAGCGCCTGTATCCGGCCTCGGTGTTCACCCTGCCCGACGTGCCCGGCGAAGGCTTCGTGTTCGAAGCGCAGCTGCTGATTTCCGCCGCACGCCAGGCCGGCGCGCGCGTGGTCGCGGTGCCGATCGAAACCCGCTACGCCGGCACCTCGCCGGGCACCTTCCGCAAGAGCCATTTCCGGCTGGTGCGCGACCTGTGGGAGATCACCTCGCACGTGGTCGTGCAGGCCTGGAGCTATGGGCATATCTGGCGCGAATACCGCCGCGTGCGCGCCAACCCGGTGCTGATCGACGACGCCGACGGCGAATTTGCTACTGTGCCCGCGGTCACCACGAACAAGCCATCCCCATGAATGCACAGCGTGCCGATGTCGTTATCACCGGTGGTGGCCTGGCCGGCCTGAGCCTGGCGCTGCAGCTGCGCCAGCGCGACCCCGAACTGGCGATCACCGTGCTGGAGCGCCGTGCGCATCCGGTGCGCGAGGCCGCGTTCAAGGTCGGCGAATCCACGGTGGAAATCGGCGCGCATTATTTTGCCGACGTGCTGGGCCTGCGCGAGCACCTGGAGACCGAGCAGATCCGCAAGTTCGGTTTCCGCTTCTTCTTTTCCGACAGGCGCCAGGACATCGACCGCTGCACCGAGCTGGGCGTCAGCCAGATCCTGCCGACGCCGTCGTGGCAGATCGACCGCGGCCGCTTCGAGAATTTTCTCGGCGAGCGCGCCCGCGCGCAGGGCATCACGTTTGTCGACGGCTGCAGCGTCAAGGGCGTGGACTTGGCCGATGACGATGCCGACCACGCCGTGCGCTACGAGCGCGCCGGCGAGGCCGGCACGCTGCGCGCACGCTGGGTGGTGGATGCCAGCGGCCGCGCCGGCCTGCTCAAGCGCAAGCTCGGCCTGGCGCAGGACAACGCGCACGACGCCAATGCAGTGTGGTGGCGCGTGGAAGGCCTGATCGACCCCAATGGCTGGTCGCAGGACAGCAGCTGGCTGCAGCGCTGCACTCCGCCGGATCGCTGGCGCTCGACCAACCACATGTGCGGGCCGGGCTACTGGTTCTGGTTGATTCCGCTCTCCTCCGGCGCGCATTCGCTGGGCATCGTCTGCGATGCGGCCATGCATCCGCTGGACACGATGAACACCCACGACAAGGCGATGACCTGGCTGCGCACGCATCAGCCGCAGGTCGCCGCCACGCTCGACAAGGCCGACTACCGGCTGCAGGACTTCCTGTTCCTGCGCAACTTCTCCTATGGCTGCACGCAGGTGTTCTCGCCGCAGCGCTGGGCGCTGACCGGCGAAGCGGGGTTGTTCCTGGACCCGTTCTATTCGCCCGGCAGCGACTTCATCGCAATTTCCAATACCTACATCTGCGAACTGATCGGCCGCGACCGCGCCGGCAGAGCGCTCAGCCCGTATGTCGAGCTGTATCAGCAGCTGTATTTCTCGTTCTACGAAAACACCCTGACCCTGTATCAGGATCAGTACGCCCTGTTCGGCGATGCGCAGGTGATGCCGGTCAAGGTGATCTGGGATTACACCTACTATTGGTCGCTGCTGGCGCCGCTGTTCTGCAGCGGACGGATCGCCGACCTCAGCCTGCTCTCGCGCATGAAGGCGGATTTTTTCTACGCGCGCGACATGAATCTGGCGATGCAACGCGTGCTGCACGACTGGGGCCAACACAACACTGCACAAGGCCTGGCCAGCGACGATGGGCGCCTGCTCGATCAATACCTGATCGGCTGGTTCAACGAACTCAACGGCGCCTTGCACGACACCCTCGACGACGATGCCTTTGCCGCGCGCATCCACCGCAACGTCGCGCAGATGGCGGTGCTGGCGCGCGAGATCCTGCACAAGGCGCGTCAACGCCATGCCGGACTGCCGGACCATGGATTGGACGCCTTGACCGCCAACGCCGTCGGCGAACCCATCCTCACCGCCGCCTGGTACGCCGACGCGGCGTAAGCTTGAAGACCGCCGGCGACGGCGCGTTTTTTCTGGATCCGCGCCAGCTTGATTCAAATGCCGGATCGGAAGACGCCGATCAAACCGCAACGCATCGAACGGCCGCGCGAGGTGCATTGCTTGCACAGGCACACCACCCATCTCGCCCGGTCCTTGCCCGCCCACCATCGCGGGACCTTACGCGGCAGGGATGCCGCGTAAGAGCCTCCATGGACGGATTCACGGCGTGTCCCGCGATGGTGGGCGGGCAAGGGCCCTGCAGCAAACTCACAGCGGCGAGGACACCGCACCTGCCAACCTGGTCGTGCGCTGATAGGAACCAAACTAGCCGCGCCTACCTGGGGGGGAGGCATCGTCGTTCTATCAGCGGCTCTCAGCCCATTCCACCATTGATGCCGATGACCTGGCCGTTGATATAGCCAGCTGACTCCGAACACAGGAACGCAACCAATGCGGCCACTTCGTCGGGCTTGCCGACGCGGCCGGCCGGCACCAGTTGCTTGATCACCTCCGGCGCGAAGCTTTCGCCGACCATCTCGCTTTCGATCACGCCCGGCGCGACCACGTTGACGGCAATGCCGCGGCTGGCCATCTCGCGCGACAGCGATTTGCTGGCGCCGTGCAAGGCGGCCTTGGCCGCGGCGTAGTTGGTCTGCCCGCGATTGCCCAGCACTGCCGCCACCGACGACACGCTGACGATACGGCCCCAGCGCGTACGCGCCATCGGCAGCAGCAACGGCTGGGTGACGTTGAAGAACCCGTGCAACGACACGTCGATGACCCGATGCCACTGTTCGGCGTTCATGCCGGCCATCGGCGCATCGTCGTGGATGCCGGCATTGTTGACCACGATCTGGATCGGGCCAACCTCCAGCAGGCTTGCCAGCGCCGCTGCACTGGCCTGCGCATCGGCCACATCGAACGCCACCGCCTGGGCACTGCCGCCGTCGGCCACGATCGCTGCGACCACGGCGTCGGCGCGGGCGAGATTGCGATTGGCGTGCACGATCACATGGCGACCCTGCGCCGCCAGGTGACGGCTGATCGCACCACCGAGATCGCCGCTGCCGCCGGTGACCAGCGCGCGGCGCTGTGGAATGGATGTGCTCATGGACGCCTCGATGGAAGCCGCAGAAATGACGGCGGAAAAGAGCCTCATCCTAACGACTGGCAGCAAGTGCAGGAATAGACCGCCCGCATTGATCGCCCACATTCGGCAGGAGCGCGCTTGCGCGCGATGAGGCTTCAACGGTAACGCATCATCGCGCGCAAGCGCGCTCCTACAGGGCCCGCCCGGCGACCAGCATCACCGTGGCGCGGCCTTCGGCGAGCAACTGCCCCTGGTGGGTCAGGCGAAAGCTGTATTGCTGGCTGTCGTCGGCCTGCATCAATACCACTGCTTCGCATTCGATCGCAGCAGGAAGGTCGTCCAGATAGGCCAGATGCAACTCCACGCCTCGCAGGGCGACCAGCATGCCCAGGCGCGCTGGCTGGCTGGGATCATGCCCCAGCAAACCGCCATGCACCGCCATCGCCTGCGCACCGTATTCGCACAGGTGCAGCGCGCGCAGGCGGCCATCGGCGCGCAACGGATGCGTGTCGCTGCGATGCGCGTGACTGCGCAGCACGATGCGCTGCGCATCCCAGTCGACCACCTCTTCCCACAGGCACATGCTGCCCTGGTGCGGAATCAAGGCGGCAATCGCGTCACGTCCCTGCATGTGCACCTCCACTTCTTGCGCGCTCCAGCGCCGGCTCGCGCGACACCAGCAAGGCCAGGATGAAGTTGAACAACACCCCCAACGCCACCGTGCTGCCGATCGCCCGCAACACCGGGATGCTGGAGGCAGCCAACAACGCAAACACCAGCAAGGTCATCAGGCTGCACACGATCAAGGCATGCAAGGTGCGCAGCTGGTCGGCGTGATCGTCGCCGGCATGGTCGAAGAACAGCGCGTAATCCAGGCCCAGGCCTGCCGCCAGGATCAGCGCGATCAGGTGGAACAGGTTGAGCTCCACCCCCATGCCGCGCAGGATCGCCAGGATCAGCACCGTGGTCAGCGCCATCGGCAGCAACACGCGCACGATCCGGCGCGGGCTGCGCAACGCGATTGCCACCGTCACCGCCAGCAGCAGCGCAGCCAGCCCCAGCGCGCCGAGCACACGCCCACGATAGGCGGCAACCAGGGATTCGGAGGCATCCTTGAGATCCAGCGATTGCGCGCCACTGCCTTGCACGGCGGCAGCCACCACCGACGGATCGCGCAGGCCGGTCAACGACACCAGCGCGGTGCTGCGATCACCGCGCCCCAGCAGCAGCCCGCCGACCGAGGTCGCCAGCGGCGAGCCGGCCAGGTCCTTCGGCAACAGCGGCGCGGCGCGCTTGGCGGCGTCCAGATCCTGCAGGAATGGCGCAAACGCATCGCTGCGAAACGGCGTAGCGGCCACCGCACTGTCGGTCAATGCGCGCGCTTGCGCAGCATCCGGCAACGCGGCCTGACGCGCACGCTGGGTCTTGATGCTGGGCAGATAGCGCGCGGCCATGTCGTAACCGGTCAACGCACCGGCGCGCACCAGCGCATCCAGGCGCGGGCGCAACTGCTCGCTGGCCTGCAGCGCTGCCTCGTCGCTGGCGGCAGGCAATGCGAGCACGTAGCGCACGTCGGGGGCGCCCAGTTCCTGTCGCAGGTGCGTGTCCTGCGCCAACGCCTTGGGCGGCACCGGGGTCAGTTTCGACAGATCGTTCTGCCAGAACTGACCTGGCGCGAACGCGATCACCGCGATGCCGATCAGCGCAATCACCGCCAGACTGATGCGCGGCCGTGGCAGCCGCGCGATGCCACGCCACAGCGCGGCGAGGATGCGCGAATCGGCGTAGTCGCGCGGCGCCGGGTCGATCAACGCCGGCAACAGCCACCGGGTGGTGATCGCGGCGGTCGCCAGCCCGGCGATGGTGAACACCGCCAGCTGCCGCAAACCGTCCACACCGGAAAACAGGAAGGTCACATAGGCAATGCAGGTCGACACCACGCCGGTGGCCAGCGTCGGCCACAGATGGCGCGCGTTGTCGCGCGGATCCAGGCCGGGACGCTGATGGCTGAACAGGTGGATCGGGTAATCCTGCACCACGCCGATCAGGGTGAAGCCGAATGCCACGGTGATGCCGTGCACGCCCTCGAACAACACGGCCACCGCGCCCAGACCGGCCAGGCCGGCACTGGCCAACGGCAGCACGCCGAGCACCGGGATCTTCCAGCTGCGGTAGGCGACCAGCAGCAACAGCACCAGCCCCACCGTATCCAGCGTACCGATCCATTGCGCCTCGCCCTGCGTGCGCGCGGTGATTTCCACCGCAAAGGCGCCGGGGCCGGTCAGGACGAGCTGCGTCGAGGTGCCCTGGCTGACCTTGGCAAACGCCGTCCGCACCGCGTCGTAGGCCAGCTGCTGGCCGGTGGGATCGAAGCCGGCTGCGCGCGTCTGCGCGATCAGCAAGGCCGAGGTGCCGGCACGGTCGAACCACACCGCGTTGCGCGTCTGCGGCGCCGCGGCCGGCTGCAGGGTTTCGGCCAGATGCAGTACTTCCAGCGTCGGGTCGCGCGGCAACAACGGCTCCACCATCGCAGCGGCAGGTGAGCCCAGATCCTGCACGCGCGACTGCAACGCCGCCTGCAGGGTGTGCGCATCCAGCGGCGCGGCGTCGAAGCTGTCGCTGAGCAGATAGCGATACGGCAGCAGGCGCTCGGGGATCGCATCCAGGCCCGCGCTGCCGCCATTGCCGACCAGCTCGAACAGCCGCGGCTGCGCGGCCAGGGCCTGCTGTAGTGCCTGCGACTGCGCGGCCAGCGTGGCCGGGTCGCTGTTGGACAGCGCCATCAGCAACAGGCGCGAGCCGGGGCCTTCGCCCAGTTCTTCGATCAGCAGTTTCTGCGCCGGCGTGCGCGGGGCGGGCATGAACTTGCGCAGGTCGCCGGTGACCTTGAGCGTCTCGCTCAACCAAAACCCGGCCACCGCCAGCAAGGCCAGCCAGAGCAGCGCCAGGCCGATGCGGCGGTTGGCATTCAACTCAAATGCCATGTATCAGCTCCAACTGCGTGGCCGAACGTGCACCGGCCGCACGCGCGGCATCGGGCAGCAACAGTGCTTTCAGTGTGCTGAGGGCGGGCATGAACTTGCGCAGGTCGCCGGTGACCTTGAGCGTTTCGCTCAACCAAAACCCGGCCACCGCCAGCAAGGCCAGCCACAGCAGCGCCAGGCCGATGCGGCGGTTGGCATTCAACTCAAATGCCATGTATCAGCTCCAACTGCGTGGCCGAACGTGCACCGGCCGCGCGCGCGGCATCGGGCTGTGCGGGCGCCTTGCTGGCGCCGCAGGCGCGCTGCGTCACGCGCCCGACCCGTGGCACAGCGTGGTCAGCGCCGCCGCATCGGTCACGCGTGCAGCCTCGCGCGCGGCACCGGCCAGCAGCGTGCGCTGCACCTCGCCCTTGGCCGGCAGGCTTTCGATGCAGCGCAACTCGTCATTGCGCCCGTACAGCCGCAACTCGCGTACCTGCCTGGCGACAGCGGCGTCCTTGGGCTGCAGGGTCAATGCCCAGGATTGCAGCTGGCCCTGCCCGCTGATGCGGTAGTGCTGCTCCAGCAGCGCGCGGTCGCCGGCCAGCAATGCGCCGAAGCCGGACTTCAAGCCGGCCAGCTCGGGCACGCGGCTGAGCGCAAAACGCCGCGGCGCCTTGCCTTCGCGTTCCAGCACGCCTTGGTCGCCTTGCAACGTGGTGGTCTCGCGATACGGTGCGCTGACCTCGCGCACCAGCGTCTGTGCGTCCGGACGCCGGTAGTGGCCCTGCACGCGCAGCGGCGTCTTCAGCAGGGCCGAGCCGCGCAGTTCGACGAACTCGGTGCTGACCGGTGCGGGGCGTGCCAGGCGCTGCAGCACCTGGCCCACGTCCAGCGTCTCAGGCGGTGCGGCGCATAGCGGTGCGGCGCTGAACAGCAGTATCAGCATCCACGGCAGGGTGCGGCACATCGGCATGGTGGGTGTTCCAGAAATCGTAGAAGTTGAACCAGTTGTACGGCGCGTAGCGTGTGTAATGTTCCAGCCTGGCCGCGTAATCGCGCATGAGTACCGCCAGCACCGGCGCACGCTGGCGGCGTGGCACGTCCAGGCCTTCGCTGAAGGTCTCGAACGCCAGCTCGTAATGATTGCCGCCGCGGTACAGGCCGAACGCCAGCACCACCGGCACCTTCAGCGCTGCGGCGATCAGCCACGGCGAGGTCGGGAACATCGCGTTGCGGCCGAGGAACATCGCCGGCAATGCCGGGTCGCCCTCGCGCGGGCGGTCGATCAGCAGCGCGACCAGCGCGCCGGCATCGGTGGCGTCCTTGATCGCCATGACGATCGAGGTCGCGTCCATGCCGGCATCGATGATGTTGGCCGCCAGCTGCGGATTCAGCGCGCCCAGCAGCTCGGTCATGGCGCGGTTGTGCGCCTTGTCCAGCACCACCTTGACCTGCACGTCCGGCCGCTCGGTGGCCAGCACGCGCAGCGCATCGAAGCTGCCCAGGTGCGAGCCGAAGATCAGCACGCCGCGGCCGCGGTCCATCTGCGTATGCAGCTGATCCAGCCCGGTGATGTCGACCCGGAAGCGCTGCATCTGCCCGCACAGCATGTACACGCGGTCCAGAATCGTCGAGGCGAAGGTGTGGATATGCCGCGCCACGTCGCGCAGCGTGGCCGGGCGGTCCAGCACGTGGGTCAGATACGCACGCGAGGCGCTGCGCTCGGGCGCACGCACCAGCAGGAAGTACAGCGTGATCGGATACAGAAGCGCGCGTCCCACCGCGCGCCCGGCATGCTGGGCGATGCCGCGGATCAGCCACAGCGCGAAACGTCCACCGCCTTCGGGACGTTGCTTCCACTGGCTGCTCATTGCGCCGCCTCCGCCACCAGTTCGCCGCTGACCAGCAGCTCGTCGGCGCGCTGCACGCGAAAGCGCCAGCGCGGGCCGACGCCGTCCAGCGTGATCGATGCCACCTGCCCCGGCAGCAACGGCCGCACGAACTTCACCTGCGGCAGGCGCGCCGCCGCGCGTGGGCCATGGGCGGCTTCCACCGCCTGCAGCACATGGTCGAGCACGACCACGCCAGGCACCACGGGACGCCCCGGAAAGTGCCCGGGCAGGCAGGGATGATCATGCGGCACGACAAAATCCATAAGCGGGCAACTCAAATCCTGGGTTGAAGCATCGCAGCCACGGCGTCATGTGCCTGCTCGGTCAATTGCTGGCGGTCCGGCGCATCCGGCCCGGTCACCGGGATCGGATCGCCGATACGCACACGGATGATGCCCGGGCGCACCCTGAACACACCCTCCACCGGCAGCACCTTGCCGCAGCCATCCAGCGCCACCGGCACCACCGGCACGCCAGCATCGATAGCGGCCTGCAACAGCCCGGCCTTGAACGGCAACAATGCGCCGCTGCGGCTGCGGGTACCTTCGGGAAACAGACACAACTGCTTGCCCTCGCGCAGCAGCGCCGCTGCCTGCCGGCGCACCATCGCCCCGGCACGCCGGCTGTCGCGGTCCAGGAACAGCATGCCGGTGGCCCGCGCATACCAGTTCACGAACGGCACCTTGAGCATCTCGTCCTTGAGCAGGAACCGCAGCGGCACCGGCAAGGCGTAGAACAACGCGCAGATATCGATGACCGACTGGTGGTTGCTGACGAACAGATAATTCCTGGACCAGTCCACGCGCTCGCGGCCTTCCACGATCACCTTGGCGCCGGCGCCGCGAAACAGCACCGGCGACCACATCCAGGCGCCCATGCGCAGCAGGCGGTCGGCATCGCGCGTGATCGCCAGCAGCACCAGGGCATAGACGATTCCGCCAGCGGTAAACGTCAGCGTGAAGGCCAGTTGCAGCAGATTGAACACGGCCCACGCCAGGCGCGACGGCATCCTTGCCAACGGCATTTTTGTCTTGTCCCCGAAAATGTGCACGTACGTCGCTGCCCTGGCCACGCACTCAGCGCAGCAGATCGCGCCAGAATTCCGGCCCGAGCCGCGCCATCTGGCGCAAGAAGTCTGGCAGATTACGATAGGGGCGCTGTGGAAACCAGCGGCCGCGCAAGAGATATTCGCCCACGAAGAACCCGCCAACCACCCCGTACGCCAGCAGATTGGCGAACAACGACGCGCGCGCGTCGCTGATCGGCAGCGGCGAGGCGTGGCCCAGTTGCGCCAGCACGCCACTGGGTTCGGCGCACAGGCCCAGCACCAGGTTGACCAGGGTCAGCGCGCACAGCAGCAACGCCCAGGCCAGGGTGAGGCGGCGCGTGTAGCGGTATTGCTCCGGGGTGATCGGCATGCCGGCCTGGCGATACAGCCCTTCGACAATGCGGCTGATCAGCGGCGTGCGCCCGCGGCGCAGGCTGCGCCCGAAGAACCAGGCGATCCAGCCGGTGAACACCACCGGCGGCGCGGCCAGCACCAGCATCGCGTACGGCGAGTGCCACAACGCGCTCAGGCCCAGCAAGGTCAGCACGGCCAGCGCCCAGGCCCAGGCGCGGCGCGCGACCATCGGCTCGATCAGCACCATCAGCACCAGCAAGGCCCCGGCGATGACCGCCAGGTCCGGGCGATGGCTGGCGTTGGCCCAATGCGCCAGCGGCGAATACGCCACCGCCAGCAGCACGCCCAGCCCCAGCACCCACGGGGGCGCATCGGCAGGCGCTGCAGTTGGCAGGTCAGACGGTCTTGTTGGCTTGGACATGCGCCGACAATGCGCGCAGCGACGCGAAGATGCGACGGTTCTCGTCATTGTCCGAGCGCAGCTGGAAGCCGTAGCGCTTGCTGATCGCCAGCGCCAGTTCCAGCGCGTCGATCGAATCCAGCCCCAGCCCGGTATTGAACAACGGCGCCTCCGGATCGATGTCGGCGGGCTGGACGTCTTCCAGGTTCAGGCTTTCGACCAGGAGTTCGGCCAGTTCACGTTCGGCAGCGGTTTGCGAGGACATCCAGAGAGCTTCCAGGTGAGGGGCGGGCGACACGATCAGAGCGAGGGACTTCAGCACAACCACCACAGCGTCACAGACAACCGTCAGGTCGGCGTGGGCGATTGCGCAACACAGTGTACGTTGCCGTGCCGGCCGATTCCGAGCACTCGCCGCGGCTGCCTTGCGGCCGCATTGTCGATGGCGTCGATCGTTCTGCAACAGCGATTCGGCGGCCGGCATACCTGTCCGGGCCGCCGGTCAGGCTATCATGACTGCATGACGCTCGCCCGCTGCAGGTTCGTTCCAGGATGACTTCCACTGCTGTTCGCCCCACCCCGACCGCCATGCCGGCAGCCGGGCCGGCTCCCGGGCCCGAGTGCCCGGATGTCCTGATCATCGGCGGCGGGCCGGCGGGCTGTACGGCGGCGATCGTGCTGGCCCAGCAGGGCTGGCAGGTGACCTTGCTGGAGAAGGCGCAGCATCCGCGCTTCCATATCGGCGAGTCGCTGCTGCCGATGAACGTGCCGATTCTCGAACGCCTGGGCGTGCTGGAGGACGTGCGCGACATCGGCGTGCTCAAGCGCGGGGCGGACTTTCCCAACGACAGCGGCGGCTACAACACCTTCCGTTTTTCGCATGCGCTCGATGCCAAGGCCGATTTCGCCTTCCAGGTGCCACGTGCGCAGTTCGACCAGGTGCTGTTCGAGCGCGCGCGCGCGGTGGGCGTGGATGCGCGCGATCAGGTCAAGGTCGAAGCGGTGGAGTTCGACGGGCAGCAGCCGGTGCTGCAGGCGCAAGGCGTGGCCGGGGTGCAGCGGTTTCGCCCGCGCTATCTGCTCGATGCCAGCGGCCGCGACACCTTCCTGGGCACCCGCTTCAAGCTCAAACGCGCCAATGCCAAACATCAGTCGGCCGCGTTGTTCAGCCACTTCCGCGGCGTGGCGCGCCGGCCGGGCGAGGATGCCGGCAACATCAGCATCTACCGCCACGCACATGGCTGGATGTGGCTGATTCCGTTGCCGGACGACATCATGAGCGTGGGCGCGGTCTGCTACCCGGAATACATGAAGACCCGCAAGGGCGACAGCGAGGGCTTTTTCATGCGCACGCTCGCGCTCAATGCCGAGCTCAACGCGCGCATGCTCGGCGCCGAACGCGTGGCCCCGGTGCATGCCACCGGCAACTACGCCTACGAATGCACGCGCATGTCCGGCCCGCGCTGGTTGATGCTGGGCGATGCCTACACCTTCGTCGACCCGATGTTTTCGTCGGGCGTGTTCCTGGCCATGCACAGCGCCGAACGCGGTGCGGCGATGGTGGACCAGGCCCTGCGCATGCCGCAGCACGAGGCGAAACTGCAGCGCGCCTTGCAGCGCGAACTCAGGCGCGGCGTGGACGAGTTCAAGTGGTTCATCTACCGCTTCACCTCGCCGACCATGCGCGCCCTGTTCGCGCAACCGCAGAACACCTGGCGGATCGAAGAAGCGGTGGTGGCGATGCTGGCCGGCGACGTGTTCGACAGCCCCAGGGTGCGCCTGCGCCTGCGCGCGTTCCGCGCCATCTATGCCTTGACCACCTTGTCGATGATGCCGCGCGCCTGGCAGTCCTGGCGCCAACGCCGACGTCAGGCCACGCTCGGCTTCGACGGCGAGACCTTGCAACGCGACACGCAACGACGGGACACCCGATGACCGCTTCCCAGGCCCAGACCACGCACAGCGTGCGCCATCCCCGTCTGCAGGTCGACTATGTCGAGCAGACCGACCCGTCCGCACTGCTGGCCGACCCGCAGGTGCTGGCCGTGTTCGGCTTCGGCACCGCGGCGCCACGCCTGGACGACCCGCGCTACCTGCGCGTGCCGCTGCAGCCGTATCAGGCCGAGATGCTGGAGGTGTGGCGCAGCGATGCAGCCGTGCACAGCGGCCGCGATGGCAACATCGCCTGGGCCAGCGACGGCCGCCTGCAGTTCGGCGTGATCGAGATCGACGAGCAGGATGTCGATATCGAAACCGCCGCCGCCAAGGCCTATGCGGAAATCACCGCCTTCGTCACCGGCAGCCAGACGCCGCGCCTGCTGCGTATCTGGAACTATCTGGACGCCATCACCCTGGGCAGTGGCGACCGCGAACGCTACCGGCAGTTCTGCGTGGGCCGTGCGCGCGGCCTGGGCGCCTTCGACACTGCGCAGCTGCCGGCCGCCACCGCGGTGGGCCGCTGCGATGCCGAGCGCATCATCCAGATCTACTGGCTGGCCGCCGCCGATGCCGGCACCCCGCTGGAGAATCCACGCCAGGTCAGCGCCTACAACTACCCGCGCCAGTACGGCCCGCAGCCGCCGAGTTTCGCGCGCGCCATGCTGCCGCCGGCCGGCAGCGACATGCCGCTGCTGCTGTCGGGCACCGCCGCCGTGGTCGGGCATGCCTCGATGCACACCGGCCAGCTGCTGGCGCAGCTGGAAGAAACCTTCGCCAACTTCGACGCCCTGCTCGGTGCCGCACGCCAGCACGCCCCCGCCCTGCCCACGCAGTTCGGCGCCGGCACCCGCCTGAAGGTCTACGTGCGCGAGCAGGACGACCTGCCCAAGGTCGCCCAGGCACTGGACGCCCGCTTCGGCGATGCGGTACCGCGCCTGCTGCTGCACGCGGTGATCTGCCGCGACGAGCTGGCGGTGGAGATCGACGGGGTGCATGGGTGAGTCATTGAGCGCATTGCGCTGGTTCGATATCGCCCACACCGCCTTCTTCGTTCACCGTCAACGCGGCTGACCCAGCCTTTGGCGTAGCAGACCACTGCCGCGCCCACGCATTGCCCAGCACATCAGCTCTTGCGAGATCGCTGGCTGTCGCGCGCTTCTGCAACCAGGCGATGTTGTCGTCTATCACCTCGCGCGAGCGCGGGCCGGCAGTTGCCGGCAGCTGCTGGCTGCCACGTCGATACAGCGCCAACGATCGGGCCAGATCCGTCTGGACCACCTGCGCCAGGAAAAAGCGCTCACCGGTATCGCGGCGAGGTGAATAAGCCGCCGCCAAGGCCAGGGAGGTTTGCAGGTCTCCGCGCGAGGCTGCCTGCAGCGCCATCGATTCCGCTTCTTTTCGATAGCGCTGCAGTTCCGGCAGAAGCTCCAGCATGTCGCGGCGCCGAAACGCGTTGCCGACCGCGTAGTGCGCAAGCGCCCCCCGATTGCCACCAAGCGCACCTTGTCGCCACAACGCGACCCGCTCGGCCACGGAAACCTGCCGTACACCTTCGCAACGATCCGCAGCTTTGAGCAGTCCCGTCGCCATGCCATCCAGCATCTTGTCCCATGCAGCAAAGTCGGCGTTCGCATTGGGGGTGACGACCTTTCGCTCACGCGCACGCTGTGCGCGCCACACCAACTCGTCGTAAGTGGCGAGTTGCTGCTGGATCACATCGCAGCGATCAAGCTCGATAGCCAAGCGGCATGCGGCCGCTGGATCACCTTGCTCCGCGCGACGACTGAGGTCGTCGAAGACTTGGCGCAGCGGCGTATCAGCTGGCGGTAGAGGCGCGGAAGCGACAACAGGCTTGGATTGTCCGGCCGGCATGACAACAGCAGTGGCCGCATGCACAGGATCCGCCTCAACTGCCTGATCCAGGCGATGCCATCGCAGCCACGCCAGGCACATCGCCACAATCGCCAATACGACTGCGGCACTGATGAGTACTAATCTGCTTGCAGATCCCTTGCGCATGCGGCCACGCCTCCTTGGTGTCCGGCCAGTATCGCTCAGCCGTTGAGCAAACCCAGCACCACATCGCGTGGCAGCTTGCCGGTTTCGTTGCGTGGCAGTGCGGCGAGTTTGCGCAGGCGGCGCGGGAGGAACACCGGGTCGACGCTGACGCGCAGGGCGTCGAGGATCTGCGCCTCGTCCAGAGTCGGGGCGACCACCAGTGCGGCGATGCGCCCGACCGCCTGGCCGGGGTCGGGTGCGAGTTGCACGATGACGCCATCGATCACGCCGGGGATGGCCAGCAGGCGACGGGTGAGATCGGCCAGCGAGGCGCGTTTGCCGGCGATTTCCAGCAGATCGGCCTGCCGGCCGCGCACCTGGAAACGGCCGTCGGCGGCCACGTCCATCATGTCGGCCAGCAGCACCGGCGTGGCCAGATGCGGCGCGTGCACCAAGGTGCCTGCCGCCTGCGTTTCCAGGCGGACGCCGGGCAGCGGTGTCCATGCCGCTTCCAGCGCGGTGCGGCGCACGGCGAACACGCAGGTTTCGGTCGAACCGAACATCTCGCGCACCTCGCCCCCAAAGCGCGCCTCGGCGGCAGCGGCCACGTCCTGCGCCAACGGCGCGGTGGCCGAGACGATGCCGACCAGCGGCGGCAACGCCACGCCCGATTCCACCAGCGCGCGCAGATGCACCGGCGTGGTCACCAGCACGCGCGGGGCGGGAACATCGGCCAGCGCGCGCGCCACATCGTCCGGGAAGAACGGGCGGCCCGCATGCACCGCAAGCGCAGTCACCATCGGCAGCAGGACCGACAATTCCATGCCGTACATGTGCTGCGGTGGCACCGTGGCGACCACGTGCGGCACCGCGTCGGTGTGCGCCCACAGGCTTTCCAGCGCGACCAGGTCCTGGCGCGTGCTGGTCAGGAAGCTGCCCCAGGTCTTGGGGTTGGGTTGCGGGCTGCCGGTGCTGCCGGAGGTAAAGCCGATGGCCACCAGGGCATCGTCGGCCAGTTGCGGGATCGGGCCCGGGGCCTGCGGCAACTCGGCCGGCAACTGCCAGTAGCGCGGCGGCGCCAGCTCCAGCGCCAGATCGCCCAGGCAGTACGCATCGGCATGCCGCGCCTGCACCTCGCCGACCACGGCCGGTGCGCGCGAGGACGGCAGCAGCGACACCTGGCCGCGCAGCGCGCACGCATAGAACGCGACCATGAAGCGATAGCGGTCTTCGCACAGGTTCACCACGTGGCGACCGTCCGGCAGCTGCTGCGCCAGGCCGTGCACGTGCGCGATGAAGGTGGCCAGGTCGACCGACTGCCCCGCGCGCCAGGCCAGCGGCCGGCTGGGCGCGCCGACGGCCATCGGGTGGGAAACGGCAGGAACAGGCAGGCTGGACATGGGAACCGACAATCGCAAAAGCGCGCTAGCTTGGCCGCCACCTGCGCTGCTGGCAAGTCGGGAGGTTTCCAGCTATGCGGCGGTGGCGGCGGTTCGAACCTGGGCGAAGGCGTACATGACCCAGGCTCCACGTTGCTGCTGGCGCGGCGCGCGGCGTGGAGTGCATCGCGCCGATGCGCTGACGTCGGCCGACATGCGCGCACCGCAGCTGGTCGCGTCCGCCAGCGGCGAATGCCTTGCCTCGTCGATGACGCACGCACCGCCCCACGTCCATGACCTGTGGCCCAAGCCTCCGATGGAAGCGAGCTGCTAGGCTTGTCCGCTCCTTGTTGCGTCCAGTCGTTACCGATGCCCAGATTGTTGCCGCTGTCCTTGTTGTTGCTGGCTGTCACCGCGCACGCGCAGTCCGCCACACCGCTCACCATCGAACAGGTGATGGCCGATCCGGACTGGATCGGGCCGTCGGTGGATCAGGCCTGGTGGCAGTGGGACGGCAAGCAGGTGCAATACCTGCTCAAGCGCGATGGCTCACCGGTGCGCGACACCTACCGCCAGGGCGCCGGCGGCGGCACTGCCGAACGCGTGGCCGACAACGCCCGTGCCGGCCT
The DNA here is from genome assembly GCF_003992965.1 of Xanthomonas sp. BRIP62409. NCBI lineage: Bacteria > Pseudomonadati > Pseudomonadota > Gammaproteobacteria > Lysobacterales > Lysobacteraceae > Xanthomonas > Xanthomonas sp. BRIP62409. Next base: position 78,291 of record NZ_QEZJ01000015.1, on the reverse strand, counting down.
GGATGCGGATAACCCGAGCTACGATGCGACCCGTCAGCGCATGCTGTTTGCGCGCAATGGCGACATCTTCCTGCGCGACCTGCGCTCCGGCGCGCTGACCCAGCTGACCCGCAGCAACGAGGTCGAATCGCGGCCGCAGTTCGCCAGCGATGGCGGTGCGATCTGGCGCGCGGGCAACAACTGGTACCACTGGCGCGCCGACGCCGGCACCGCGCAGGTTGCGGTAGTCAAGGCCGAGCGCGATCCCAACGCCGCGCCCAAGGCCGACGTGTTGCGCGAGCAGCAGCTGGCCACGCTGGCCACGCTGCGGCGCGATCGTGAGCAGCGCGATGCCTTACGCGCGCAGGAAGACGCCTGGCGCCGCGCCGATGCCACCCGTGCGGCGGCACCGGTGTATCTGGGCGATGAGGTGGAGATCGTCGACAGCGCGTTGTCGCCGGACGGCCGCCATCTGCTGGTGGTCACCCAGGCCAAGGGCGCCGAAGAGGGCCAGGCCGGCAAGATGCCCAAGTACGTGACCGAATCCGGTTACGAGGAATTCCAGGAAGTGCGTACCCGCGTCGGTCGCAATGCACCGGTGGCGCATGCGCTGTGGCTGGTGGATGTCAGCGCCGGCACCGCCAGAGCGCTGTCGTTCGACACGCTGCCGGGCATTGCCACCGACCCGCTGGCCGCGCTGCGCAAGGCCGCCAGGAAAGATCCGCTCAAGGGCGACCGCGCCGTGCGTGTGGAAAGCGATGGCGACGGCAGCGGGCCGGCGGTGCATTGGAGCGATGACGGGCGCAATGTGGCGGTGGAGATTCGCGCGGTGGACAACAAGGACCGCTGGATCGCCAGCGTGGACCTGGCCAACGCCACCTTGCAGCCGCGGCATCGCCTGAGCGACAGCGCCTGGATCAACTGGGACTTCAACGATTTCGGCTGGCTGCCCGACAACCGCACGCTGTGGCTGCTGTCGGAAGAATCCGGCTATTCGCAGCTGTACACCGTGGAAGGCAACGGCAAGCCGCGCCAGCGCACGCGCGGCAAGTGGGAAGTGTCGATGCCGGTACCCAGCGCCGACGGCAGCAGCATGTTCTTTCTGTGCAATCAGACATGGCCGGGCGACTACGAGGTGTGCAAGCTGGATCTGCGCAGCGACCAGCTCACCGAAGTCACTGCCTTGAATGGCGTGGAAGGCTTCCGTCTGTCGCCGAACGGGCAGCAATTGCTGGTGCGCTATTCCGGCAGCTACCTGCCACCGCAGCTGGCGGTGGTGCCGGCCGCAGGCGGCCAGGCCACGCTGCTGACCGACACCCGCACCCCCGCCTTCAAGGCGCAGCCGTGGATCGCACCGCAGTACGTGCAGGTGCCGTCCCGGCATGGCGCCGGCACGGTCTGGGGCAAGTACTACGGGCCGCAGAACCCCGAGCCCGGCAAGCAGTATCCGATCGTGATGTTCGTACATGGCGCGGGCTACCTGCAGAACGTCTCGCAGCGCTACACGCCGTATTTCCGCGAGCAGATGTTCCACAACCTGCTGGTGCAGCAGGGCTACATCGTGCTGGACCTGGACTACCGTGCCTCGGAGGGCTACGGCCGCGACTGGCGCACCGCGATCTACCGCAACATGGGCCATCCGGAGCTGGAAGACTACCTGGACGGGCTGGAGTGGCTGGTGACGCAGAAGCAGGGCGACCGCGCGCGCGCCGGCATCTATGGCGGCTCGTACGGCGGCTTCATGACCTACATGGCGCTGTTCCGCAGCCCCGGCACGTTCAAGGCCGGCGCGGCGCTGCGTCCGGTCGGCGACTGGATGCAGTACAACCACGAGTACACCTCCAACATCCTCAATACGCCCGAGCTCGACCCCGACGCGTACAAGACCTCATCGCCGATCAACTATGCCGACGGGTTGCGCGACCATCTGCTGATCGCGCACGGCATGATCGACGACAACGTGTTCTTCAAGGACTCGGTCGACATGACCCAGAAGTTGATGGAGCTGCACAAGGACAACTGGCAGGTGGCGCCGTATCCGCTGGAACGCCACAGCTTTACCCGCGCCGATTCGTGGCTGGACGAATACAAGCGCATCCTCAAGCTGTTCAATGAGCAGGTGAAGCCGTAAGCCCTGGCGCTGCGACCGGGCGATGGGTGGTACATCGTCCGGCCGATGGCATGTCGCAGCGGCAGCATCCGCATCCTGCAGCAAGCTGCAGGCCAGCCACGTCGCACGCGTGATGCGCCAATGCGTTACGCATGCCACGCGACACCATGTCGGTACTCACCTCCACGTACGCAACTAGCTCTAAGCTTGGTGCAGGATCGGCAGATCGCTGGCGCATTGCGCTCCCCTCTGCCGGCCCGCCGCCCGACCGGAGCGCCGCCGGCACCGCAGCGGTTTCCGATTCGCGGCGCGCAGAAGGTAATCGCGATGGGCCTGTGGGACCGTTTGTTTGGACGCAAGACCCCGGTGGCCACGACGCCCCGAACCGAACCCACCGCAGCGCCGGCGGCTGCAGCCGATGACACCGCGACCGACGTCGAGATCGACCCGGCACTGCAGCCCGCACTGACCCTGTTCCAGCGCGGCGATCAGCTGGGCGCCTACAACGCTGCGCAGGCGCAGCTGCACCTGGGTGCCGACGCGCAACGCCTGTGCGCACTTGCGCTGAGTGCGCTGGACCGCTATCACGAGGCGTATCCGCACTGGCTGGCGCTGTACGAGCTCGAACCCAGCGCACACAACGCACTGCAGTTGGCGACCACCTCGGTGATGTGCAACGAGATCGATCGTGGCGAGCAGTGGTTGCTGACCTTCGATGATTTGAACGCGCAGGAGCGTTCCACCTCGCCGGCCACCGCACGCACCAGTTTCCTCACCGCGCTGACCCGCGCCGGTCACGGCGCACACGCGTTGCCGCATCTGGAGTGGTTGCGCGAGGCCTACGCCGGAATGTCGATCACCGACAGCCACTTCCTCTACGTGCGCGGGCTGCCCTTCCTCGACGCTTTCCTGGAGCGCAGCACACCGTTGTTGCGCCAGTGCCTGCCGGCCGACGCGCTGCCGGGCTGGTACGCGCAACTGCAGCCAGCGCTGGATCCTCCGGGCCAGGATGCCGTGGCCGCCCATATCGCATCGCTGCAATGAGCACGCCGGCACCGGCCTCCCGACCACGCGGCGGCTTCGTCACGCCGCTGGCGTGGGTGTCCTTGTTGCTGGGCGTCGTCAGTGCGATGTCCAACCTGTTGCAGATCGTGATGATCGCGCTGATGCCCGACGCGGCGACGCTGGGCCTGCCCGAAGGGATCACCCTGCCCGCCTCGTTGCAGTGGCTGATCGATCATGCCGTGTCATTGTCGGTCGTAGGCGTGGTGCTGTCGGTCGCCTTCGCATGGTTGAGCTGGGCCTTGCTGCAGCGACGCGAGTGGGCGCGGGTCGGGTTCGTAGTGGTGTTGCTGGTGACCGGGCTGCTCAATGTCGGCGGCCTAGCATTGATCGGGCCGGTGTTCGAGGGCGTGCAGGCGATGCTGCCGGCCGACGTCCTGCACAGCCCCGAGTGGCCGGAGCTGCAGGCACGCCTGCAGGCAACACGCCAGGCGGCGCTGCTGCTGACGGGCCTGGGCGTGCTGGCGATCGGCTGTCTCCACGCGGCGCTGGCATGGCGGTTGTGCACGCCTGCGGTGCGCGCCGAATTTACGGCCTCGCGCAAGGCATGATCGCTGGTTGAAGTTGGCCTGCGTCCCCAGCCATGCACACCGCCCATCCCCGATGGTCCGTGCACGCCGCAGCGGGACCTTGGCCAACCGCCACCCCGCTTCCGTTCTTGCCCATACACACCGACCATCCCGACTGGTCCTTGCCCGCCCGCCGCCGCGGGGCCTTGGCCCGACCGCCACCCCCGCTTCTGCTCTTTCCATGTACACCGGCCATCTCGACTGGTCCTTGCCCGCCTACCGTCGCGGGACCTTACGCGGCATGGATGCCGCGTAAGAGCCTACAAGGACGTACTTGCGGCGTGTCCTGCGATGGTGGGCGGGCAAGGGCCCTGCAGCAAACCAGCAGATCAACGCCCTGCTTTTTTTGCTTTTGCTTTTGCTCGTGCTTCTGCCTCGCCCACACCGCCCAACCCAACGGAAAACGCCAGGCGTGAAGCCTGGTGTGGGACGACGCAGCAAAGCCTGGCTGCTCATGCGCCCGATCCCCACACGACGCAGCGCCTCGCCCTGCGACAAACGGGCGCGTTTGCCCGACTGCAAGAAGCGCGACGCAGCGCTTAGAATCGTGGCATGAACGAATTCGACCGTGTACGCGATTATTTGACCGGCCTGCAGGATCGTATCTGCGCTGCCGTGGAAGCCATCGATGGCAGCGCGCGTTTTGCCGAAGACCTATGGCAACGCGAGGAAGGCGGTGGCGGACGCACCCGCATCCTGCGCAATGGCGCGGTGTTCGAGCAGGCCGGCATCGGGTTTTCCGATGTGTCCGGCTCGCGCCTGCCGCCGTCAGCCAGTGCGCATCGGCCCGAGCTGGCCGGGGCGACGTGGCGCGCCTGTGGCGTGTCGCTGGTGTTCCATCCGCACAATCCGCATGTCCCCACCACCCACGCCAACGTGCGCTACTTCCGCGCCGAGCGCGATGGCGAAGTGGTGGCGGCCTGGTTCGGTGGCGGCTTCGACCTGACCCCGTTCTATCCGGTCGACGAGGACGTGCTGCACTGGCACCGCACCGCGCAGGCATTGTGCGCGCCGTTCGGCGAGGAACGCTATGCCGCGCACAAGCACTGGTGCGACGAGTACTTCTTCCTGCGTCACCGCAACGAGACCCGTGGCGTGGGCGGGCTGTTCTTCGACGACCTGGGTCAGGATTTCGAACGCGACTTCGCCTACCAGCGCGCGGTCGGCGACGGCTTCCTGGATGCCTACCTGCCGATCGTCACGCGCCGCAAGGACACGCCCTATGGCGAACGCGAACGCCAGTTCCAGCTCTACCGCCGTGGCCGCTACGTGGAGTTCAACCTGGTCTACGACCGCGGCACGCTGTTCGGCCTGCAAAGTGGCGGGCGTGCCGAAAGCATCCTGATGAGCCTGCCGCCACAGGTGCGCTGGGAATATGGCTTCACGCCGGAACCGGGTAGCGCCGAGGCGCGGCTGATGGACTATCTGGTACCGCGCGACTGGCTGGGCTGAATCCAGATAAAGAACACGGTACTGATGAAACGCTGTGTTGATTAATTGAAGTAATTCAGCCCATTTAAATTTGTGATTACCAACGGTACCGGTGAATGCGCAATGCGCTGAACCGGTTATGTTGCGTAGCAAAATAATTCGACGCCGAAAATAAAAAGCCCCGCAGACCAGGGGGAGGTCGGCGGGGCCAGGGAACGGAAACTTGGGGAGTAGTTTCCGTTCCGAGATCTGCTCCAGGGGATGGGAGAGATCTGACGACAGGCGTTGCGCCCGTCGAGGGATATAACACCATTTTCTACATTGATGGATCGTGAAGATACCTGTTAAAAAAATGTAGAATTTAGCGGTTATTCATTCCATCAGCGCAGGTCCGATACGCATTATGTCTGGTCTGCGCGTTCAGCATATCGGCGCCGCTCCTGCATCAATGCGCCTCATCCCAGTTGTCGCCAACCCCCGAGTCGACCACGAGCGGCACGCGTAATTCAGCAGCAGCCGACATACGCGCGGTCACTTCGCTCAGCAGCGTGTCGACGAAATCGGTCTCGGCTTCGAACACCAGTTCGTCGTGCACCTGCAGGATCATCAGCGCGCGCTGCGCGTGCTCGGCGATCCAGCCGTCCACGCTGACCATGGCGCGCTTGATGATGTCGGCGGCGGTGCCCTGCATCGGCGCATTGATGGCAGCGCGCTCGGCGCCGGCACGCTGGCCCTGGCTGCCGGCGTTGATGAAATCCAGATACAGCCGGCGGCCGAACACCGTCTCCACGTAGCCCTTGTCGCGCGCCTGCTGGCGGGTGGTCTCCATGAAGTCGCGTACGCCGGGGTAACGGCTGAAGTACAGCGCGATGTAGTCCTGCGCCTCGCCTCGGCCGATGCCGAGCTGGCGGGCCAGGCCGAAGGCGCTCATGCCGTACATCAGGCCGAAGTTGATCGCCTTGGCGGCGCGGCGCTCGTCGCCGCTGACGGTGTCGATGGTGCGGCCGAACACCTCGGCGGCGGTGGCGCGGTGCACGTCGGCACCGGACTCGAACGCGCCCACCAGGCCGGGGTCGCCGGACAGGTGCGCCATGATGCGCAGCTCGATCTGCGAGTAGTCGCAGGCGATCAGCTTGCGCCCGGCCGGGGCGACAAAGGCGCGGCGGATGCGGCGGCCGTCCTCGGTGCGGATCGGGATGTTCTGCAGGTTCGGATCGGACGAGGACAGCCGCCCGGTGGCCGCACCGGCCTGGTGGTAGCTGGTGTGCACGCGCCCGGACTGCGGGTGGATCATCTCCGGCAGCTTGTCGGTGTAGGTGCTGCGCAGCTTGGTCAGGCCGCGGTATTCCAGGATCACCCGCGGCAGCTCGTGCTGGTCGGCGATGGCCTCCAGCGCCTCTTCGTTGGTCGAGGGCTGGCCCTTGGGCGTCTTGACCACCGCGGGGAGCTTGAGCTCGTCGAACAGCAGCGCCTGCAGCTGCTTGGGCGAATCCAGGTTGAAGCTGCGCCCGGCCAGCTCGGTGGCTTTCTGCTGGGCGGCGAGCATGCGCTTGGACAGGTCCGCGCTCTGGCGGCGCAGTTCGGCCGCGTCCACGCACACGCCGTTGGCCTCGATGCGTGCAAGAACCTCCACCAGCGGCATCTCGATGTCGCGGTAGACCTGCTCCAGGCCGGGTTCTGCGGCCAGCTTGGGGCCGAGCACCTGGTGCAGGCGCAGGGTGATGTCGGCGTCTTCGGCGGCGTAGCGGGTGGCATCCTCCAGGCTGATCTGGGCGAACGGGATCTGCTTGGCGCCCTTGCCGCAGACGTCCTCGTACTTGACCGTGTCATAGCCCAGGTAGCGCTTGGCCAGGCTGTCCATGTCGTGGCGGGCGCTGCCGGAATTGAGCACGAAGCTTTCCAGCAGGGTGTCGTCGCTATAGCCGGCCAGGGCGATGCCGTGGCGGCGCATCACGTGCAGGTCGTACTTGCCGTGCTGGCCGAGCTTGCGTACCGCAGGGTCGGTGAGCAGCGGCGCCAGCTGCGCCAGCGCCTGGGCGCGGTCGAGCTGGGCCGGGGCGCCGGGAAAGTTGTGGCCGAACGGCAGATACGCCGCCTGGCCGGGCTCGGCGGCCACGCTCAGGCCGATCAGGTCGGCCTGCAGCGGATCCAGGCTGTCGGTTTCGGTATCGAAGGCGAACTGGCCGGCGGCGCGCAGGCGCGCGATCCAGCCGTCGAGCTGTTCCTGGGTCAGGATGGTCTCGTACTGGCCGGGTGCCGACAGCGCCGGGTCCACCTCCACAGGGGCGCTGACCGGGCCGGACACGAAACCGGTGCCGCGGGCGCGGCCGGGTTCGGTGCGGGCGCTGGCGGCGGCGGCGCCGAGCGCCACCGGTTCGGTCGGCAGGCCGGCCTGGGCAGCGGCGCCGCCGAGTTCGCGCAGCGCCTGGGTGAAGCCGTAGCGGGCGTACAGCACCGCCAGCGTCTCGGCGTTGGGCTCGCGCAGGTCCAGCGCGCGCGGGCCACTGGCCAGCGTCACGTCGGTCTTGATGGTGACCAGCTCACGGTTGAGCGGCAGCCGTGGCAACGCGGCGCGCAGGTTGTCGCCGATCTTGCCCTTGATCCTGTCGGCGTTGGCGATCACGCCATCGAGCGACTCGTATTCGGCCAGCCATTTGGCGGCGGTCTTGGGGCCGCACTTTTCCACGCCGGGCACGTTGTCGACGGTGTCGCCCATCAGCGCCAGCAGGTCGACGATCTGGTCGGGGCGCACGCCGAACTTGGCGATCACCGCCGCGTCCGAATCCATGCGACTGCCGCTCATGGTGTTGACCAGCTCGATGCCCGGGCGGACCAGCTGGGCAAAGTCCTTGTCGCCGGTGGAGATGGTCACGCTCAGGCCATCGGCGGCGGCCTGCAGGGCCAGGGTGCCGATCACATCGTCGGCTTCCACGCCATCGATGCGCAGGATGTCGATGCCCAGCGCATGCACGATGTCGCACATCGGCTGCACCTGCGCGCGCAGGTCGTCGGGCATCGACGGGCGATTGGCCTTGTAGTCGGCATACAGGTCATCGCGGAAGGTCTTGCCCGGCGCATCCACCACGAACGCGACATAGGCCGGGCGCTCCTTCAGGGTGGCGCGCAGCATGTTGACCACGCCGAACAAGGCGCCGGTGGGCTCGCCCTGGGCGTTGGTCAGTGGCGGAAGCGCGTGGAACGCGCGGTACAGGTAACTGGACCCGTCGATCAGGACTAATCTGCTCATGCGCCAATTCTACGCTGCACGCCCACGCTACACCTTGCCAGCGCATACTGGCCGACGACCTAGAACGGATGACGACAATGATCAGAGCGAGTCTTTTGCTGCTGCCGTTACTGCTGCTCGGCGGCTGCGCCACCAGCGGTGCGGTCGGCGATGTGCCGGCCGGCGCGGATGTGACCAGCAAGACCATGGGCAACGGCGACAAGGTCGACGAGTACCGCGTCAACGGCCAGCTGGAAATGGTGCGGGTGACGCCTGCACGCGGGGCGCCCTACTTCCTGTACGACCGCGATCACGATGGGCATACCGATGCCGAGAGGGACAAGGTCAACAAGGTGTATTGGAAGCTGTATAGCTGGTGATTCGGGATTCGGGATTCGGGACCGGCACGGGCTCTCAGCGTTGCGCAACCGCGGCCGTGTTCGGTGCGCTGGCAGTGGCAGGAAGCGCACTGGCCGGGGTGACCTGCGCCAAGGTCAGGCGTGCGGCACGCAACGGCTCCTCGGCATCGCCGTAGATGCCGGTCAGGATCTGCAAGGCCTGCTGTGCGTGAGCGCGCGCGGCAGCCCGCTGGCCGAGCCTGCGCTCGGCCTCGGACATGCCGCGCAGGATCTCGGCGGTCTGTGGATGCGCCCGGCCCAACACACGCAGGGACGAGGCCAGCGATGCGCGTTGTTCGGCCAATGCGGCATCCACCTGCCCGGCATCCAGCAGCCAGAGGGCATGGTTGCTGCGGTAGGTGATGGTGGCTTGCGCATCGTCGCCGAACACGGTGCGCGCACGCTCCATCGCGGCGCGGTAATGCGGGCCGGCCTCGGCCAGCTTGCCCTGCTGACGCAATGCATGGGCCAGGTTGCCTTCCACCATCAAGGTATCGGCGGCGTTATCGCCATAGAGCTTGCGGGTGACGCGCAGCAGCGCGGCCAGTTCGGTTTCGGCTGCGGCAAAATCGCGCTGCATCAGTAGGAACATGGCCAGGCTGTTGCGCATCGGCACGACCAGCGGATGGTCGGGACCATGTGCGGCAACCCGCTCGCGCAGCAGGCTGCGCTGCAACGCAATCGCCGGGGTCAGTTGCCCGACGTCGGCCAGAATGCCGGCATAGACATTGCCCGCGTCGATGCGTTGGTCGGCAGTGGTGGACGTGTTGGCCACGGCAGCGACATAGGCGTGCCGGCCCTCCATCAGTGCATCGCGCATGCGACCCTGGCCGCGCAGCGTCCACGCCAGCCACGCACGCATTTCATTGCCCAGCGCCTGCTGCCTCGCGTTGCCGTGCGCTGCCTGCGCCATGCCTTGGCGTAGCGCCTGTTCGGCCTCGCCCGCCTTGCCGGCGCCAGTCAGCGCCTGGCCGAGCATCGACGCTGCCTGCAATGCCTGCAGGCTGGCAGCGCCCTTGCTGCGCTGCGCCAGTGCATGCGCAGTCCGCAGATGCGCCGCCGCCTGCGGATAGTCGGCAAGCGCGATCAGCGTGCGGCCCAGCGTCAGCTCCACCTGGAGACGCGCGTCCGGCTGGTCGGCCAGCTCGCGCGCGGCACGCTGCGACGCCTGCTGCAGCACGCGCAGCATCAGCGTCTTGTCCAGACCCTGCGCAATGCCCGGATCCACGCTGGACAATACCGAACTCATGAAATCGCCGGTGACCTGCGCGCGTTGCGCATCGCGCGCAGCATGTTGCAGCGACCACAACGTTGCGCCCAGGCCGGCAATCAGCGCAGTGGACACCAGGGCGGCAGCCAACACGCCACTGCGGTGGCGCTGGGCAAACTTGCGCACGCGCAACCAATGGCCGGCCTGCAGGGCGCGTGGCGGATACCCGTCGAGCCAGCGATGCAGATCGTCCATCAAGGCCGACACCGATGCATAGCGTGCACCAGGCTCCGGCGCCAACGCGCACAACACGATCGCATCCAGGCCATCGCGCAGTTGCTGCTGCAGTCGCGGATGCGTGGTCGCGCGTGCCGCGCAGATCCGCGCACGCGCGTCGGCCGGTACCGCCGCCACGCGTTGCGATGGTGGCTGCGGCAATCCATCGCGCCCGGCCACCGGCGCCAGCCCGCAGCTCAACTCATAGAACATCGCGCCCAGTGCATAGATGTCGCTACGTGCGTCCATGTCCTGGGCGCCGCGCGCCTGTTCCGGACTCATGTAGCCGGGCGTGCCGCGCCCCTGCGCGAAGCGCATGGCCGGGTTGGCCGCATCGATCGCGATGCCGAAGTCGATCACGCCCGGCATCGGCCGCCCGTCGACGTCGCTGACCAAGACGTTGCCGGGCTTGAGGTCGCGATGGATCACGCCTTTCTGGTGCGCATGCTGCACCGCTTCGCTGACCCGCAGCATCAGCTGCACACGCGCCTGCAGCGACAACAGATGTGCATCGCACCACCAGGTGATCGGCTCGCCGCGCAGGTATTCCATCACCAGGTACGGGCGGCCGTGCGCGTCGGTGCCCACGTCGTGGATCTGCGCGATCGCCGGGTGCACCATCTGCGCCAGCAAGCGACATTCAAACTCGAACAACGCGCGGCCCTGCACATCCAGCGCGTCGGCGGCGACCAGCTTGATCGCCACCTCGCGCTCGTACGCACCGTCGGCGCGATGGCCCAGATATACCTGGCCCATGCCACCGGCACCGATCAGACGGTCGATCGCCCATGCACCGAAGCGGGTACCGGCCGGCAGTTCCGGCAATGGCGCGCGCAAAGCCGCCACGGCCTGTTTCAACGGTGCGCGGACGCGTAGCGTGGCCTGCGATTCCACTGCCAGCATCGCCAGCAATGTATCGCGCAGCACCACATCCTCGCCGGCCTGCGCGCGCGCAAACGCCTGGCGCGCGTCCACCGGCAGCTGGCAGGCCTGATGGAACAAGGCTTCCAATCGCTGCCAGGAGGTGGCGGCACTGCTCATAGCTGCGCCGCCAGCCACACCCGCGCAAAGCGCAGATCGCGCTCCAGCGTCGGCACCGATACCTCCAGTTGCGCGGCCGCCTCGGCCACGCTGAAACCCACCAGTTCGGTCAGCGCGAATGCCTTGGCCTTGCGCTCATCCACGCGCGCCAGCTTGTCGAAGGCATCGGCCACCATCAGCAACGCCTCCGGCCGCGGCGCGCCATCGGACAGGCTGATCGTCAACGTTACCGCCTGCCCGAGCCGCTTGGCGCTGGCCTGCCGCCGCGCCAGATCCACCAACAGATGGCGCATCTGCAGCGCGGCGACCGAATAGAAATGCGCGCGCGACTGAAACCCCTGCTGGCCCTGCTCCAGCCGCATCCACGCCTCATGTACCAGCTCGGTCGCCTGCAAGCCCGCGCGTGCATCGCGCCGCAGCGCCCGCAACGCGGTCTCGCGCAGCGCCGTGTACACCTGCCGCGCCAATGCATCGCCCGCGCCGGGTTCGTCGCGCTGCCAGGCCTGCAACAACTCGGTGATCGGCAGCTCGGACATCGGGCCATCTCGCCTGCGTGAGAACCCAGTATCCCGCATTGGCGATCGGGTGGGCGTTTCAAAACCAAACGGTTTAGCTCGCTCGATCAGCCGGGGCTTGGTACCCAAGCATCCCGCGCAACGGCCAGCCTGCCATGCTGCATTTTCTCCAGCCAGCGCCGTTCCCAATCTGACCTCGATGCGATGCCGTTGCGATTGGCTTTGCGTTGGCCGCCACCCAAGGCACAGGCAGCGTCCATGCAGCTTCCCAGCGCCGCGGTGCATCGAGGAAGGGGCCGGCCGGTTGGCCTGGATCGGCATCGATCGCACCGACGCGTGACGCAGCGCCGGGTTCACGAAACGCGGTGATGGCCTGGCGCCGCTTTTCTCGGTTGGTCAGATGACAGGCCCCGGGGAGCGGGCCGCAGGTAGCACCCGCATGAGCAACACCGGCTATGACAATGCCATCGTCCCGCAGGCCTCCGCATCGGTGGAGGCGCACGCGCCGCTGATGAGCGAGCTGCTGGCCTATATCGAGCAGCATATCGGCGAAGCCGAGCTCGGTACCGGGTCCCTGCAGCAGGCGTTCGCGGTGTCGCGTGCGTCGTTGTACCGGCTGTTCCAGTCGCGTGGCGGGGTGGCCCGCCATATCCGCGAGCGGCGCCTGTGCACCGCGCACCGCTATCTGCAGGCCTACCCGGAGTGCAGCCTGACTTGGTTGCTGTACGAAGTAGGCTTTGCATCGGAGCGCCAGTTCCAACGCTGTTTCCAGCAGCGTTTCGGCATGCCGCCGGTGCAGTGGCGCCGCCAGTGCCGTGCCGCGCGGCCGACGCATGCGCCACGCCGCGGGCACGCCATGCCGCTATGGCGCTTCATGCGCGAGCTGAGCCCGCACCCGCTCCGGGAAGACGCGCCGGTGCGTACCGGCATGCCGCCGGTGCGCTCCGCAGCCTTGCTGGATCGCGACCTGCTGCATCCCGAAGCGCTACGGCGTCTTGCACACGCCACACGCCTTGCTGCAGCTCGGCCGGAGCCGATGGAACGCTGATCCAATCGGCGTAGGAGCGGTGCCTGCGCGCGATGGGTGTGGCCGGTAACGCTTCGTCGCGCTCGGGCGCGCTCCTACGAAAAGACGTGCCGCCAAGAGGATGTGCGATTTGAGCGCGCGATGCGCTGCCGGTGGTCCTGCGCAGCAAGACGTCCGGCAGTCAGCGGATCACCAGCACCGGAATCGAACTGTGCGTGAGCACTTCCACCGTCTGGCTGCCGAGCAGCACGCGGCGCATGCCGCGGCGGCCGTGCGAGGTCATGATGATCAGATCGCTGTTGCACTCCTTGGCGGTCTGAACGATGCCTTCGGCGGCGAAGCGGTCCAGCACGTGGCGCGAGGTGGCCTTGATATTGGCCGCGGCTGCCAGCTCCAGCGCCGGGCGCAGGATCTTCTCTGCGGCAGCTTCGCGTTCCTTGCGGTACTCCGGACTTGCCTCGTAGCCCACGCTCCAGCCCATCGCGTCGTACATGCCCATCGCCCACGGCTCGGACACGGTGACGATATCCACCTTGGCACCGGTGGCCTTGGCCAACTCCAGGCCTTGGAACAACCCGCGATGCGACAACTCGGACGCATCGATGGCGATCAGGATACGTTTGTACATGGTGACCTCCTTGGATGACCGGCCTGGCTGCCGGTGGAATCAGCCTGACAGTCCGCTGCGGCACACGCCTTGATCCGCATCAATGCCGCCACGCGGGTTGCTGCAATACTCAATCGGTTGGCGCTGCATCGGCAGCGTCGCGGCGTGCACGTATACGCGCCGGATTGCCCAGCGCGGTCGCGCCGGCCGGCACATCGCGGGTGACCACCGCACCGGCGCCGATCACCGCATCATCGCCGATGCACACGCCCGGCAGGATGATCGCACCGCCACCGATCCACACGTTGCGCCCGATGCGGATCGGTCGCCCGAACTCCAGACCGCTGGAGCGTCCTGCCGCGTCGCGCGGATGGTCGGCGGCATAGAACTGCACCGCCGGGCCCACCTGCGTGCCCTCGCCGATGCTGACCTCGCAGACATCCAGGATCACGCAGTTGAAGTTGAGGAACACGCCGGCGCCCAGGCGGATGTTGTAGCCGTAGTCGCAATGAAACGGCGGGCGGATCACCGCGCCTGCACCCACCTCGGCCAAGCGCTCGACCAGCAGCGCGTGCCGGTGGGCAGACGGCTGCGCGGCGCTGGCGTTGTAGCGCGCCATCCAGTCGGCCGCGGCCACCTGGTCGGCCTGCAGTTGGTCATCGGCAGCGTTGTAGAGCTCGCCTGCCAGCATCTTGTGTTTTTCGGTGCGCATCGGGCCGTGGGTCTGCCTGCGTTCGATTCGAACGCAAGGGTGTCACGGATGCCGCAGTGAATGCATCGGGCGATGCACCAATGCTGCCGGCAGTGCCTTCATGCCGATGACACTGTCCGGCCGGATCAGGACGCGGCTGCCGCCTACCGAACACACCCCGCGACGCAGTGCGATTGCTCGCCCCGCCTATACCACCGTCAGATTCGCGTAGGCCATCACCAGCCACTTGGCGCCGACGTCGTCGAACTGCACCTGCACGCGTGCATGCCCGCCGGCGCCTTCATAGTCCACGACCACGCCGCCGCCGAACTTGGGGTGTTGGACATTGGCACCGAGCTTGATCGGTGCGGCTTCGACCACGCCGTGTACCGGGCCGCCGCGCGTCGCGCCCAGCGACGCGGTGCGTGAGACCTGCACTTTCGGGCGTACCTCGTGCAGCAGCTCGCGCGGGATTTCGCGCAGGAAGCGCGAGGGCACGTTGTAGTTGTCCTGGCCGTGGATGCGCCGCGATTCGGCGTAGCACAGCACCAGCTTCTGCCGCGCACGGGTGATGCCCACATAGGCCAGGCGCCGCTCTTCTTCCAGCCGGCCGCTTTCTTCCAGCGAGCGTGCGCTGGGGAACAGGCCATCTTCCAGGCCGACCAGGAACACGATGGGGAATTCCAGGCCCTTGGCCGAATGCAGCGTCATCAGCTGCACGCCTTCTTCGCCGGCCTGCGCCTGGCCTTCGCCGGCCTCCAGCGAGGCGTAGGCCAGGAAGGCCACCAGCTCGGTCATGCCCTGGCTGTCTTCATCGTCCGGGCGGGTGAAGCGCGAGGCCACCGACACCAGTTCGTCCAGGTTCTCGGTGCGCGATTCCGAATCCAGCCCGCTGCGGCTTTCCTTGGCCCAGTGCTCGCGCAGGCCCGAGCGCATCAGCACATGGTCGATACGTTCGGCCAGTTCCATGTCGCCGGTTTCGGCATGCAGCTGGCCGACCAGGCTCAGGAACGTGGCCAGCGCATTGCGCGCGCGCGCGGCCAGGGTGTTTTCCTGCGTGCACAACATCGCCGCTTCCCACAGCGACAACGCATTGGCGCGTGCCAGGCGGCGCACTTCATCCAGCGTGCGATCGCCGATGCCGCGCGTGGGCGTGTTGACCGCGCGCTCGAACGCGGCATCGTCGCTGCGGTTGGTAAGCAGGCGCAGGTACGCCAATGCATCCTTGATTTCGGCACGCTCGAAGAAGCGCATGCCGCCGTACACGCGGTACGGCAGCTGCTCGGAAATCAGCGCTTCTTCCAGCGCGCGCGACTGCGCGTTGCTGCGATACAGCACCGCCACTTCGCCGTAACTGCCGCCGTCGCGCACCCACTGCCGCGCGCGCTCGACCACATAGCGCGCCTCGTCGACCTCGTTGTAGGCCGCATACAGGTCGATCGGATCGCCGTCGCCGGAATCGGTCCACAGCTGCTTGCCGATGCGGTCCGGGTTGTGCGCGATCACCGCATTGGCCGCGCCCAGGATATTGGCGCTGGAACGGTAGTTCTGCTCCAGCCGCACGGTCTGCGCGCCGGGAAAATCCTTCAGGAAGCGCTGGACGTTCTCGACCTTGGCACCACGCCAGCCGTAAATGGCCTGGTCGTCGTCGCCGACCACGAACACATGCCCGGTCTCGCCGGCCAGCACGCGCACAAAGGCATACTGGATGGCGTTGGTGTCCTGGAACTCGTCGACCAGGATCTCGCGGAAGCGCGCACGGTAATGCGCCAGCAAGGCCGGGGTGTCGCGCAGCAGTTCATGCGCGCGTAGCAGCAACTCGGCAAAGTCAAGCAGGCCGGAGCGGTCACAACGTTCCTGGTAGGCCGCGTACACCTGCCGGCGCACCTCGGTCCAGTCGTCGTTGGGCTCGGGCTGGATATGCTGCGGACGGCGGCCTTCGTCCTTCTGCTCGTTGATCCACCAGCTCATCTGCTTGGGCGGATACTTGCCCTCGTCCAGCTCCAGCGCCTGCACCACGCGCTTGACCAGCCGCAGCTGGTCGTCGCTGTCCATGACCTGGAAGCCTTCCGGCAGCCGCGCATCCTGCCAGTGCAGGCGCAGCAACCGATGCGCCAGCCCATGGAAGGTGCCGATCCACATCCCGCGGCTGCCGTTGCGCAGCTGCAGGTCGGTGCGGTGGCGCATTTCGCCGGCGGCCTTGTTGGTGAAGGTCACCGCGAAGATGCCGTGGTTGGGCACGCCCTGGACTTCGTTGAGCCAGGCAATGCGATGGATCAGCACGCGCGTCTTGCCGGAGCCGGCGCCGGCCAGCACCAGGTAATGCCCCGGCGGCGCGGAAACGGCCTCGCGCTGGGCGGGGTTTAAATGATCGAGCAAATGAGAGACATCCACCGCCGCATTTTACCGGTTGTGGCGTCGCTGCGGCTGAGATTGCGATGAAGCGGTTGGGAATGCGGCGCTGCGCCCTGCCCTCATCCGCCCCTGCGGCGCCTCTTATCCCAATGGGAGAAGGACATAAGGCCCCTCTCCCGGTGGGGCGAAGAGACGCCGCTTGCGCGCCATTGGCGCGCGTGTCCTGGATCGCCCGCGTCGCAAGACGTGGGCCGCGCCCGAACCCGGGCGCGGGCGCGGAGCGGGGGTCGGGGTGAGGGTACGAGGCGAAGCAGTCGGGGCATCACGTCCGAAGGCGCGTGGCGACGCGTTTGTCACTGCAGGCACTGGTAGATGTCTGAGGCGCCCTCATCCGGCGCTACGCGCCACCTTCTCCCGGCGGGAGAAGGGAGCGACGCCGATCAATCACCGCCCAAGCAGTCCCAACACATCCCGCGCAATCGCCGCTGCCTGCTCACGCAGCTCCGGTACCGCCAGGCTCTCCCACAACGAACCGATCCGCAGGCTGCCGATCACCCGCAGCCGCGGATTGGCGCGCCCATCGGCATCGATCAGGCAGCCATCGGCATCGGTATCCACCCCGATCCCATGCGGCCCGGCGACCGCAATGCCCTGCCCCAGCAGCTGCTGCAGCAGCGGGTTGCGCATCGCCTGCACGCGCATTTCCACGCCGGTGGCGTTGACCAGCGTCTGCACATCCAGCTGCAGCGGATGCCCGGCACTGGCGCCGGCACTGAGCCGCACGCAGGCACCGGCCTGGTACGCCACCTCCAGCCGCGCGCGATGCAGCTGCAGTTGCCCGCGCGCGCGCATCGCCTGCAACTGCGCATGCACCGGCGCGGCGATGCGGTGGCGATGCACATCCCAATAGCGCACCACATGGCGCAGGAAGCGGCGTTGGTCGGCGATCGACAGCGTTTGCCACAAGGCCTGGCTCAGCGGGCGCAGACGCTCCATCACGCTCTGCCAGGGCAGGCCTTGCGCCATCGCAACCCGCGCATGCTGCCGCACGCTGCGCATGCGCGCACGCAGCGGCAGCGCCAGCAACGGCTGCGGATCGAAGTCCGCCGCAACGCAGTGCACCTGTGGCAACGGCAGCAGCCCATGCCGCGATACCACGTGTACCGCACCGCGATGCGCCTGCGCGGCCAGCGTTACCACCGTGTCGGCCATGCTCAGTCCCGAGCCGACGATGCACACCGCCGCCTCCTGCGGCAACGCGGCGACCGCCTCGGTATCCCAGGCTTCCACCCGCTGCGCTGCCGACAGGCCGGTGGCCCCGCGCAGTGGCAACGGCCGCAACGCATTGCCTACCGCCAGCACCACGCTGGTGGCCTGCAGGGTCTGTCCATCGTCGAGCTGCAACAGCGCGCCATCGGCATCGCATTGCAATGTCTGTACGCGGGCGCCGTGCACGGTGAGCGTCGCCGGACCCTGCGCACGCGCAGCCTGCAGGCGATTGCGCAGGTAAGGCGCGTAGTGCCGACGCCCGACGAAGTGCTGCGGCAGCTGCGCGTCCTCCAGCTCCGGGCAGCAGCTGTGCGCACGCAGGTAATCGACGAAATCCTGCGGTGCCTCCACCAACGCACTCATCCGCGCGGCGGGCACGTTGAGCAGATGTTCCGGCCGCGTGGTGGAGTAGGCCACGCCCTCGCCCAGCACCGCGTGCGGCTCGATCAGCACGATCTGCAGCGGCGCCACGGCCTGACGTAGCAGCTGCAGCGCCACCAGCACACCGGATGCGCCACCGCCAACGATGGCGATCACTGCATCGCCGGGATCACGCAGTTCATTCATCCGGTAATTGTAGGCGATGCGTCGCGTCGCACCGATGACAGTGGCCATGCCCGCCGCAATGGCCGGGGTAGCACCGTGCAGACAGACCGGTCGACTGCCGCGCCCGTCCAATAGAGGTCGCCTGAGGCATCAGTTGCAGCGCGGGCACGCCCGCACCCGGTAAGGCCTTGCTGGCCCACGCTTGCACCCAGCATGACGCCTGCCATCGCAGGCACCACCCACGCTCCACCGGGCACTGCACCGCGTGAACCGGGCAACACACGCAAGGTCTACATCAACGCATCGGCCAGGCGTGCAATGCCCTCGCGGCTGCGGCGCCAGGCCGGGCGCGTGCGCCACTGCTCCAGGTCCAGCTGGCGGGCGTTGGCCAGGTAATCCTGCTCGATCGCACGCAGCCGCTGCACCACGCCCCGGTCGTAGCAGAGCATGCCGATCTCGGCATTGAGCGCGAACGAGCGGATGTCCAGGTTGATCGAGCCGACCAGTGCGATGTCCTCATCCATGCTCAGGTGCTTGGCATGCAGGAAGTGCGGGCGGTACAGCGCGATCTTGACCCCGCAGCGCAGCAGCTCCTCGAAATACGCCTCCTGCGCCCAGGCCGCCAGGACCTGGTTGTTGCTCTCCGACAGGATCAGCTGCACATCCACGCCGGACACCGCAGCGATGCGCAAGGCGCTGAGCAAGGCTTCGTCGGGAACGAAGTACGGCGTCACCAGCACCACCTTGCGGCGCGCCAGATGGATCACCGCGTTGATCGCATCGCGTGCATTCTCGAACGGATACGCCGGCCCGCTGGGCAGCAACTGCGTGGCGATGTTGGCCTCGCAGACCGGTGCGTCCGGCCACACGTCCAGGCGCTGCCCGGTTTCGGTGAACCAGTCGCTGGCGAATACCGCTTCCAGATGATTGACCACCGGCCCGCGCACGCGCGCCACCAGCTCGCGATTGGGCACGCCATCGATGAAGCCGGCCTCGGCCAGATTCTGCGAGCCGACGAAACCCACCTGGTTGTCGATCACCGCAATCTTGCGGTGGTTGCGCAGATCCATGCGCCCGCTGCGGCGCCAGCGCAGGCCGCCGGGCAACACCGCCAGCACGTCCACGCCAGCATCCTGCAGCCGCTTGCGGTAATGGCGCAGACCGCGCTTGGCGCCCACCGCATCCAGCAGCACGCGGCAACGCACGCCGCGCGCGCTGGCGCGTTGCAGCGCAGCGACCACTGCATCGCCCACCGCATCGTCGAACATCAGGTAATACAGCAGGTGCACGCGCTTTTGCGCCGTGTCGATCGCCGTGACCAGGGCCTGCAGCGATTGCGCGTAGTCGTCCAGCAACTCCACCGCATTGCCCAGCGTGGGCATGAAATCGCCCTGGCGTTCGATCAGCGGCACCACCTCGGCGCTGCTGGTATCCGCCTGCGGGGTCCAGCGCAAGGCATGCAGCGGCAGTTGCTGCTCGCGGATCACCTGCGAGGCGGTGGCCTGGCGTTCCACCCGCACCCGCGAGAGCCACGGATGCCCGAACAGCAGATACAGCGGCAGGCCGACCACCGGCACGAAGCCGATCAGCAGCAACCAGCTACGCGCTGCACCGGGCGTGGTGCGGGCCGGAATCCACAACAGTGCGGCCAGGCGAATCACCCAGTCCAGCGCCAGCAGCCAGGTCCCTTGCAACCAGTCAGGCAGCATCAGCAATCCGTTCTCAAGAAGGTTCCGATTCTGACCGCCCGGTGTGTGAACGCAACGGGGCGGGCGCGTCGATCGGCACGCAATAGCGAAACGGCCCGCCCTGCGCATCGGCCGGCTGCACGCGCTCGGCGCAGACCTGCCGCAGCGTCTGCACGAACGCCGACTGCGCGCGGGTGGGATGCCAGTCGCTGCGAAGCGTCATGCCGATCTGGCGGCGCAGTTGCGGCCCGGCGCGGCCGATCTCGCACAGCAACCCGGCGCGGCGCTCGAACAGGAACTGGTCGCGCGACATCAGCGTGAGCCAGTCGCCTTCCAGCAGCAGCCCGCGGATGGTCAGTTCCGCGCCGCACTCGATGCGTAGTGCCGGTGGCTCGATCTGCTGATCGCGAAACATGCGCTCCCAGCGCGCGCGCACCGGCGTGCCGGTGGTGGCGATCACCCAGGGATAGTCCAGCAGCTGCGCAAACGCATAGGCGCGCCCGGCCAGCGGGTGCCCGCTGCGCGCCACGATCACCGGCTCGTCGTCGAACAATGGCTCCTGCAGCACATCGCGCAGCGGCAACGGCTCGCGCAGCGCACCGATCAGCAGATCCAGCCCGCCCTCGCGCAGATGCGCCAGCAATTCGGCATACGGGCCTTCGACCACGTTGACGCTGGCACCGGGATGCGCGCGCGCAAACCGCGCCAGGACCTGCGGCAGCAGGATCGCCCGCGCCAACGGCATCACCCCCAGCGCGATCCGGCCGGCATGCTGCGAGCGCAACCCGGCAACGTCGTCCAGGCCGGCGCGCAATTCGGCCAGCGCCAGGCGCACCTGCCGCAACAGCCGCGTGGCCACCGGCGTGGCTTGCACGGTCTTGCCGCGACGCACCGTCAGCGGCACCTCGACCACATCGGCCAGCGACTGCACCGCGCGGTAGATCGCCGGCTGCGAGACCCCGGCGCGCGCCGCCGCCAGCGAATAGCTCCCCGCCAGGTCCACCGCGACCAACGCCTGCAGCTGCCCCAGCGAAACCCGTCGCTCCAGGCCGGGGCGCGCCGGCAGCCGCAGCGCCCGCCGTGCCACCCGGATGCCGCGCCCCAGTTGCGCCAACGCCCGCTCGATGCGCGGCACCAGCAGCTGCGTGGCCTCGGTGGCGACCATGCCGCCCGGATGCCGCTCGAACAGGCGCGCGCCGAGCTGCTGTTCCAGCCGCGCCACCGCCTGCGTCAATGCCGGCTGCGACAGGTTCACCTGCGGCGCGGCCGCGCTGATGCTGCCCAGCCGATGCACCACGGCCAGGGCGTACAGATGGCGAAGGTTCGGCTCGGGAGTCGGCGGCATGCTCTAACTATAAGCAAAACCAATATGCATACCTCAAATGAATCTTGAGCCAGCAGGCGATCGCCGCACAGACTCGGCGCACTCCTAACGAGGATGGATGGATGAGCCAGGTCGTCACCCGGATCGAGCGCACCCCGCTGGCCATCGCCGACGGGCTTGCGCAGGCCGGCGTGGCCACCGTGCACGAGGCGCAGGGGCGCAGCGGCCTGCTGCATCATCGGCTGCGCCCGATCTACACCGGCTGCCGCATCGCCGGCACCGCCGTCACCGTATCGATCCCGCCCGGCGACAACTGGATGATGCATGTGGCCATCGAGCAGCTGCAGCCTGGCGACGTGCTGGTGGTCGCGCCAACCAGCGCCTGTTGCGACGGCTACTTCGGCGATCTGCTGGCCACCTCGGCGCAGGCGCGTGGCTGCCGCGGGCTGGTCATCGATGCCGGGGTCCGCGATGTACGCGACCTCACGGGGATGCAGTTTCCCGCCTGGAGCCGCGCGATCTGCGCGCAGGGCACCATCAAGGAGACGCTGGGTTCGGTCAACGTGCCGCTGGTCTGCGCCGACGCGCTGGTGCAACCGGGCGATGTGGTGGTGGCCGACGACGATGGCGTCTGCGTGGTGCCACGCGCCACCGCTGCCGCCGTGCTGGCCGAAGCGCAGGCGCGCGAAGCGCGCGAGCTGCTCAAACGCGAGCGCCTGGCACGCGGCGAACTGGGCCTGGACATCTACGCCATGCGCGAACGCCTGGCGGCCAAGGGCCTGCGCTATGTCTGAGCAGGTACGCGCGATGTGGATGCGCGGCGGCACCTCCAAGGGCGGCTTTTTCCTGGCCGACGAGCTGCCGGGCGAGCGCGCCGCGCGCGATGCCTTCCTGCTGCGCGCCTACGGCTCGCCGGATGTCCGCCAGATCGACGGCATGGGCGGCGCCGACCCGCTGACCTCCAAGGTGGCGGTGGTGTCGCGCTCGGCGCGCGCCGATGCCGACGTGGACTATCTGTTCCTGCAGGTGTCGGTGGAACAGGCACAGGTCAGCGACGCGCAGAACTGCGGCAACATGCTGGCCGGGGTTGCGCCGTTCGCACTGGAACGCGGCCTGTTGCCGGCACGCGATGGCGAGACCGAGGTGCGCATCTTCATGCGCAACACCGGCACGCTGGCCACCGCCAGCGTGCAGACGCCCGGCGGCCAGGTGCGCTACGACGGCGACGCCCGCATCGACGGCGTGCCCGGCACCGCCGCGCCGATTGCGCTGACCTTTGCCGGGATCGCCGGCTCCTCATGTGGCGCCTTGCTGCCCACCGGCAACCGTGTCGATCTCCTGGATGGCGTGCAGGCCACGCTGATCGACAACGGCATGCCCTGCGTGGTGCTGCGCGCCAGCGATCTCGGCATCAGCGGTTACGAAGACCGCAACACGCTCGATGCCGACGATACGCTGAAAAGCCGCCTGCAATCGCTTCGTCTACAGGCCGGCCCATTGATGCGGCTGGGCGATGTCGCCGAGGCCACCGTGCCGAAGATGATGCTGGTCGCCGCCCCGCGCCACGGCGGCGCGATCAGCGTGCGCTCGTTCATTCCGCACCGCTGCCATGCCTCGATCGGCGTCCTCGGCGCCGTCACCGTGGCCACTGCCTGCCTGCTGCCAGGCTCGCCCGCACATGCGCTGGCGCAGCTGCCTGGCGGCAGCACGCAGCAGCTGGAGGTCGAACATCCCAGCGGTGCGAGCAGCTGCGTCATCACCGTAGACGCACGCGGCGAGGTGGTGCGTGCCGCGGTGCTGCGCACCGCACGCAAACTGTTCGATGGGCAGCTGTATGGCTGAGCGGATGGATGCGCCAGCGGGCTGGATCGATGGCCATCGCCAATGCCACGCCCGCTCCCTGCGCCTGCCTTGCAGCGTGGCCGGCACCACCTGCGGCAACGACCTGCGGCTGAGCATCCATGCGCGGGCCGCAACCTACGTAGGCACCTGCAGGTTCCGCGCGCCGTGTGGGTCAGCCTCCCGCGCACGTGGTCGTTTGCTCCCTGATCCCGCTGCCCCGAGAAGACCCCTGCCATGATCATCGACTGCCACGGCCACTACACCACCGCGCCCGCGGCGCATGACACCTTCCGCAAGGCGCAGATCGCGCACTACGACGACCCGACCCTGCCCGCGCCGGTGTATCCGTCCATCTCCGACGACGCATTGCGCGAAAGCATCGAGCAGCACCAGCTGCGCCTGCTGCGCGAGCGTGGTGCGGACATGACGATTTTCTCGCCACGCGCCAGCACCATGGCGCACCACATCGGCGACGCAGCGGTCAGCCAGGTGTGGACGCGCCACTGCAACGACCTGATCGCGCGGGTGGTGCAGCTGTATCCGCACACCTTCATCGGCGTGTGCCAGCTGCCGCAGTCGCCGGGCGTGCCGATCGCCCAATCGATCGCCGAGCTGGAACGTTGCGTCTCCGAACTCGGGTTTGTCGGCTGCAACCTCAATCCCGACCCGTCCGGCGGCCACTGGAACGGCATGCCATTGACCGATCGCGCCTGGTATCCGTTCTTCGAGAAAATGGTCGAGCTCGACGTGCCGGCGATGGTGCATGTGTCGGGCAGCTGCAATGCCAACTTCCACGCCACCGGTGCGCATTATCTCAACGCCGATACCACCGCGTTCATGCAGTTTCTCGAAGGCGACCTGTTCGCCGATTTCCCGGACCTGCGCTTCATCATCCCGCACGGCGGCGGCGCGGTGCCGTATCACTGGGGCCGCTTCCGCGGCCTGGCCGACATGCTCGGCAAGCCGCCGCTGTCCACGCATGTGATGCGCAATGTGTTCTTCGATACCTGCGTGTATCACCAGCCCGGCATCGACCTGCTGTTCGAGGTCATCGACATCGACAACATCCTGTTCGGCTCGGAGATGGTGGGCGCGGTGCGCGGCATCGACCCGCAGACCGGCCAGTATTTCGACGACACCAAGCGCTATATCGATGCCTTGGCGATGTCCGACGCCGACAGGCGCAAGGTGTTCGAAGGCAATGCGCGGCGGGTGTATCCGCGGCTGGATGCGCAGTTGCGCGCGCGCGGGCTGTAGCGGTGTTCCCTTCTCCCATCGGGAAAAAAAGGTGCCCGCAGGGCGGATGAGGGGCGCCTCGGAGAGCAGTCACCGCCTGCGACGTCAAACGCGTCGCCACGCGCCGTCAGAAGTAAAACACCGACTGCTTCGCCTCGAACTGCAAACTACTAACGGTGCGTGCAATCGGAAAAACGACGTCTCGCTCCCTTCTCCCACCGGGAGAAGGTGCCCCGCAGGGGCGGATGAGGGTAGTGCAAAGCCTCTGGTACTCAAACCACTGCGAGTGGCTTCGCCCCGTCGTACCCTCACCCCAACCCCTCTCCCGGAGGGAGAGGGGTATGCACGCTGGATAAGGGACGTGTAATCGGAAAAATCATCGATACCCGTCAAGAACACCGCGATCGATTTCCACAAACGCAAACACCCGCCTTGCGGCGGGTGTTTGCTGGATGCAGATCGGTAATCGGTGGATTACTTGATCTTGCCTTCCTTGTACATCACGTGCTTACGCACGACCGGGTCGTATTTCATCATTTCCATCTTCCCCGGAGTGTTCTTCTTGTTCTTGTCCGTGGTGTAGAAGTGGCCGGTAGCGGCCGAGGAAATCATACGAATCTTGTCACGCTTGCCTTTTGCCATGACTGCTTACTCCTCAGACCTTTTCGCCGCGCGCACGCAGCTCTTTCAGAACGGCATCAATCCCGTTCTTGTCGATGGTGCGCAATGCATGCGCGGAGACACGGAGCTTCACCCAACGGTTCTCGCTGGCGACCCAGAAGCGGCGCTCATGCAGGTTGGGCAGGAAGCGACGACGGGTTCTGTTGTTTGCGTGGGAGACGTTGTTACCCGTCTGCACACGCTTGCCGGACACTTGGCATACGCGGGACATTACGCACCTCGATAAATGAATTGCCACCCATAGCCTGGGGAGCGGCGGCCCCGACAGCATCAAGCTGCCACGCAACGTTGGGAATCAAGAACTTACGCTGGGAACAAGCCGGCAACCCCATCGCGCTGGGTGCCGCCATCCGGAGCGATCCGGGCACAGCGAGCCGCGCATTATGCACGGCAATTCCTTGTGCCGCAAGCACTTAGCCTGCACCACCGTTGTGTGCCGCCTGGCGCCCGGCACCCCTTGCCTATCCACCGCTGACTGAGGCTGCGGCCATTCGGATCCCGGCAGACGCGCCTGCCGGGATCCTGTCACGTCTCAACCAACCGCCTTCGGTGCAAGCCGCCCCTGCCGCTCGCGGTGCAGCCAGCGGTACAGCACCGGCAGCACCAGCAAGGTCAGCAGGGTGGACGAGACGATGCCGCCGATCACCACCGTGGCCAGCGGGCGCTGCACCTCGGCCCCGGCGCCGACGTTGAAGGCCATCGGCACGAAGCCCAGCGCGGCCACCAGCGCGGTCATCAGCACCGGGCGCAGACGGCTCAGCGCGCCTTCGCGCAGTGCCTGCTCCAGCGACAGGCCCTCGGCCCGCAGGCTGCGCACGAAGGCAATCATCACCAGGCCGTTGAGCACCGCCACCCCCGACAGCGCGATGAAGCCGACGCCGGCGGAGATCGACAAGGCCAGGCCGCGCAGCGCCAAGGCCACCACACCGCCGGTCAGCGCCAGCGGCACGCCGCTGAACACCACCAGCGCATCGCGCAGCGAGCCGAACGACCAGTACAGCAGCGCGAAGATCAACAGCAAGGTCCCCGGCACCACCCAGGCCAGGCGCTGGCCGGCGGAGATCAGTTGCTCGAAGGTACCGCCGTAGCCGATCCAGTAGCCGGTGGGCAGCACCACCTCGGCCCGCACGCGCTGCTGCACCTCGGCGACGAATCCGCCCAGGTCGCGGTCGCGCACGTTGGCGGTGATCACGATGCGGCGCTTGCCGTCCTCGCGGTTGATCTGGTTGGGCCCGAGCACGGTGTCGACCCTGGCGACTTCGCGCAGCGGCACCGTGGTCGGCTCGCCACTGCGCCAACCGGCCGCGCGACTGGACTCGTCGGCATCGGCGCGCTCGCCATCGCCGCTCAGCGGAATCGGCAGATCGGCCAACGCCGTCGGGTCCTGCCGCAGCCCTTCCGGCAGCCGCACCACGATGTCGAACCGGCGGTCGCCTTCGAACAGCTGCCCGGCCGCCTGCCCACCCACCGCCGCCGCCACCGTGTCCTGGACCACGCCGGGATTGAGCCCGTACCCGGCCAGCGCGGCGCGATCGGGCACCACTGCCAGCATCGGCAGGCCGGTGGCCTGCTCCAGGCTCACGTCGGCCGCACCCGGCACCGTGCTGGCGACTTCCTGCACGCGTTGCCCCAGGGTGACCAGCGTGTCCAGGTCATCGCCGTAGACCTTGATCGCCACGTCCGCCCGCACGCCGGAAATCAGCTCGTTCATGCGCATCTGGATCGGCTGGGTGAACTCGTAGTTGTTGCCGGGCAGCTGCTTCACTGCCTGCTCGATCTCGGCCACCAGTTTCGCCTTGGGCTTGCGCGGATCCGGCCATCGTTCGCGCGGATGCATGATCAGGAACGTATCGGCCACCGACGGCGGCATCGGATCGGTGGCCACTTCGGCGGTGCCGAGCTTGCCGAACACATGCGCCACTTCCGGAAACTGCTTGATGCGTTTTTCCAGCGTGGATTGCATGGTGATGGCCTGTTCCAGGCTGGTGCCGGGAATGCGCAAGGCGTGCAGCGCGATATCGCCCTCGTCCAGGTTCGGGATGAACTCGCTGCCCAGGCGCGTGGCCAGGACCGCGCACAGCGCCACCGCCGCCAACGCACCGAGACCGACCCAACGGCCGTGACGCAGCGCGCGATCCAGCAACGGCGCATACACGCCGCGCGCCCAGCGCATCGCGCGGTTTTCGTGCTCGGCCACCTTGCCGCCGAGCAACAAGGCGATCGCCGCCGGCACGAAGGTCAACGACAGCAGCATCGCGCCGGTCAGCGCCAGCACCACGGTGATCGCCATCGGGTGGAACATCTTGCCTTCGATACCGGTGAGCGCGAACACCGGCAGGTACACCGCGGTGATGATGCCCAGACCGAACAGGCTGGGACGGATCACCTCGGCAGTGGCCTCGGCGGTCAGTTCGAAACGCTCATCGCGCTCGAGCACCCGCCCCAGGCGCAGCTGCGCCTGGCCGAAGCGGCGCAGGCAGTTCTCCACGATGATCACCGCGCCATCGACGATCAAGCCGAAATCCAGCGCGCCCAGGCTCATCAGGTTGCCGGACACGCCACCGCGCACCATGCCGGTGAGGGTGAACAACATCGCCAACGGAATCACCGCCGCGGTGATCAGGGCCGCGCGCACGTTGCCCAGCAACAGGAACAGCACCACGATCACCAGCAACGCGCCTTCGACCAGGTTCTTGGCGACGGTGACGATGGTGCGGTCCACCAGTGCGGTGCGATCGTAGACCGGCACCGCCTGCACGCCGGCCGGCAGACTGGCATTGGCCACTTCCAGCCGCTGCGCTGCGGCCTGCGCCACGGTGCGGCTATTGGCACCGACCAGCATAAACACCGTGCCGAGCACCACTTCGCTGCCGTCCTGGGTGGCCGCACCGGTACGCAACTCGCGGCCCTCGCCAACCTGCGCCACATCGCGCACCCGGATCGGCACACCCTCGCGTCGATCCAGCACGATCGCGCCGATCTGGGCGATGTCATCCACCTGCCCCGGCACCCGCACCAGGAACTGCTGGCCGTTGCGTTCGATATAGCCGGCGCCGATGTTGCGATTGTTCGCGTCCACCGCGCGCGCCACATCGTCCAGCGTGAAGCCCAGTGCGACCAGGCGTGCCGGATCCGGGGTGATATGGATCTGCCGCGCATAGCCGCCGATGGTGTTGACCTCGGTCACGCCGGGCACGTTGCGCAACTGTGGGCGCACCACCCAATCCTGCAGGGTGCGTAGATCGGTGGCCGTCCACGCACTGCCATCGGGTTTGCGCGCATTCGGTTTGGCTTCCACCGTGTACATGAAGATCTCGCCCAGGCCGGTGGCGATCGGCCCCAGCTGCGGCTCCAGGTCGGCCGGCAGTTGCGACTTGACCTGCTGCAGCCGCTCGGCCACCTGCTGCCGCGCAAAGTACAGATCGGTGCCATCGGCAAACACGGCGGTGACCTGCGACAAGCCGTAGCGCGACAACGAGCGCGTGGACTCCAGCCCCGGCAATCCTGCCAGCACCGTCTCCAGCGGGAACGTCACCCGCTGCTCCGACTCCAACGGCGAATACCCCGGCGCGGCCGTATTGACCTGCACCTGCACATTGGTGATGTCGGGCGTGGCATCGATCGGCAGGCGCGAAAAACTCCACGCGCCGATCGCAACCAACACCGCCGTCAACGCCAGCATCAGCCAACGCTGCGCGATCGCGAACCGGATGATGTTAGTGAGCATGACGCGCACCTCCGCGCACACTCGGCGCAACGGCGTGCGCAGCCACGCCGATCAGTGCATGCGTACGCACGCACGGCGCCTGTGCAATCGCAGCGGGTGGCCGGCGGCCGGCGGCACTGCAGCCAGGATCCCGACCTCCGCCAACATCGCGGTCGCCCCCGGCGCATCCAACCTCTGCCGCGCAGATTCTCACGCTGTTGCTGGTGTGATCGCCCGCGCCGCGACCGCGTCGATGCCGTAAAACGCGTGTCGCTGAAGCATGGAAGCGCTGTTCGCACGCCCATGCGTGCGGCCGAGGAAGAAGCAAGCCGTAAACGCAGCGATCAATGATCATGCGAGGCCCCCGACTTTTCGATGTCGGCCTTGACCAGATAGCTCTGCTCCACCACCACCGCATCCCCCAACGCCAGACCGGACACCACCTGCACCTGCTGCGCATCGCGCGCGCCCAGTGTCACCGGCCGCACCTCGTACACATCGCCAACCCGCACGAACACCACCTCCCAGTCGCGGAACTGCTGCAAGGCCCCCACCGGCACCACCATCGCCGCCGGCTGCTGCGCCACCGTCACCCGCGCCTTCACCGCCGAACCCGGCCGCCACAGGCCATCGCTGTTGCGCAGCACCGCGCGCGCCACCGTGCTCTGACTGGCCGTGGCCGTGCCCGGCAACACGCGCTCCAGCGTGGTCTGCGCCACCACGCCATCGCTGATGCGCGTCACCGTCACCGGTGCGCCGGCAGTGATGTGCCCGGCATCGGCGCCGAAGATGTGCAGATCCACCCACAGGCTCGACAGGTCGGCGATCTCGAACAGCGCCTGGCCTTCGCTGGCGTTGCTGCCCAGGCTGGCGTTGCGGGCGAGCACGGTGCCGCTGATCGGCGCGCTGACCGGATACGTGGTCAGGCTCAGATTGCTCTCCACCGTGGCCAGGACCTGGCCGGCGCGCACCTGGTCGCCGACGTTGACGCGCAGGCTGCGCACCGGCCCGGGAAAGCGCGCGGTGGCCTGCGCCTGCGCACCTTCTGCCGGCGTCAGCAGGCCCTGCACCTCGTGCTGGTCGGCGATGCTGCCGGGACCGACCGGCGCGACCCGGATGCCGGCGTCCTGCGCGATCTTCGCCGCGATGGTGGTGCGGCCTTCATAGCTGGGATAGGCCCAGCGACGCGGCTTGCCCTGCACGGTGGCGCGCACTTCCACGTCGAACGAATGCGGCTCGCCGACCGTGCTGTCGGCCAGCAGGCTGCCGTCGTCGCGCGCGCGCAATCGATGCACTTCGTGGACGCCGCCGAGCCGGGTCAAACGCACTTCGACAGTGCCGGCGCCGGGCGGCAAGGGCTTGCCGTCGTGGTACAGCCAGGCGCGATAGGTCGGCGGCGTGCCGTCTTCGGCAATCGCCAGCTCCACGCTGTCGCCGTCCTGGCGCAGCAGGCGCCCACCGTGCGCGCCTTTTTCGGCGTCTTCGCCATGTGCGTCGGCCTCGCCCTCGGCACCGGGCGTTGCATGGTCATGTGCTTCTTCGCCGTTGCGGCCGCAGCCGCCCAGCAGCAGCGCCAGCAACAGCGGCGCGATCAGAAAACGTGTCATCGAAGAACATCCTGGTGGGCACCGACGCGCTGCGCCGGGCGAACGAACGAAGAAGGGGTACGCCGAACGCTCTGGCTGCGCGGTGGGCGCGGGCATCGCCTGGCGACTGCTGGATGCCGGCGCGATTGCGAACGTCGATACCGATCCCGGCGCAGCAGATCCCGGCGCACACGGGCAGGCAGGGCGAAAACGCACAGCGGACGTCGCGCTCATGGCCGCACCTGCGCAGCGTTGTCGACCACGAATGGCTGCCCGGTCAGGCGCTGGATCTCGATCAATGCGCTCTGCGCTTCCAGCGCCGCCGCCAGCTGCTGCTGGCGTGCATCGCTGCGCTGCGCCTGCAACTGCGCCCAGTCCAGATAACTGGTGGCGCCGGCGCGGTACGCGCGCTCGGCGGCGGCATCGGCACGCGCAAGTGCGGGCAGCACATCGCTGCGCATACGCGCCACTTCCAGCTGCGCGGCGCGGTAGCGGCCATGCGCGTCGGCCAGCGTGGCGTAGAGCGTCAGTGCCTGCGATTGGCGTTCGATCTCCAGCAACGACAGCTCCGCCTCGGCGGCGCGGATCTCCGGTTGCGCACGCGCGGCGCTGCCCAGCGCTAGCGAGACGCTGCCCAGCAGTGCGGTGGCATCGTTGGCTTCGAGCCGGCGCACGCCCACCTGCCAGTCCAGATCCGGGCGCGCCTGGCTGCGTGCCAGCCGCACCCGTGCCTCGCGCACGCGCTGCTCACCGTTCAAGCGCGCCAGTTCGGGAGTGGCATCGAGCAGCTGCGCCAGCACCTCGAAGTCGGGAATCGCCGGCAGCTGCAGCGGGTCGCCGGTGACCTCGCCGAAGTCCGGCGTGCGCTGCCCCCACAACACCGCCAGCTGGCGGCGCGCGGCCAGCAGCTCCTGCTGCGCGCGATCGCGTTCCAGTTCCGCGCGCGCCTGCAGGGCCTGGGCGGTCAGCAGCACCGATTCGGGCGAGGCGCCGGCCTGCAGCCGCTGGCGCGCGGCACTGACGGTGCGCTGCCGCTGCGCCAGCGTTTCCAGCGCAACTGCCTGCCGTTGTGCGGCCATGCCGATGGCCAGATAGCGCCGCGCCACTTCGGCCAGCACATCCAGGCGCGCCAGCGCACGTTGCGGGGCCAGTGCGTCGATGCGTGCCTGGGCCAGGGTGCGGCGTGCGTCCAGCTTGCCGCCGCGTTCCAGCACGCCAGCCAGGGTGACGGTGAGTTCGGCCTGGTCCAGCGCGCGGGTCGGGCCGGTGCCGAACACGTTTTCCAGTTCGGCGCCGATGCGCAACGGCGGACGCAGCGCGTCGCGCTCGGCCTCGGCGGTGAGGACCGCGCGCTGACCATCGGCCAGGCGCAGGTCGGGGTGCTGCCGGGCGACGCGCGCGATGGCGTCGTCCAGGGTCAGCACGGGTTTGGGCGGTGCGTCCTGCGCCATGGCGCACGGCACGACCGCGAAGACGGCCAGTGCCGTCAGTCGCAACCACATGAGGGTGTCTCCGGAATCGGGATCGATGGACAGGCCGGCAGCCGCCGGCGATGCATCAGGCCGCGATCGGGGGACGCAATCCGGTCTCGCTCAGGTGCGAGCGGTAGTACGCGAACACGGCCACGGGTTGGGCCTGCGCGTGCGTGGACAGCGGCAGCCAGGCCAGCGCCGGCAATACCGCCGGATTTTGGCCATGGCAGTAGCCGCTATGCATCAGGGCGTGCATCAGGCCGGCCCCGTCGCGCTCGCCGGCATCGCCTTCGTCGGCGCCGTCATGGCCATGCGGCGCGGTGTCTTCCAGGTGCATCTGGTCGTGCGCCAGTGCATGCACATCGCCCAGCGCGCAAGCCACCGGTGCCACCAGCACGCCCATGACCAGCACCGCCAACGCCATCAGGCGCAGCAAGGGGTGCAACAGGCGGGCGCGGCGAAGCAGCATGGGCGCAGCGTATCGGGGCCGGGGCAGTTACACAATCGCATGGGCGGCCGGGCACGCACCGGCACGGCAGCGCGGTAGGAGCGGACCTGGCCGCGACGCCGTCGGGTCGGGGTCGGGGTCGGGGTCGGACCAATGGCATCACGCCGGGATGCCGGCTGCACGCACACAGCGTGTGGATGGCCGGTCGCCGGCAGCGGTCACCTGGATGTTCCAGGCCGCGGCGGTGCCAGGGTCGGGCGGGCGTCGCGGCCGGGTCCGCTCCTACGTGGAGCGGACCGTTGCGCCGGATCAGGGGGCGGCGGCGTTTGGCCTGGCGGCGGCCGGGCGTGACTTGCTCTCGGCGATGAAGGCGCGCACCTGCTGCTCCAGCACCGGCAAGGTCACCGACCCCTGCTTCAGCACCGCGTCGTGGAAGGCCTTGATGTCGAAGCGGTCGCCCAGTTGTTTCTCAGCCTCGGCACGCAGCTTGACGATGGTGATCTCGCCCAGCTTGTAGCTCAGCGCCTGGCCGGGCCAGGAGATGTAGCGGTCCACTTCGGTGGTGACCTCGTGCTCGCTCAGCGCAGTGCGGTCGCGCAGGTAGGCCAGCGCCTGCTCACGGCTCCAGCCGTCGTGGTGCACGCCGGTGTCGATCACCAGCCGGCAGGCGCGCCACATCTCGTAGGTGAGCCGGCCGAATTCCTCGTACGGGGTCTCGTAGATGCCCATTTCCTGGCCGAGCTTCTCGGTGTACAGCGCCCAGCCTTCGCCATAGGCGGAGATGTAGTTTTCGCGGCGGAACGCCGGTTGGTCGCCCTGCTCCAGCGCCAGTGAGCCCTGCAGCGAATGCCCGGGCGAGGATTCGTGCAGGGTCAGCGCCGGCAGGTTGTACAACGGCCGCGACGGCAGGTTGTAGGTGTTGACCCAGTAGGTGGTGGCGCCGCCGCGGCCGGCGGTCCAGAACGGGGCGATATCGTCCGGCACCGGCTTGATGGTGAAGCGCCCGCGCGGCAGCGTGCCGATGAACCTGCCGACCTGCCCGTCCACCCGCTTGGAGATCCACGCGGCGCGATCGAGCAGCTCCTGCGGGGTCTTGGCGTAGAACTGCGGGTCGGTGCGCAGGAAGCTCAGGAACTGCGCAAAGCTGCCCTTGAAGCCAACCTGCCGGATGATCGCGTCCATCTGCGCCTGGATGCGCGCCACCTCGTCCAGGCCGATCTGGTGGATCTGCTCCGGGGTCAGTTCCAGCGTGGTGTATTCGCGGATCTGCTGGCGATAGAACGCCTTGCCGTCGGGCAGCGCTTCGGCCGCCAGCGTGGTGCGCGCCTTGGGCATGTACTCGTTGCGGAAAAAGCCCAGCAGCTTGGCGTAGGCCGGCAGTACCGCCGTGCTGAGCGCGGCCTTGGCCTGCTCGCGCAACTGCGCCTGTTCGGCGGCGGGGATCTGCGCCGGCAGCTGCTTGAACGGGGCGTAGAAGCTGGATGCGGTGGGATCCTTGACATCGGCCACGGTGGCGATGGAAACGTCGCGGCCATCCAGCACCGCGCGCGGCACGCTGAACCCGCGTGCCAGGCCGGCGCGCATGTTGGCGGTCTGCTGGTCGAAGTAGCGCGGCACATCGTTCAGGCGCGCGATATAGGCGCGGTACTCGGCGGCAGTCTTCATCGGCCGCTGCGCCATGAAGCCCAGGTTGGACCAGAACGAGCTGTCCGAGTTGAACGGCATCTCGTACAGGCGCAGGCGCACCTCGGCGGCGAGGTTTTCCACCTGCGGGCGGTAGATGGCGTAGTTGACCTGGTTGCTGGGCGAGAGCTGTTTCGGGTCGATGCCGTCGAGCTGCTTGAGCACGTCGTCCCATACCGCCAGGCGCGCCTGCTGCGCGGCCGGGCCGACATCGGGCAGATGGGTGTTGTCGCCGGTGGTGTCGCTGTCTTCGTCGGCCTGGCCGGTCTCGGCCTGGCGCCAGCGCCACTCTTTCTCGTAGATGGCGCGGAAGCGCGCATCGGCGGGGCGCTCGGTGGTCAGCGTGGCGGGCGCCACTGGTGCCGGTGCGGCGGCCTGCGCCGAGGTGGCGGCAAAGCTTGCGCCCAGCAGGGCGAGCGAAAGTGCGGCGGCGAGAGGAGATGTCACGTGCGGGCGGCCTGCGTTCGGATCGAACGTTCGATCATGGCAGCCCGGACGGCAGCTGCCATGGGCCGGAAGTCCCAGCGCGGGGAGTGGGGAGTGGGGAGTGAAGGCGCGCGGCCGGACGGGCCGGCCGTTTCAGCCTGCCTTGCGCACCACCACCAGATGCCGCTCGCCCTCCAGGCCGGGCACCTGCAGCGGATGCACCTCGGCCAGCGTCCAGCCGGGGGGCAGCGCGGCGATCTCGTCGTGCGGATAGATGCCCTTCATCGCCAGCAGGCTGCCGCCGGGGCGCAGCAGGTGACCGCCGACCTCAATGATGCCGGCCAGCGTATCCAGCGCCCGCGCGGTGAGGTGGTCGTAGGCGGCCGGTTCGTCCAGCGCTTCGGCGCGCGACTCGGCCACGCGTGCGTTGCCCAGCGCCAGCTGGCGCAGCGCCTCGCGCATGAAGCGCGCCTTCTTGCCGTTGCTTTCCACCAGGGTGACCTGCAGCTGCGGGCGGGTGATCGCCAGCGGGATGCCGGGCAGGCCGGGGCCGGTGCCCAGGTCGGCCAAGGTGCCGCTGGCGATGTAGGGCTGCATGGCCAGCGAATCGAGCAGATGGCGGGTGACCATCTCGCGCGGGTCGCGCACGGCGGTGAGGTTGTAGGTCTTGTTCCAACGCACCAGCAGCGTCAGATAGCGCAACAACGGCGCGGCAAAGTCCGCATCCAGGGATTGGGCCTGCAGGCCATGCGCCAGGGCGGCGGCTACATCGGGGGCAAGTGCGGCATCGTTCATGCCGCGATTATCGCAGCTGGCCGGCGTGCAGGTGCACGCGTACCGCGCATGGTGGCGATGCGCGGCGCGTGGGCAGGAAGCTGGCGTACTTGAACCTGCCCAGCACACACGTTCAGGTCTGGCGATGCCGCAGGGCCTGCAGCCACGCCAGCGGCGGCTGCACCGGCGCATGCGCATCGCGGTGGGCAGGATCAACCACCGCGGTGGCACGCCCCGTGCCCGTCATCCGCCATCCGCCATCCGCCATCCGCCATCCGCCATCCGCCATCGGTCGATGGTCGATGGTCGATGGAGCACGAGCCTGCGCCGTCAGCCACGGCAGTGCCGCTGCCATCGAACGGACATCCGCCCGTCGCACCATGGTCGCGTCCGCCTGATTGCGTGTTGTGTCCATGTCCTTGATCGCCCCATCCTCCGCATCGCCCCTGCCCGGCCCCGGCGACGCCCCTGCCGCCGTGGATCACGACCGGCGCCGTCTTCTCATCGCTGGCGCCGGGCTGGCGGCCACCGGACTGCTCAGCCCGTTCGCACGTGCCGGCGGCAGCCCGGACCCGTTCACCCTGGGCGTGGCCGCCGGCGACCCTTTGGCCGACGGCTTCGTCATCTGGACGCGGCTGGCGCCGCGCCCGCTGGAGCCGGATGGACGCGGTGGATTGAGCGCCCCGGTGCAGGTGCGCTGGCAGGTGGCCAGCGACCCGGGCATGCGCCGCATCGTGCGCCAGGGGCAGACCGTCGCCAGCCCGGCCTGGGGCCATGCGGTGCATGTGGAGCTGGCCGGCCTGGCCGCCGATCGCCCGTACTGGTACTGCTTCCAGGCGCTGGGCGCGCGTAGCCCCGTCGGCAGCGCGCGCACCTTGCCGGCGCCGCACCAGTTGCCGGATGCGGCGCGACTGGGCTTTGTATCGTGTTCGCACTGGGAGCAGGGCTATTTCAGCGCCTACCGCCACCTGGCCGCCGAACAGCCGGACCTGGTGTTCTTCCTCGGCGATTACATCTACGAATACAGCAACCGCGGCGAGGCGGCGAAGAAGATCGTGCGCCCGCACGGCAGCGGCGAGTGCCTGGATCTGGCCGGCTACCGCAACCGCTACGCGCTGTACCGCACCGACCCCGACCTGCAGGCGCTGCACGCCGGCAGCGCCTGCGTGGCGACCTGGGACGACCACGAGGTGCAGAACGATTACGCCAATCGCTGGTCGCAGGACCCTTCGATTGCGGTCGACAGCTTCCTGGCCCGACGCGCGGCCGCCTACCGCGCCTTTTACGAACACTTTCCGCTGCGCGCAGCCAGCCGCCCGCATGGCGCCAACATGCGCATCTACCGGGCGCTGGACTACGGCCAGCTGGCGCGCTTCTACGTGCTCGATGGGCGCCAGTACCGCAGCGAACAACCCTGCCCGCAGGCCAACGGCTGGCGCGGCGGCCACGTGGTGGACGCCAGCTGCCGCGAACGCACCGACCCACGCCGCAGCATGCTGGGCTGGGAACAGGAGCGCTGGCTGCATGGCGCCTTCGCACGATCGCCCGCGCGCTGGAACGTGATCGCGCAGGATCTGCTGGTGGCACCGCTGAACCAGCATGGCCGCGACGGCGTATTCGGCCACTGGACCGACGGCTGGGACGGCTACCCGGCCACGCGCACCCGCATGCTCGACGCAATCGCCACCACGCGGCTGCGCAATCCGGTGTTCTGGGGCGGCGACATCCACTCGTACTGGGTGAACGACCTGAAGAAAGATCCGGCCGACCCGGACTCGGCGACGCTGGCCACCGAATTCGTCGGCACCTCGATCACGTCCGACGGCCAGAGCAACGCCGAACTGCACGCCACCATGGCGCTCAACCCGCATGTGCACTACGCCGAAGGCCAAACCCGCGGCTATGTCTCGGTGACGCTGACGCCGGGGCGGATGGAAACCCGCCTGCAAGGCATCTCCGACCGCCGCGACCGCGATGCCACGGTCTCGACGTTGAAACGCTTCGTGGTCGAAGACGGCAAGGCCGGCGCAGTGGAGGCATGAGCCTGCGGTGTGCTGCGGAGCATGGCAACGGCATGCGCCCCCCATCCGCCACGGCATCCCTGCGCCGAGCTTCCACGACAGCGGCAGCACGCGTGAACGGCCATTCCGCGCTCTTGTCACGCACCCCATCACCTGCGTGCTGCGCAACGAGGTGACGGCCTCCATCGCCGCCTGGCCTGCTGCGTCATGCAGCGCCATGGACACGCCCCGGTAAGACAGCGGCGCTATATCTGGATGCCCGCTGCCAGACGCATCGAGGATGCCATGCCCACCGCCGATCCCGCCCGCCGCCGCGTCTTGCAAGGTTTGGGTGCCGGTTTGTTGCTGCCGGCCACTGCCGCTTGGTCCACGCGCAGCCTGGCTGCGCCGTCCGGGCGGCCGCTGATCACCGATGGGGTGCAGAGCGGCGATGTCGTGGATGGCCGGGCCATGCTGTGGAGCCGCTGCGACCGGCCGGCGCGGCTACGGGTAGAATGGGATACGCGCCCGAGCCTGCGGCAGGCGCGTCGTGTGGATGGGCCGGTGGCCTTGCCGGCGCACGATTTCACTGCGCGGGTGGATCTGGGCGCGTTGCCGCGCGATCAGGACATCTTCTACCGGGTGCGTTTCGAAGATGCCGACAACGGCGCCTCGAGCGCGCCGGTGCATGGCCATCTGCGCAGTGCGCCGCAGGCACGTGGCGATGTGCGCTTTGTCTGGAGCGGCGACACCGTCGGCCAGGGCTTCGGCATCAATCCGGACATCGGCGGCATGCGCATCTACAGCGCGATGCGCGAGCGCAACCCGGACTTCTTCCTGCACAGCGGCGACACCATCTATGCCGACGGCCCCGTCCCAGCCGAGCTGGTCGTCGAAGAAGGCAGGCGCTGGCGCAACCTCACCACCGCGGCCAAGAGCAAGGTGGCCGAAACGCTGGACGAATTCCGCGGCAATTACCGCTACAACCTGCTCGATGAGCATGTGCGCCGCTTCAATGCCGAGGTCGCACAACTCTGGCAGTGGGACGATCACGAAACCACCAACAACTGGTCGCCCGGCAAGCAGCTGGACGCGCGCTATCAGGTGCGCGATATCGGGGTGCTGGCCGGTCGTGCGCGCCAGGCATTCCTGGAATACGCCCCGATGCGCGGCGTGCGTGCCGATGGCGACGGTCGCATCTACCGCAAGATCGGTTACGGCCCGCTGCTGGATGTGTTCGTGCTGGACATGCGCAGCTATCGCGGCGCCAACAGCGACAACCTGCAACCGCAGCCGGGCGCGGACGCGGCATTTCTCGGTACACAGCAACTGGCCTGGCTGCAGCGCGAACTGGCCGGTTCACGCGCGCAATGGAAGGTGATCGCCGCCGACATGCCGATCGGCCTGCAGGTCCCCGATGGGCAGGACGCAGCGGGCCGCGCGCGCTGGGAGGCGATCGCCAACGGCGATCCGGGCGTGCCGCGTGGGCGCGAACAGGAGATCGCCACGCTGCTGCGTTTCATCAGCACAGCGCGCATTCGCAACACGCTGTGGCTGACCGCCGATGTGCATTATTGCGCGGCGCATTACTACCACCCGGACCGCGCGGCGTTCCAGCAGTTCGAGCCGTTCTGGGAATTCGTGGCCGGCCCGCTCAATGCGGGCAGCTTCGGCCCGAATGCACTCGATGCCACGTTCGGGCCGACAGTGATCTTCCAGAAAGCCCCGCCGGCGCCGAACCTGTCGCCGCTGGCAGGATTTCAATTCTTTGGCGAAGTGGAGATCGATGCACGCACCGGCGTGCTGACGGTGACCTTGCGCGATCTGGACGGGGTGGCGCAGTTCCGTCAGCCGATCCTGCCGCATGCCGCGGCGTGGCCGGAACCTGCCTGAGACAGTGGTCGGGCCGCCACGGCACAGATCCACGGCCTGCACGCGCTGCAGCCCGATCAAGACAACGCGCTGGCGCTGCGGTGCAAAGATGCAGTGCGCTGATCGCCGCGCCTAGTCGGCGGGCAATGGATGGAACGCCAGTGCGGCGCGGCAGTCGGGGGCGGCCCACCACTCGTGCAACCGCCAGTGTGCGGCCTGGCCCAGCGCCGGGTCGCACCATTGCAACTGCAATGCGCCGTCGGGTGCCACCGCGTAGGCGAGCCGATGCAGGCCGAACGACAGACCATGCCCGTACGCCTTGAGCAGCGCTTCCTTGGCACACCACAGGCGGAAAAACAGCGCCTGCTGCGCGTCCGGCTCCAGCCCGGCCAGCAGTGCGATTTCGTCGGCATGGAAGAATCGCTGCGCGATCTCCAGCAGCCGCGGGCGCGCGCGGATGCGTTCCAGGTCCACGCCCAGCCGCACGCGGTTGCCCAGGCCGACCAACAGATAATCGCCACTATGGCTCCAGCCGGCGTCCCAATCGGGCAAGGCCGGTTGCAGCGAAGGGCGCCCGCGCGCGTCACGCAGCAGCGGTACCCGGGCAGGTTCCAACGCCAGCGCCTGGCCCAGCAACTCGCGCGCCTGGGGCTCGCCGCGCTCGCCATGCCGGTGCGGACGCAGCCACAGTTGCACCGGTCCGATGTGCCAGCTCGCGTACGCTGTCACGCTGCATGCACCAAGCACAACGCTCGCATCGGCGTGTGATCGCGCTCGACAGTCACTTCACGCCTGTCTGCGTTGAATGGCGCCCATGCACTACTTCCGGTGCAATCGAATGAGGAGTTCGGCAACATGGGCATCATCATCTGGTTGATCGTCGGCGGCATCGTGGGTTGGCTGGCCAGCATCATCATGCGTCGCGATGCGCAGCAAGGCATCATCCTCAATATCGTGGTCGGCATCGTCGGCGCGCTGATTGCCGGTTTCCTGTTCGGTGGCGGTATCAATCAGGCCATCACCTTGTGGACCTTCGTGTGGTCGCTGGTGGGTGCGGTAATTCTGCTGGCAATCGTCAACCTGTTTACACGTGGCCGCGTGCGTTAAACGGCGTACACGCAATGCTGCAGAACCCAACGCCCGGGCTTGCCCGGGCGTTGCCGTTTCAGCCATCGACCGCAACCCGATCGGCCGGATGGTGAACCCCGTCTTCCACCGGCACGGTGATGTTCAGCGCATACGGATTGACGCCTTCCAGGCAACCGACGTTATAGCCGTATTCGTTGGGGTTGGAGCGCCGCCGGTGATGCGTATAGATACCGCACACGCCGCAGAAATAATGCGCCGCGGTATGCGTGTTGAACTGATACAGCCGCAGCACGTCTTCGCCCTGCAACACATGCAGGCCATCGAGCGTGACCGAGGCGACGATGGCGCCGCGGCGGCGGCACATCGAACAATCGCAACGGCGCGGATCGAGCAGCCCGTGCGGCAGGTCCAGATCGATCTGCACCGCGCCGCAGTGACAGCTCAGCCGGTGCACCGCCCCGAGCGTGACCTCGCCAACCTTGTGCGTGCTACGCCGCAGATGCCGCTCGCTCATGCGCTGGCCTCGGCAAGCCGCACCCAGGCCGGCGCGTGGTCGCTGGGGCGCTCCCAGGTGCGTGGTTCGCGATCGATGCCCGCTTCCACCGCGCGGGCGCGCAACGCATCCGACACCAGGGTCAGGTCGATGCGCAGCCCCAGGTTGCGGCGGTAGGCGGCCTGGCGGTAATCCCACCAGCTGAAATGGCCGGCATCGTCGTGATGCTGGCGAAACGCATCGTGCAGGCCCAGCGCCAGCAGCTTGTTGAGGGCGCCGCGCTCGGCGGTGGAGGTGAGGATGTGGTTGTCGCTCCACACTTCCGGCGCGTAGACGTCGCGCGCATCCGGGGCGATGTTGAAGTCGCCCAGCACCACCAGCTGCCGGTGGCGTTGCAGTTCCTGCGCGATCCAGTCGTGCACCGCCTCAAGCCAGCGCAGCTTGTAGGCGTACTTGTCGGTGCCCACATCCTGGCCGTTGACCACATACAGATTGATGATGCGCACGCCATCGACGGTGGCGGCGATCACACGCTGCTGCACGTCATCGAAGCCGGGGATGCCCATCTGCACCTCCAGCGCCGGCGAGCGCGACAGGATCGCCACGCCGTTGTAGGTCTTCTGCCCGCAGAACACGCTGCGGTAGCCCAGCGCGGCCAGGGCCGCGTCCGGGAATTTGTGGTCTTCCAGCTTGGTTTCCTGGATGCCCACGACGTCCGGCGCGAAGTCCGCCAGCCACTGTTGCAGGTGCGGCAGGCGCACGTTGAGCGAGTTGACGTTCCAGGAGGCAATCTTCATGGCGCGGACCGTGGTTCAAACCGCCAATGGTACCGCGCCGCCCGCGTGCGCTCAGGGCCGTGGCGCGATGCGTACCCCGAGCTGGTTGGCGACCGGGCGTTCGCGCCCCGGGATGCCGGTGTGAATGGGGCGATTGAGTGCGCGCACGCGCCCATCCACCCGCGCGGCCAGGGTGCTGGAGCCGCCGCCGTCCAGGTTGATGGCGGACGTGGCGCCAAGCTGCTGCAGCACCGTGGTCAGCGCGTCCAGGGTGATGCCGGCGCTATAGCCCGGCTGGCGGCCGTCGGCGACCACCATCCACAGCGTCCTGCGCGCGCGATCCAGTCCCAGCGCGCTGCGCGGCTCGGGGCCGTCGTAGTACTGGGCGCGGCTGGCCTCGCGCCGCTGGCGCTTG
This sequence comes from Xanthomonas sp. BRIP62409, assembly GCF_003992965.1. NCBI lineage: Bacteria > Pseudomonadati > Pseudomonadota > Gammaproteobacteria > Lysobacterales > Lysobacteraceae > Xanthomonas > Xanthomonas sp. BRIP62409. The sequence goes on along the minus strand of NZ_QEZJ01000015.1, from coordinate 36,468 downwards.
CCGTCGCGCAGCAGCAGTGGGCCGGCCCCCACCCCCAGGCGGGTGCCCGGCGGGCAGCTGCCATGCACGATGCTGACCGCATTGCGCGCGCTCACGCACAACGCCGCATTGACGCGTGCATCGCTGGTGGCGGCGGCCGAATCAAGATGCCCCGCGTCGATCGCCAGGCCTTCGGCAGTGACGCCCTGCCCTGCCGCGGGCACGAACGCCTTGTCGAACAACTGCCCGCCCTCGAACGGCAGGAAGTAATCGGCATTGATCGCCAGCGCCAGGCCGCGGTCGCGCACGAACGCGGTGGTCGGCTTGGCCAAAAACTCGCCGCCCCCGCTGCGCTCGCCAGGGGTGCCGACCAGTTGCAGCCCGGGGGTGGCAAGATCGATCTCGGCGATATGCAGCATCACCGGTTGCGGTGCGCGCATGGCCTGCCGCCAGTAGCGCACGCCCGGCGCCAGCGTGATCGGCGCGCCAGGCGCCGGCACTGGCTGCACCAGCGGTTCGATGCTGACGCGTTCGCGTGCATGGGCCTGATCCAAGGCGGCCAGCACCGCGTCGATGCGTGCAGGTGGCGTGCGCAGCAGCAGCCGTTGGGTGGGCGCGGCCTGCAGCACCTGCGCCAGGCCGGCGCAGCGCGCGCCGCGGCAGGCACTGGCATCGATGCCGACGCGTGCCGGGCCATCGGCATCGTCTGGTACCTGCAAGGCGATGCGATTGTGTTCGGCCGGTTTGCAGTGGCTCGCCGCCGCCAGCACATCGTCCGGCCATTGGCCCCAGCAGTCGCCGCTGACGAGGGTCTCCATCGGCACGAAGGGCGTGGCTGCCGATGGAGTTGCGGCATCGTCGGCACTGGCGCTGCCGGCCAGTGTTGCCAGCACTGCCAGCACTGCCAGCAATGGCGCCGATGCGCTGCGGCGATCAGAACGCATAGTCCACTCCCAGGTAATAGGCGCGGCCGTTGTCGAGCTGCTCGCGCATCAGTTGTCGGTCGGCACCGATCACCCGCGTCAGCCGCGCGTTGGCGAGATTGCGGCCCTGCACGGTCAGGCGCAGTTGCTTGCTGAAGTTCCAGGCCAGCTGCGCGTCGTAACTGGTGATCGGGTCGTAATAGCGGTCGTTGACGCGGTTGTCGGTGGCGGCCGAAAGCAGCTGCTGGCCGGTGTAGTTGGCGCTGACGCGCGCACTGAACCGGCCGATGTCGTACAGCAGCGAGGCATTGGCGCTGCGCCTGGGCGATTCCATCAGGCCGGGCAGCGCGCGGCGCGTGCCATCGGCCATCTGCACATCGGCGGTACGCGGGTCGAGCAGGGTCGCGTTGAACATCGCGCCCAGGTTGGACCAGGCGCCGGGCAGGAAATCGAAGCGTGTGTCGATGGCGGTCAATTCGATGCCTTGCACCTGCGCAGCACCGGTGTTGATCGCCTGGGTGGTGGTGACCTGATAGCTGCCGACCAGGCCGCCGGGGTCGCGCTGGGTATCGGTGCTGGTCAGGCGCACGATTTCATCGCCGATGCGCTTGTGGAACAGCGCCAGCGACAGCTGCGAATCGCGGTCCGGGTACCATTCCAGCGACAGGTCCAGGTTGTCGGCGCGACGGGGGCTTAGCAGCGGGTTGGCGATGCTGCGAGTGATGGTCAAGCCGGTGGCATCGACCACCGGGCTGCTGTTCTGGCCGATGTCGGCGTAGGTGGGCAGACCGATGGTGCGGCTGCCGGCCACGCGCAGTTTCACTGCCGGGGTGATGTCCCAGGCCAGGTTCGCCGAAGGCAGCAGGAAGCGGCGGTCGCTGTCGGCCGATTGCTGCACGTAGTTGCTGGTGCTGTTCAAGGGCTGCGGCACCGCGCTACGTACGGCGCGCTGCAGGTATTCGTTGCGCAGGCCGACCGTGGCCAGCGTGCGCTCGCCATGCCAGGTGCCCATGACATAGGCGGCGCCACTGCGCTCGTCGATGCCGAAATCGCTGATCGCGCTGTTGCGGGCATTGGTGCTGGCCGGCACGTAGGCGCCTGGCGAGGCGGCAGCGAAGGCGGCGACCCTGGCCGGGTCGATCAACAACAGGCAGCCGACTTCGGCGTAGGGGCAGATGCGCGCATCGTCGGTGCCGATCGTCGCCAGGCTCACGCGGCCGGCCGGATTGCGGCGGACTTCATCCAGGTTGTAGCGCTGCTGCAGGTCGCGGTACTGCAGGCCACCACGAATGCCCCAGCCGCGCGCATCGGCATCGGCGTTCTGGCTGTAGTCCAGCTTGAACGTCGTCGTGTCGGTGCTGCTCTTTTCCACGCGGGTCAAGAAATACTGCTGGGTGTAGTTGGCCGCATTGCCGTAGTACCCCGGGTCGACCGGGGCGATGCGCGGGCGCGTGTCGTCGCCGAGCGCATACGCAAAGCCCAGCCGCGGGGCGGCGGCGGCGCTGAACACATCCTCGCGGGTGTCCTGCCGGTACTTGCCGGTGGCGCGGTTGAGCAATGCGTCTACATGACCTTCCGGATTGAGCCGGAAGCTGCCGCCCAGTTGCGCGTAGCGCAGCGTGCGGGTCTGGTCGAAATGGTTGGCATCCACCTGCGCGCTGCCCTGCGCGTAGCGGCCGTTGCGGGCGTCGGTGATCGTGGCATTGCCGACGCGGTTGATCCACTGCGAGCGCCGCTGCTCGTCGTTGCCGTGCTCGAAGGTGCCGGCGCTGAAGGCCAGCCTCACGTCCTGGCCGTCGTCGTATTCGAGCTTGCCGAACACGCTGCGACGCTGGCGCAGGTTGTCGTAGCTGAGCGGGCGAAAGCGGTCCGGTGCGATTGCCAGGCCGTCCGGATCCAGACCGGGCGTGAGGGTCTGTCGTACACCGTTGGCGTAATAGCTGTAGCTGTCGATGGCGGTATTCAACGACGCCGAATCGCGCCGGAAGTAATCGGCAGACAGCACCACGCCGAAGCGCTGGTCCGGCCCGAAGGTGTCGCTGAAACTGCCCTGCACCTGGCCCGATGGGGTGCTGCCCTGCAGCTGCCGGCGGTTTTCCCAGTCGGCCAGGTTGGCGCGCACGGTGGCAAAGCGGCCGTCGTGATCGAAGGCGCTGCGCGTGCGCAGCGCGGCGATGCCGCCGATGGCATTGCTGTCCATGTCGGCGTTGAAGCTCTTGTAGATGTCCACCTGCTGCGCCAGCGAGGCGGGGATCACGTCCAGCGATTGCACGCGCCGGCTGGTTTCGGTGGACGGCAGCGCCACCCCGTCGATCAGCACGTTGTTGTAGTCGGGGTTGAAGCCGCGCAGGCTCATGAACTGCGCCTCGCCGCGGCCGTTGTTGACCACCATCGACACACCCGGCACCCGCTGCAGGGCCTCGCCCAGGCCGAAGTCGGGGATCGAGCCGATATCGTCGGCGGCCACGCCGTCGGACACCACGGCGGCCTCGCGCTTGGCGCCGATCGCCTGGCGGATCGACAGGTGCTGGCCGGAGACCTGCACCGCGTCCAGCTGCACCGGGGTGATGTCGCTGGCCGGCGCAGCGGCATGGGCGCCCAGGCTGGCGTTCATGCACAGGGCCAGCAGGCCGAGGCGGGGACATGGGCGGGTACGCAAACGTGACATGGGATGACCGCAGATGGCAGAGACCGCGAATTTAATAACTTACTGTGAATTAATTATTTCAGCCGAAGCGGGTAGACTGGCGCGTCCCCCGTGCCACCGCTCGCCATGCCGTCCACTGCTGCTGTCGCATTGCCGCCGCATTCGCCGCATTTCCCCGTCCTGAGCCGCAATGAGCGCGACATGCTCGACCGCCTGCGCCTGGCCGGCGTGCTCACCCGCGCCGATCTCAGCCGCGGCACCGGGCTGACCGTGCAGACCGCGGTGCGCCTGATCGAAGGCCTGCAGGCGCGCGGCATGGTCCACATGGGCAGCGGCGTGGCACGTGCCGGGCGCGGCAAGCCGGGGGTGGCGGTGTCGTTGAATCCGGCGCACGGCCACACCCTGGGCGTGTCCATCGCCACCGATGCGCTGACCCTGGCGCTGGTGGATTTCACCGGCCAGGTGCTGGCGGTCAGCGAGCTGCCGCTGGACGCACGCAGTGCGGATGCGGTGTTGCTGCAGCTGCAGGCCGGCGATGCGGCGCTGCTGGCAGGCCTGGAGCACGCGGCTGGGCCGCGGCTGGGCATCGGGCTGGCGATGAGCGGGTTTTTCACCGGGGAGGACGGGCGCATCAATCCGCCCGAACCGCTGCGTGCGCTTGGCGAGTTCGCGTTGGCGCCCTGGCTGGCGCAGGCCTGCGCGCAGCCGGTGTGGATGGACAACGACGGCAGCGTGGCCGCCGCCGGCGAAGCGATGCTGGGCGTGGGCCGTCGCCACCGCGATTTTGCCTATCTCTATCTCAGCTACGGGTTCGGTGGTGGCCTGGTCATCGATGGCCAGGTTATGCGCGGTGCGCGCGGCAATGCCGGTGAATTCGCCGGCATGCTGCCGGCGCAGAAGCTCGAACGCGCCACGCTGGAATTGCTGCGCGAACTGCTGGCTGCCGACGGCGTGGTGTTTGCCGATGTACGCAGCCTGCTGGCCGCCTACGACCCGCGCTGGCCGGCGATCGAACGCTGGATCGCGCGCAGTGCGCCGGGGGTGTCGTTGATCGTCTCGGCGATCACTGCGGTGTGCGACCCGGAAGCGATCGTGTTCGGCGGCCGCCTGCCGGCCGACCTGGCCCGGCGCCTGATCGCCGCCGTGCAGATCGACAACCTGCCGCGCCGCGGCCAGGCCAGGCCGATGCCCGCACTGATGCCGGCCGAGGCACCGGCCGACGCCTGCGCGATCGGGGCAGCCACGCTGCCGCTGAAGGCGCGCTACTTCCGTTAGTGCGCGCGCCGGCAGCGACGCCGCCTGCCGTGCACGCCGTGCGCTTCGCCCTGTCGCTGGCGCTACGGCAGCCTGCCCGGCGCGGAGGCTGCGTCAGCGCGCGCAGCAGCTGGCATGCAGCTCCCGTGCAAGCATCACCACCTGCTGCTCGGTGGCGGCATCCATCTCCTCGAACATCTCCTCGCCGCGCAGCGGGGCGGCAGGCGGCAACGGATGTCCGAACGGCTGCTGGGCCACCAGTCGCCAGGCATCGCCGTACAGCGGCTCGGCGCTCGCCAGCAGCGGCGAGGACACGAACTGATCCAGCACCGGCATCGCCGCCCGGTTGCCCTGCATCGCCATCGTCTCCAGGTCGGCCAGCACCTGCTCGGCCTCGGCACGATCGGACCGGGAGAGCGGTTGCGGGCTGCCGTCTTCGGCGATCGCGGGTTGGCGCTCCAGCAGCAGGCCGGCGCGTCGACGCAGCAATTCCAGCTGCGCGTCGGTATTGCCGCTGGCGGCGGCCTGACGCAGCAGTTGGTCCACCTGCGCGTACTCGCCTTCGCCCACGTGCTGGCACGCCTTCAGCTGGGCAGCATGGTCGCGTGCGCGTTGCGACACCGCCGCGCGCGCGCCAGGCTCCGCCGGGTCCGCATCGCCAACGGACGGCGCCGGCGGCGCTTCGGCAAGCATGGCGCAGCGGCGATAGGCCTGCGCGCGCGCATACGACGCCGCGGCAAGCGCGCCCGGCGCGGCAGCGGCGCTGCTGCGCTCCGTTCCTGCAGCGCTGGCCTGCGGCGTCGCTTCAGCCTGGAAGTCCTGCCCCACTCCGGTACCACAGGCTGACAAGGCCAGCGCCTGCGGCATGAGGAGCAGCCATCGGAACGGCGCGCCGCTCCCGCTCATTGCCGGATCCGCGGTGCATCCGCTTCGGCGCTGCGCTGGCTCTGCTCCGAGGACGCCAGACCCGCCGCTTGCGCAGAACGGTCCCGCACCAGCTGGGCGATGGCGCGATCGCGCAGTTCTTCGCGCAGCTGCGCTTCGATCATCCCGCCCACGGTGTCGAGGGTGGCGGTGTGCTTTTCCTCCAGGCGGATCAGGTGATACCCGCCGGGGCCGCGCACGGGGCCGGACACTTCGCCCACGGCCAGCGCACGCACCGGCGCCGCGAAAGGCGTGTCCAGGTACAGGCCGAACATCGACGACAGCTGTCCCCCGTCGGCGGCAGTGGCACCATCGTCGGATTCCTCGGCGGCCAGTCGGGCGAAATCGCCTCCACGCGCGATACGACGGCGCAGCATCTGCGCACGCTCCAGGGCCTGCGCCTGACTCAATGGATGACTGCGCCGCGGCGCCGACTCCGGCTGTTCGGCGATGAAGACATGGCTGAGCCGGAATTCGTCGAAGTCGCCCGGCCGTTCGGCAAAGCGCCTTGCGATAGCGGCCTGCGACACCGTCACGCTCTGCAGCAGATGGTCGCGCTCGGCCTGCGCGAGCACGGTGTCGGCAGCCTCGCGCAGCAGGGCCGCGGTTTGCGGATCATCGGCAAGGCCTTGGCGCCTTGCGTGTTCGGCCAGGACCGCGCGTTCGATGGACGCAGCGGCGCTGTCCGCATTGTCGCGGCGTGCCTGTTCCGCTGGCGCAGCCTCTTTGCCCGCATCTGGGTCTGCCGGCGACGCAATGGCAGCCTGCGTGATCATGCAGGCAGCGAGCAGCAGCAAGACGCAGCGCCTCGCGCGTGCAGGACCCACAGAAACGTTGAATGACCTGGACATGACATCTCCCTCCGAGACAGCGGCGATTGACGCTTGCCAGCCATCCGGTGCGGCAACCTCGGCCGCACCGGATGCCGTCAAGGCGTTACGGGGCGTAATGCGAAATGCGCCGCCCGTTGATCTTCAGCGTGCGCATGGTCGACTTCGGGTCGTCGGTGGTAATCAGCCCGAACCGCTGCGACATCAGGAAATCGATGTCGCCGCGGTGGTCTGCGGTATCGGATTTGCCCTGGTACGAGGAATACAGTTGCGACAATCGGTAGCAGCACGAACCGTTGTTGCTGATGAACTCGCCGGCACCCGGGCCATCGGGAATGGCCTGGAAGATGGCAATGCGCTTGCCCTCGGCACGCGCTGCGTTCTTCTGGCCCTGCAACAGGCCATCGTCCTGCTTGACGTTGATTTCCAGCGTGTGGGCATAGCGCTGCCATTCGACGCGACTGGCCGGCACATCGATCTTCGCCAGCATGTTGGTGGTGTAGACCGGGATGGCATGCACATACCGGGAGTTGCCGACAAAGGCGGCCGGGTGCGGGAACAAGGTGGCGTTGACCTTCATCGCCACGACCTGCTCGGGATGATCGGGAAACGCCTTCAGGGCAGCGGTGTGTACCGCGCGCACGCCATCGGCCGACTTGACGTCGAAGATCAGCGGCAGCTGCATGTTGTTGCGCTTCCAGTACGCAAACAACTCGTCCAGGCTGTACATCTCCCACCCGGTGACGGTGCCACGGTCCGGCGTGAGCAGGTGCAGTCGCTTGATGTTGGCCAACGACAGGCTGCTGACCAGCGGGTTGGCGCCCTGGTTGGTTCTCGGGTTGTACTTGGCACCCCCGACGACGGTGTACACGTCGGTGGTGCGCCCAAGATTGAAGTCGTGGCTCAGCACCGGCATGCCGTCCTGGGTCACCTTGACGTCCAGCTCGACGCCGTCCATGCACTGCACGTCGGCATTGAGCACGGCGCGGCTGGAGTTTTCCGGAATCGCTGGATCGCCCGAGTATTTGCCCCACAGGCCGCGATGGGCCAGCACCAGGGTATCGGCGGTGAACTTGTCGTTGAGGATCTCCGCCATCTTGTTGGCAGTATTGCCACAGGATGCCGCAGCAAGTTGCGGCATGGCCGCCAGCACGGCCAGCGCGCCGAGCAGGCGGCAGGCACGGGCCAGGGGATGTGGAACGAGGGTGGTCGGCATGGTCTCTGTGTCCCGGTTCGTAGGTGCAGCAAGGGCAGGGATGGACGAGGGCCGACAGGTCGACGCAATCGGCGGACTCGCTTGCAGCGCACTCGCCAGCCGGTCGATACCGGGGGTGAGGCCAAGCCGTGCGTGATCAGCGTTCGGCTTGTACGCCAATTTAGTCACCCTAGATGACTTAATTTCTTCGCTGGTGTTGCGGTTGTTCGCGATCGCGCAGGCATTGCGTGCAAAACGAAGCGGACGATGCGATCGCATCGATGCCACGCGAGGACGCAGCGCTGTCGTGCATGCGCGCGCAGCGCGTCGGACGCCAGCGCACCGAGGTCTGACGGGGCGTTGCGCACGGGTCGTCACGATGCTGGATCGCTGCCGGCACCGGCGCGGTGCGCGCGGTCGACCGATAACCCCCCCCGCCCTTCGCGTCAGAAGACGATCGTAGGGACGTGGCAACACAGGCGCTGCACGCTGCCAGCCTTGGCCAAAACGCAGAACGCCGGCACTAGGCCGGCGTTCTGCGACTGCTCAGTGACTGTACGTCAGTGACCCGACGCGCCGCTGGCACCCAGGCCGGTTTCGGCACGGATCTGCTGCGCCTTGAACGCGGCACGTTCGTTGGCGGCCTGCGGGCTGTGATCCAGGATCGAGAACAGCCAGATGCCGACAAAGCCAATGGTCATCGAGAACAGCGCCGGCGAGGTGTACGGGAACGGCGCCGAGCCGGCTGCATTGCCCAGCGTGTCCACCCACACCGACGGCGACAGCACCGTCAGCACCAGCGAGGAGATCAGGCCCAGGAAGCCACCGACCACCGCACCGCGGGTGGTGCAGTTCTTCCACAACAAGGACAGGATCAGCACCGGGAAGTTGGCCGAGGCGGCGATGGCGAATGCCAGCGACACCATGAAGGCCACGTTCTGCTTCTCGAACACGATGCCCAGCAGCACCGCGATCACGCCCAGCACCAGGGTGGTGGCGCGCGAGACCTTCAGCTCCGAACCCGGCGCCGGGTTGCCCTTCTTGATCACCGTGGCATACAGGTCATGCGACACCGCCGAGGCACCGGACAGGGTCAGGCCTGCGACCACCGCCAGGATGGTGGCGAAGGCCACCGCCGAGATGAAGCCCATAAACACATTGCCGCCGACCGCGTTGCCGACCAGCACCGCCGCCATGTTGGCCGCGCCCTTGCCGCCGTGGATGGTGCCGGTGGTGACATCGGCGAACTGCGGGTTGGTCAGCACCAGGGCGATCGCACCGAAGCCGATGATGAAGATCAGGATGTAGAAGTAGCCGATCCAGGTGGTGGCCCACAGCACCGACTTGCGCGCCTGCTTGGCATCGGGAACGGTGAAGAAGCGCATCAGGATATGCGGCAGGCCGGCGGTGCCGAACATCAGCGCCATGCCGAAGGAGATCGCCGAGATCGGGTCCTTCACGAAACCGCCCGGCCCCATGATCGACAGGCCCGCCTTGGCCGCGTCCTCGGGCGATGCACCGCCGTTGGCCGCGATCGCCGTCTTCACCCGCACGCCCTCGGCAAACAGCGCCTCGAAGCTGAAGTTGAAGTGCCACATGATCGCCACGGCCATGAAGGTCACGCCGGTCAACAGCAGCACCGCCTTGATGATCTGCACCCAGGTGGTGGCGGTCATGCCGCCGAACAGCACGTAGACCATCATCAGCACGCCGACCAGGGTCACCGCCACCCAGTAGTCCAGCCCGAACAGCAGCTTGATCAACGCGCCGGCGCCGACCATCTGTGCGATCAGGTAGAACAGCACCACCACCAGCGTGCCCGACGCGGCAAAGCTGCGGATGGCAGTCGGCGCGAAGCGGTAGCCGGCCACGTCGGCGAAGGTGTACTTGCCGAGGTTGCGCAGCCGTTCGGCCATCAGGAAGGTCAGGATCGGCCAGCCGACCAGAAAGCCGATCGCATAGATCAGGCCGTCGTAGCCATTGGCCATCACCGCCGCGGTGATGCCCAGGAACGAGGCCGCCGACATGAAGTCGCCGGCGATCGCCAGACCGTTCTGGAAGCCGGTGATGCCGCCGCCGGCGGTGTAGAAGTCGGAGGCCGACTTGGTCTTGGCCGCCGCCCACTTGGTGATCCACAAGGTGCCCAGCACGAAGAAGGCGAACATGCCGATCGCCACCCAGTTGGTGGGCTGCTTGTCGACCTGGCCCATGTCGCCGCCAGCGGCAAGCGCGATGCCGGCCGGCAGCAGCCCGGCCAGGATCAGGAGAAGACGCGAATACTTGCTCATTTGCGGGCGTCCTCGAGGATCTGCGCGGTCAGCTGGTCGTAAGTGTTGTTGGCGCGGCGCACGTAGATGGCGGTGATGGCGATGGTGAACACCATCACCCCGATCGCGATCGGGATGCCGATCGAGGTCACGCCTTCACCCATCGGCTTGGCGAGGAATTCCTTGTCGAAGGCGATCAGGCCGATGTAGCCGTAATAGGCCAGCAACATCAGCACGGTGAGGGTCCAGCCCAGCGTATTGCGCTGGCGCTTGAGTGCGTGGTACTTCGGATTGGCATCGATCTTGGCGATCAGTGCGTCATTCGAGACGGTCATTGTCTGTCTCCTGGTAGAGCGCTGGTAAAACGACGGTGGCCTTGCCCGTTCCACCGCAGTGGAGCGGGCCGCCAGTGGCAAAAACTAGAAGCTGTACTTGGTGGTGAATTGCAGGCGCGAAATGTCGCCGCTGTCGCCGTTCTCGGCTTCGCGGCGGCCGTACATCAGCTCCGCACCCACATCGACCTTGGGCAGCGGCGAATAGAACACGTTGGCGCGGATGCTCTGCTGCGACTTGCTCGCGAGCGCGCCGGTGTTGGCGATGTCGTGGTCGTAGTTCACGCGCGAATACATGATGGTGCTGCGCAGCTTGGCGTTGTAGTCGTGGCGCCAGGCCACCCAGCCGGCGATCGTGCTGACGGTCTGGATGTTGCCGTCGATGTCGATCTCCACATCCGAGCCGTTGCCCAGGCCCAGGTAGCGCCCCAGGCCCTCGCCGTAGCTGAGCTGGTAACGCAGATCGTTGTTGGCGTTGATGATCCAGCGGCCGCCGCCGGCGATCGCGCCGCCGAAGTCGGTGTCGTTGGTGAGCGCGCTACGCGTGCGGTACTGGCGCGCGATCGCCGACAGGCCGAACGTGCCCCAGGTGCCCTTCCAGTTGTAGCGCGCGGTCAGGTCCGGCATCGCGCCATGGTCGGAGGCCAGGATGGTGTTGCCGCCCTGGTAGGGCGTGGTCAGTGTCTCGGGATTTTCCGCCGACACGCTGAAGGCGCCGCGGGTGTAGCGGATCTGGGTCTGGCGGCTGAACAGCGCGCCGTCGGTCGGCCCGACGATGTCGGCCGCCTCGGGCAGGATCGTGGAATCGATGAAGTTGGACCAGGTCTGGCCGGCCAGCCAGTTGTTCCAGCTCACGTAGGCGTGGCGCAGGGTGCCGCCGTACAGATTGTTGACCTGGTTGGCCAGCGCGTTGCCGAAGAAATCCAGCTCGATGAAGCCGGTGATCTTGTCGCCGTTTTCGGTGACCGTGTCCACGCCCAGGTTGAAGCGCGAGAACTTGGCGTGGAAGTCGGTGTCGGTGCTCGAGGCCTGGCCACCGACCGGCGTCTGGGTCGGGATGTACAGGTAGCGCCCCACCGCGCCTTCGGGCAATGCGCCGTCGGAGGTGCGGGTGGTCATGAAGTCGGCCTTGATGAAACCACCGTAGCGGAACGTCGTCCCCGCCGCTGCATTGGGTGTGATGCTGGTCAGCTGGATCGGCCGCTTGCCGGCCGGCACCGCCGGCGCGGCAGGTGCCTGCGCCTGTGCGGCACGCACCTCGGTCACCTGGGTCTGCGTCTGCGTGATCTGGCCCTGCTGCTGTTGTTGCGCAGACACCAGCAGCTGGACCTGACGCTCGAGCTCGGCGATGCGCGCTTCCAGCGCCTTTTCCTTGGCGGTCTGCGCGAACGCCACGCCCGGCAGGATGCTCGCCACCAACAAGGCAGCCGCCAGCGGATGGCGCACTAACGGTGCAGTACGGTGTGTCATGGACCCCTCTCCCCGATATGGCCTCGCGCTTGATGGCGATGCTGTGCGGAGCGTGAGGCAGTCCGCGCTTTGCAGCCTATTCGCCTTTGGTCGTAGCTGCAGCGCAGCATTCCACAAGGTGACCGATCGTCGCACCAGGGCCGGCAACGGATTGCGGATCACCGGCTGCGGCAGGTAAGACCAAGGTCTAAGGCCCGGTTGAACGCCGGGACAGAATGGATACGGCACACTGATTGTCTACCGAGGGCAGCCGCAACGTCCTCTTCCGACAAGTTCATCGCAAGTGAGGGTGCCATGGCTGAGGTTTATCCCGTCGATCCCGCGTTCGCCGCCAATGCGCGCATTACGCGCGAGCAGTACGCAACGCTGTATCGCGAATCGATCGAACACCCCGAGCAATTCTGGGGCAAGGCCGCACAGCGGCTGGAATGGTTCAAGCAACCCACCCAGGTGAAGGACGTCAGCTACGCGCTGGAGGATTTCCATATCCGCTGGTTCGGCGATGGCGAGCTCAATGCCAGCGTCAACTGCCTGGACCGCCAGCTGGCCACGCGCGGCGACAAGACCGCGCTGTTGTTCGAGCCCGACAGCCCGGATGCGCAGTCCTATCCGGTTACCTATCGCGAGTTGTACGAGCGCGTCTGCAAGCTCGGCAATGCGCTGCGCAACCTGGGCATCAAGAAGGGCGACCGGGTCACCATCTACCTGCCGATGATCGTCGATGCCGCCGTGGCCATGCTCGCCTGTGCACGCATCGGTGCGGTGCACTCGGTGGTGTTCGGCGGGTTTGCGGCCAATTCGATCGCCGACCGCGTGATCGATTGCCAGAGCAAGCTGATCATCACCGCCGACGAAGGCCTGCGCGGCGGCAAGAAGATTCCGCTCAAGGCCAACGTGGATGCGGCGCTGAAACTGCCCGGCACCAACACCGTGGAAACGGTGCTCGTCGTGCGTCACACCGGTGGTGCGGTCGAGATGCAGGCACCGCGCGATCGCTGGTTCCATGATGTGGTCGACGGCCAGCCGGCCGCGTGCGAACCCGAGCACATGAACGCGGAAGATCCGTTGTTCATCCTCTACACCTCCGGGTCCACCGGCAAGCCCAAGGGCGTGCTGCACACCACCGCCGGCTACCTGCTGTTTGCCAGCTACACGCACGAAGTGGTGTTCGACCTGCGCGAGGACGACATCTACTGGTGCACCGCCGACGTGGGCTGGGTCACCGGCCACAGCTACATCGTCTACGGCCCGCTCGCCAACGGCGCCACCGCGGTGATGTTCGAAGGCGTGCCGAACTATCCGACCGTGTCGCGCTTCTGGGAAGTGATCGACAAGCACAAGGTCAGCATCTTCTACACCGCGCCCACCGCGATCCGCGCGCTGATGCGCGATGGCGAGGAGCCGGTCAAGAAGACCTCGCGCAAGAGCCTGCGCCTGCTCGGCAGCGTCGGCGAGCCGATCAATCCGGAAGCCTGGCGCTGGTACTACGAGGTGGTCGGCGACAGCCGCTGCCCGATCGTGGACACCTGGTGGCAGACCGAAACCGGCGGCATCCTGATCTCGCCGCTGGCCGGCGCGGTCGATCTCAAGCCCGGCTCGGCCACCCTGCCGTTCTTCGGCGTGCAGCCGGCACTGGTGGATGCCGAAGGCAAGGTCCTGGAAGGCGCCACCGAAGGCAACCTGGTGCTGCTGGATTCGTGGCCGGGCCAGATGCGCTCGGTGTACGGCGACCACCAGCGCTTCATCGACACCTACTTCCGCACCTATCCGGGCAGCTACTTCACCGGCGACGGTTGCCGCCGCGATGCCGATGGCTATTACTGGATCACCGGCCGCGTGGACGACGTGATCAACGTGTCCGGCCACCGCATCGGCACCGCCGAAGTGGAAAGCGCGCTGGTCTCGCACCCGAAGGTCGCCGAAGCGGCGGTGGTCGGCTTCCCGCACGACGTCAAGGGCCAGGGCATCTATGCCTACGTGACCTTGATCGCCGGCGAAACCCCGAGCGAGGAACTGCACAAGGAACTGGTGACCTGGGTGCGCAAGGAAATCGGCCCGATCGCCTCGCCCGATCACCTGCAGTGGGCACCGGGCCTGCCCAAGACCCGCTCGGGCAAGATCATGCGCCGCATCCTGCGCAAGATCGCCGAAAACGCCCCCGACCAACTCGGCGACACCTCGACCCTGGCCGACCCGTCGGTGGTGGATTCGTTGGTGAACGAGCGGTTGGCGCGCTGACGCGCGTCAGGAATGGGGAATCGGGAGTGGGGAATCGTCGAAGCGGTTCCCTGAGCAGTGGGGAATAGGCGGCATGGGGATTTGTGGAAGCGGTCCCCAGGCCATGTCTGCCCACGTCGATTTGATCTCCCAACCCGTCACACTGACTTCGCCGCCTCGCTATCGCCGTCTTGTTGCTGTTGCTGTTGCTTTGCTGCCTTCGCTGTTGCCTTTGCAATTCCCGATTCCCCACTCCCGATTCCTGATTCCCGGCCCCTCAATGACCACCCTGCTGATCGCCGACGACCACCCCCTGTTCCGTGAGGCCTTGCGCGGGGCTGTGCAGCGCGTGATGCCGGGCGTGCAGTTGTTCGAGGCCGACACGGTGGATGCGCTGTACACCCTGGCCGATGCGCAACCGGATGCCGACCTGTTGTTGATGGATCTCAACATGCCGGGCGCGCAGGGATTCAGCGCGTTAGTGCACATGCGCTCGCTGCATCCGCAGCTGCCGGTGGTGGTGGTGTCGGCGCGCGAGGAGCCGACGGTGATGCGGCGTGCGATCGACCATGGCGCGTTCGGGTTCATTCCCAAGTCCGCCGATTCGGACACCATCGGCCGCGCCCTGGCCACGGTGCTCGATGGCGAGCGCTGGATCCCGGCAGAGGCACAGAACCTGCCGCCGACCGACAGCGAAGAACGCGAAGTGGGCCAGCGCCTGCGCGATCTCACCCCGCAACAGTTCCGCGTTTTGCAGATGCTCGGCGCCGGGCGCCTCAACAAGCAGATCGCCTACGATCTGGGCGTGTCCGAGGCCACCATCAAGGCGCATGTCACCGCGATCCTGCGCAAGCTCGGCGTCACCAACCGCACCCAGGCGGTGCTGATGGCCGGCAAGCTCGCCATCGATGCCGACGGCATCGTGCTGCCGCCGCCCGAAGACGACTGAGCACGCTGCAGCGACCGGCTGCGCGCACCGTCAGCGCAGACCGATCGCCGCCGCAGGAAACGCTGCCGGTGGCAGCTCCGGTGCGCTCGTCAGCGCAGTGGCTGGCCGGTGCAGACCTTCGATGCGCGTTGCGGCGAGGGCGTGTGCCACACCGCGTTGCCGTTTTCGTCCTCGCCTTCATAGATCGCGTAGCGCCCATCGTCCTGACGATGCATGGTCGGGCTGAAGGTGAGGAAATCGGTGCGGCCGTCCGGGCCAATGAACTGCATATCGCCTCCACAGGCGATATTGGAATTGGTTTCCGGCCCCAGCGCAGCGCAGGTGACCTGCGAGGTCTCCGCACGCACCACGCGCGTCACGCGCGGCCGGACCAGCCCGCGATCGGCGGCGTCGCAGAAATAATCGGCAAGCACCGTGCGCATCTCCTGCTGCGACGGCATCCAGGACGGACAGCTGCTGTACGCATCGGCCGTGCAGCTTGAGACAACCGCGGCAGGCGCGTTGCGATCGGGCGCAGCAGCGAGGCTGTCTTGCAGCGGCAGCAACAGGCAGGCGGCGACCGCCAGCAGGGGAAGATAGGAAGGCATCGAAACGTGCGGCCTGGCGTGTATGGGGCACGCGACTGTACGCCATGGGCAATCGATGCCGTGCATGTCCACGCTGCGGCATGGCATGCGTGTGGCATGTCGTGCGCCTGCCGCGCATGGTCCGGTCGCGATTACGGCGGCGATGGATGCGTCGCGCGCCGGTGCGGCGCGGTGGCATCGCTCCACCTGTAGCGTCGCAGTTGCGCAATCGCTCCGTGCCGACTGCCGCGGCACTGGCAAGCCCAAGCGCCGGGGCGTGACCGCGTCCACAGCCCCGCACCGCGCGACATCGCAGTTGTCGATATCACCATTGACCATCAGCTCATGCCTGGGCAAGGCTCGGGCTTGATGACGCTACTGGAGCTGGCATGGCGCGACGTTTTCCCTGGCTCTGGATCGGGCTGCTGGTTGCCTGTGCATTAATCGCGGTGCTTGCATGGCAGAACAAGCAGCTGCGTGCGCAGCAGCAGATGTTGCAGACCCGCATCAGCGCGCCGTATGACGGCATGTACGTGCCGCGCATCGCGGTCACCGATACCCAGGGCCAACGCCATCTGCTCGGCGTGCCGCAGGGACAGGCGCAGGTGCTGTTCTTCTTCACCACCACCTGCCCGTATTGCCAGCGTTCGGCACCCACCGTGCTGCGTGCGGCAAGGCAATTGCAGGCCAATCTGCCCGGCCGTCCGCAGTTGCTCGGCGTATGCCAGTGCGATGCGGCGCAGGCTGCGCGCTATGCGCATGTGCATGGCTTCGATTTTCCGGTGGTCACGTTGACCGATCGTCGCGCACTGATGCTGTTTCGCGCGCGCAACGTGCCACTGCTGATGGCCATCGATGGGCAGGGGCGCGTGCGCCATTCCCGTCTTGGCGTCTTCGATACCACGGAGCAGGTGCAGGACCTGGTCGCCGCGTTGCGCCGCACGGATGCGCCAGCGGCTTTGGCAACGGTGAAGGAGTAATGCATGAAGAAGCGTTGGGGTACTTTGCGGACGGCGTTGATGGCGGCCACGTTCCTGGCCAGTACCGGTTTCGGTACGTTCCAGGTCATGGCGGTGGATAACGCACAGCCGAAAACCGAATCGTGTAGTGCGTGGGCCTGCAAAGCCGAGTGTCCGGAGTTTGGCGGCGACCTGGGACAGGGCAACGTCTGCTACTGCTGCGGCTAGGAGCAGCGAGCGAAACGCCTGTGCAGCTACGTTTTGTTAGCCACGCCAGGTCTGACGGCGGGGTCCCCCCGGACCCCGCCGTTTACCCGCATCGCTGGATGCTGCAGACCGCGCTCAGCGCAGCGCGCGGTAACTGAAATCACTCAACACCACTGCGCCTTGCTGCGCAGCGTAGATGCCGAGCTGCAGGCTCAGGAAGCCGCCGAACACGTTGTGGTGAAAGCCGGACATTTCCATGCGCGTGGGGTGGCGGATCCACTGCCGGCCATCGTCGAAGCAATAGTCGAAGGTCACCACATGCGCCTCGTTGCTCAGACGCAGGCGGATGCGTCGGTGCGTATTGGGCGCGCGTGCCCACACCAGTTCTTCGGAGTATTCGTAGGTCTTGATGGTATCGGGCGTAACGCCGATGCCGACGAAGGCCTTGTGGTTGAACCGCACGTGGCTTGCGCAGCGTTGGTGCCTGTCTTGCGCCCGTCGCACGAGGCCATGCGGCAAGGATTTCGATACAGACCGGGTCCTACGTCGTGCGACGCTGGCGAGCGGGGCGGGCTGACGGCCTACCGTGGCACTGCACGGCGCACGTATCGGCCTTGGCCCTCAATGCTGCACTGCAGCGTGATCTGTTTACTCATGATTGCGATATTCATATGCGAACAGACCGGCATCGGCCGGCTGGTGGATGTCGCGATGCCCAGCTCCTGCTTCCCAGATTCCGTGTGCACCTGCCCCGCGACCGCCCTGCGCGCGGAGTGTGCGGCGTGAGCGTTGCGCGGCAGCGTCTGGGCGGCACCGATGTGCAGCTGTCGGCACTGGGGTTTGGCGCCGCGCCGATCGGCAATCTGTACACCGAGGTCGATGATGGCCAGGCGCTGGCCGCGGTGGCGGCTGCGTACCAGGCCGGCATCCGGCACTTTGACACCGCGCCGTACTACGGCTACGGGCTGAGCGAGACGCGCCTGGGCCGTGGTTTGGCCGGCGTGCCGCGCAGCGCCTACACGCTGTCGACCAAGGTCGGCCGCTGCATCCACGACGACGCGCAGGCCACCGCCGGGCGCGACGGCTTTGCGGTAGCGGGCCGGCGCGCCGAGTTCGACTACAGCGCCGACGGCGTGCGGCGCGCGTTTGCCTCCAGCCTGGAGCGCCTGGGCACCGACTACATCGACGTGCTGCTGCTGCACGACATCGGTGCGCTGACCCACGGCGACAACCACGCCAACGTGCTGCGCCAGGCCTTGGAGGAGGCCTTGCCGGCGATGGCGGAGCTGAAGGCGGCCGGTGCCTGCGGGGCGATCGGGCTGGGGGTCAACGAGCAGGAGGTGGCGCTGGAGGTGCTGCCACGCTTTCCGCTCGACTGCGTGATGCTGGCCGGCCGCTACACGCTGCTGGAACAGCACGGCGCCCGCGCGCTGCTCGGGCAGGCGCAGCAGCGCAACGTGGCGATCCTGTCGGCCGGCCCGTACAGCTCCGGCCTGCTCAGCGACGCACACGGCCCCGGCGCGACCTACAACTACGCCCCGGTCGACGCCGCCACCCTGCAGCATGCGCAGCGCCTGTATGCAGCCTGCGCGGCGTTCGGGGTGGATATCGGCGCGGCCGCATTGCAGTTCCCGCTGGCGCATCCGGCGGTGACCACCGTGGTGGCCGGCATGCGGACGGTGGCCGAGGTGCACTCGGCCGCCACGCGCCTGCAGGCATCGATTCCGCCTGCGCTGTGGCAGCGCCTGCGCGATGACGGCCTGCTCGACGCGGACCTGCCCACGCCATGAGCCGCATCGACGCGCATCTGCATTTCTGGCAGCTGGCCCGTGGCGATTACCACTGGCTGACGCCCGAACTGGCGCCGCTGTATCGCGACTTCGTCCCCGCCGATATCGGCCAGGCGCTGGACGCTGCCGATATCGATGGCGTGGTGGTGGTGCAGGCCGCCGCGACCGAGGCCGAAACGCACTACCTGTTCGAGCTGGCGCGCGTCGATGCACGCATTGCCGGCGTGGTGGGCTGGGTCGATTTCGCCACGCCCGATGCCGCCGCGCGCATCGATGCGCTGGTGCAGGCAGGCAGTGGCATGCTCAAGGGCCTGCGCCCGATGGTGCAGGACATCGCCGATGCGCAGTGGCTGGCCAGTCCCGCGCTGGATGCCGCCTTCGACGCACTGCTCGCGCACGACCTGGCCTTCGACGCCCTGATCCGCAGCGTGCATGTGCCGGCACTGCAGGCGCGCCTGAAGCGCCATCCGCAGTTGCGCGTGGTCGTCGATCACGGCGGCAAGCCACAGATCGCTGCGGGCGAATTCGTCGCCTGGGCCGCCGGCATGGCCGCGCTGGCGCAGCATCCCAACGTGCACTGCAAGCTCTCCGGCCTGCTCACCGAAGCAGCGCGCGGCGCCGGCGTGGAGGCGCTGGGGCCGTATGTCGCGCATCTGTTCGCACGCTTCGGCCCGCAGCGCATGCTGTGGGGCAGCGACTGGCCGGTGCTGACCCAGCGCGCCGAGTATGCGCAGTGGCTTGAGATCGCACAGCACCTGGTTGCCACACACGCCGACGGCCATGCCAAAGCGGTGTTCGGCGACAACGCACGCACGTTCTATCGTCTGCCACGGCCGGCGGCCCCCACCCACGGAACCTCTTCGGTATGACTGTCTCGATCCCTGCAACTCCCAACGACCGCCTGCATGGCAAGCGCTGCCTGATCACTGCCGCCGGCGCCGGCATCGGCCGCGAAAGCGCGCTGGCCTGCGCGCGTGCCGGTGCGCAGGTGATCGCCACCGATATCGACGCCGCGGCCCTACAGGCGCTGGCAGCCGAATCCGATGCCATCACCACCCAGCTACTGGATGTCACCGATGCATCGGCGGTTGCCGACCTGGTCGCCGCGCACGGCCCGTTCGATGTGTTGTTCAACTGTGCCGGCTTCGTGCACCAGGGCAGCATCCTCGATTGCGACGAGCCGGCTTGGCGCCGCTCGTTCTCGATCAACGTCGATGCGATGTACTACACCTGCAAGGCGGTGCTGCCGGGCATGCTCGAGCGCGGCCGCGGCAGCATCATCAACATGTCCTCGGTGGCCTCCAGCATCAAGGGCGTGCCGAACCGCTTCGTCTACGGCGTCACCAAGGCGGCCGTGATCGGCCTGAGCAAGGCCATTGCCGCCGATTACGTGGCCCAGGGCGTGCGCTGCAACGCAATCTGCCCCGGCACCATCAAGACGCCGTCGCTGGGCCAGCGCGTCAAGGCGCTGGGCGGCGACGAACAGGCCGTGTGGAAGAGCTTCACCGACCGCCAGCCGATGGGCCGCCTGGGCGACCCGCGCGAAATCGCGCAGCTGGTGGTGTACCTGGCCTCGGACGAATCGTCGTTCACCACCGGCCAGACCCATATCATCGATGGCGGCTGGTCGAACTGAGTACGACGATGGATCGCGGCGCCGCGCACCACTGCCAGATGCGATGCGTCCCGCTCGTCCGCCTCGGTTTGCGCCCGCCGTCCTTACCCACCCGATGCACGCGCGCCAGCGTTGCTGGCCGCTCCATTCCTCACCTGCAAAGGAAGACTGCATGAAACTCGTACGCGTTGGCGCCCCCGGCCAGGAACGTCCCGGCCTGATCGATGACCAAGGCCGCATCCGCGATCTGAGCGGCGTGATCGACGATGTGGCCGGCGAGCACATCACCAATGCCGGCCTGGACAAACTGCGTGCGCTGGATGTGGCCACGCTGCCGCTGCTCGAAGGCGAGCTGCGCTATGGCGCCGCCGTGGGGCAGATCGGCAAGTTCATCTGCGTGGGCTTGAACTACGCCGACCACGCCGCCGAATCGGGCATGGACGTGCCCAAGATGCCGATCCTGTTCATGAAGGCCACCACCGCGGTGACCGGGCCGAACGACACCGTGATCATCCCGCGCGGCTCGGTCAAGAGCGATTGGGAAGTGGAACTGGGCGTGGTGATCGGCGATGTCGCGCGCGATGTCTCGGTGGACGAGGCGCTGAACCATGTCGCCGGCTACGCGGTGATCAACGACCTGTCCGAGCGCGAATTCCAGCTCGAACACGGCGGCCAGTGGGTCAAGGGCAAGAGCGCCGACACCTTCGGCCCGATCGGCCCGTGGCTGGTCACCCGCGATGAAATCGCCGACCCGCAGAACCTGTCGATGTGGCTGGACGTCAACGGCCACCGCTACCAGAACGGCAGCACCCGCACGATGGTGTTCGGCGTGGCCGAACTGGTCAGCCACATCAGCCGCTACATGACGCTGATGCCGGGCGATGTGATCAGCACCGGCACCCCGCCGGGCGTGGGCCTGGGCCAGAAGCCGCCGGTGTACCTGAAGCCGGGCGACGTGATGGAGCTGGAGATCGAAGGGCTGGGTCGCCAGCGCCAGCCGGTGGTGGCGCATCCGCGCGATGCGGCTTGAGGCCTCTTTCCTCAGCACCTTTTTCCGCATTGGAAAGAGATAGCGGCCAAGGCAAGTCGTAATACATCCGGCACGATGCAGCCCGAAGCCCCTCTCCCGGTGGGAGAGAGGCTCTGGAGTCCTGCTTCGTTTCCGTCTTACTCCGCGCGCTTCTAATTTTCGTTTCCATCGCCCAGGACCTCCATGCGCACCATCATCGCCCTCGACACCCACGACGTCCGCTTTCCCACCTCGCGCGAGCTCGATGGGTCGGATGCGATGAATCCGGATCCGGATTACTCGGCCGCCTATGTTGTGCTGCGCACCGATGCGCCGGATGACCTGGCCGGCTACGGCCTGGTGTTCACCATCGGCCGCGGCAACGATGTGCAGACCGCCGCGGTGGCCGCACTGGCCGAGCACGTGGTCGGCCTGTCGGTGGACGAGGTCATCGCCGATCTGGGTGCGTTCGCGCGCCGGCTCACCAACGACTCGCAGCTGCGCTGGCTGGGCCCGGAAAAGGGCGTGATGCACATGGCGATCGGCGCGGTGATCAACGCCGCCTGGGACCTGGCAGCGCGCGCGGCGAAAAAACCGCTGTGGCGCTACATCGCCGAACTCACGCCCGAGCAGCTGGTCGACACCATCGACTTCCGCTACCTCACCGACGCGCTCACCCGCGACGAAGCGCTGGCGATCCTGCGCGCGGCGCAACCGCAGCGCGCGCAACGCATCGCCACGCTGATCGAACAGGGCTATCCGGCCTACACCACCTCGCCCGGCTGGCTCGGCTACTCGGACGAAAAGCTGGTGCGCCTGGCCAAGGAAGCGGTGGCCGACGGCTTCCGCACCATCAAGCTCAAGGTCGGCGCCAACGTGCAGGACGACATCCGCCGCTGCCGCCTGGCGCGCGAGGCGATCGGCCCGGACATCGCGATGGCGGTGGACGCGAACCAGCGCTGGGACGTGGGCCCGGCGATCGACTGGATGCGCCAGCTGGCCGAATTCGACATCGCCTGGATCGAGGAACCCACCAGTCCGGACGATGTGCTCGGCCACGCCGCGATCCGCCAGGGCATCACCCCGGTGCCGGTGTCCACCGGCGAGCACACTCAGAACCGGGTGGTGTTCAAGCAGCTATTGCAGGCCGGCGCGGTGGATCTGATCCAGATCGACGCCGCGCGCGTGGGCGGGGTCAACGAAAACCTCGCCATCCTGCTGCTGGCCGCCAAGTTCAATATCCGCGTGTTCCCGCACGCCGGCGGCGTCGGCCTGTGCGAACTGGTGCAACACCTGGCCATGGCCGACTTCGTCGCCATCACCGGCAAGATGGAAGACCGCGCGATCGAATTCGTCGACCACCTGCACCAGCATTTCCTCGACCCGGTGCGCATCCGGCATGGCCGCTACCTGGCCCCGGAGGCAGCGGGTTTCTCGGCGGAAATGCATGCGTCCTCGATCGCGGAGTTCAGCTATCCGGAAGGACGTTTCTGGGTCGAAGATCTGGCCGGCAACGCCAAGGACTGAGCACGCAACCCCTCATCCGCCCTGCGGGCACCTTCTCCCGCGCGCGGGAGAAGGAAGCAGTTGTCCGGCCGGGACTGCGATGCGACCGGAACGGCTTTGCCATTCAGGTGAACGTTTCCGGGTCGAAGATCTGGCCGGCAACGCCAAGGACTGAGCACGCAACCCTCATCCGCCCTGCGGGCACCTTCTCCCGCGCGCGGGAGAAGGAAGCGGTTGGCCGGCCGGGACTGCGATGCGGCCGGAACGGCTCCGCCATCCAGGTGAACGTTTCTGGGTCGAAGATCTGGCCGGCAACGCCGAGGACTGAGCACGCAACCCCTCATCCGCCCTGCGGGGACCTTCTCCTGCACCCGGGAGAGGGGCGTGATCGACGTTGACTCAGGTAGGGTAGGCGTCTGCGCCATGTCCCCACCGTCGGGCGTCTGCAGCATGCTGCCAGTCAGCCGTTCGCCAGGCCGAAGACGCAGACCCACAAGCGCCCCACCCGATACTGCCAGGCCGGCCGGACCGCAGCCCCGCCAAGCGACTGCTCCCTTCTCCCGCAAGCGGGAGAAGGTGCCCGAAGGGCGGACGAGGGGCACGGCTAGCGCTGCGCGTCGATCGCCGCACTCAATGCAAAGATCCGCCCCGCCTCGCGCCACTTCTCCCCAGGCGCGCTGCCCGGCAGCGGTTTCTGGAACCGCCACATCAGGTCTTCCCAGGCCTGGATCCGCGGATCGGCCGCATCCCGCGCGGCCTTGGCCGCCGGATCGTAGGTGTCGCCGACCTCCATCAGCATCACCAGGCGGTCGCCGCTGCGAAAGATCTCCAGCTCCAGGATGCCGGCCTGCTGCAACGAGGCCACCACTTCCGGCCAGACCTCGCTGGGCCGATGCCAACGCTCGTACTCGGCGATCAACTGCGCATCGTCGTGCAGATCCAGCACGTAGCACAGCCGCCGCGTGCTCATGCGCCTGCCCCAGCAATCACCGGCGCCGCGCGCCGTGCGCGCAACGCGAACAGCAGGATCACCGCAAAGCACCCACCCGGCACCACCATCGCCCAGTGGATACCGGCCAGGTCCGACACCGCGCCCATCACCGCGGTGAGCAGCGCACCACCGATGATCGACATCACCAGCAAGGACGAGCCCAGCTTGCGCGCATCGTCATGCATGCCGTCCAGGCCCAGCGCAAAGATGGTCGGAAACATCACCGACATGAACACGCTTGCGGCCACCAGCGCGTACAGGCCAGTCCAACCGGGGAAGGCGATCGCCACCGCACACAAGACCAGGTTGATCGTGGCAAAGCTCGCCAGCAACCTGGCCGGCGCCAGATAGCGCAATAGCGCGGTGCCGATGAAACGGCCGGCCATGAACAGCACCAGCGAGATGGTCAGATAGGTGGCCGCGCTTTTCTCCGGCGTGCCTGGCACCGCATCCTGCAGGTAACGGATCAGATAACTCCAGATGCCAACCTGCGCGCCCACGTAGAAGAACTGCGCCACCACCGAAAATACGAACAGCCGGTTGCGCAGCAATTCGCTAAAGCGTGCGCGTCTGGGCGCAGCCTCGCCCGGGCCGGCATCGCCGGTGGGAAAGCGCACCAGCGCGATCAGGATCGCCCACACCACCACCACCATGCCGATCACCAGGTACGGCGTCTGCACCGCCGCCGATTCGGTGGCAAAGAACGCCGCGCGCGCGGCCGGCGTCATCGCCGCCAGCTCGGCCGGGGTGTGTTCCACGCCGGAGAAGATGAAGTGCTGGCCGACCAGCACGCCGGTGATCGAGCCCAACGGGTTGAATGCCTGGGCCAGGTTCAATCGCCGTGCCGCGCCTTCTGCCGGGCCGAGCACGGTCACCAGCGGGTTGGCGGTGGTTTCCAGGAACGCCAGGCCGCTGGCGATCACGAACAAGGCCAGCAGGAACAGCCAGTAGGTATGCACCTGCGCGGCCGGATAGAACAGGAACGCGCCGCATGCATACAGCAGCAGGCCCAGCACCACGGCCGCCTTGTAGCTGTAGCGGCGCATGAACATCGCCGCCGGCATCGCGAACACGAAATAGCCCAGGTAGAACGCGCTCTGCACCAGGCCTGCCTGCAGGTCGGTCAGCTCGAAGGCCTTCTTGAACTGCTTGATCAGGATGTCGTTGAGGTTGTTGGCCATGCCCCATAGAAAGAACAGGCTGACGATCAACAACAGGGGAACCATGGCGGTACGCGCCAGGTTGCCGCGCGGTGACGCGGCAATGTCACTGTGATGCATGCGACCGATCCCCTCCCAAGGCTGTGGCGCTTGCGTTGCTGTGCGGCGAGCGTACTGCGCAGGCCAGCACCATGCAAATATAAAAACTTTGTTTATATTTGCACGCGAGGGCCGACCCTCACCGCTGCCCGCGATGCCTGTACCCTGGCGCGCCGCAGCCTTGCCTGGAGCCGCAGACGGATGAGCACCGAACCCGCCAAGTACCGCGCCCCCGCCCTGGACAAGGGCCTGGACATCCTCGAGCTGCTCGCCCGCCAGGCCCAGCCGATGAGCATGGGCGCGATCTCGCAGGGCATCGGCCGCTCGCGCGGGGAGATCTTCCGCATGCTGCAGGTGCTGGAGGAGCGCGGCTATCTCACCCGCGACGGCGAGGGCGACTATGTGTTGACCAATCGGCTGTTCATGCTCGGCATGCAGCAGCCGCAGGTGCAGAGCATCAGCGAGGCGGCGTTGCCGGTGATGCGGCGGCTGGCCGATGCGATCTGTCAGCCCTGCCACCTGGTGGCACCGTCCGGCGACCAGATCGTGGTGATCGCGCAGATGGACGTGCCCAGCGACCTGGGCCTGGTGGTGCGCCCGGGCCATCGCCGCCCGCTGACCCATTCCAGTTCCGGGCTGGTGCTGTTCGCGTTCCAGCAGCCGGAGGTGCAGGCGCGCTGGCTGGACATGCTCGACGCCAGCGAGGTGCCGTTCGAACGTGCGCGGTTCCTGGCGGCCGCCGCGCAGGCGCGCAACGACGGCTATGCCATGCAGCCCAGCGAAGCGGTGGTGGGCGTGGTCGACCTGACAGCACCGATCCTGCAACGCGGCAGCGCGACCTATACGCTGACCGTTCCGTTCATCGCGCGCCGCCCGGAGCTGGTCGGCCCGCACGCGGCGCTGCAGGCCTTGTGCGCGGCGACGGCGGAGATCTCCGCAGCGTTGCTGTAGCAGCGGCCCGGGCCGGGCGCTTGTTTGCGTCGGTGCTGGTGGCTCCCCGCTGCGCGCTGCCGGCGGTTGGCTCTGGCGTCTACCCGCTGTGCGGCTGAGCCTGTGCGTGTAGCGCTGGGTGATTTTTCCGGAGTGCTGCAGCTGCGAGGGCAGCCTGGCCATCGCGCTCCACGCGACCGGTGTCGCGTGCACCCGCTGCGGCGTCGCAGGCCGCGCACATCGCAGTGTTCCGGAGAGCGGCGCATCTGTGCATGTTGCTGATCGCTGCATGCCTGCATCGGCGTCCTGAAAGACAGCGGCAAGCCGGCGCCGGCGCATGTACGCACGCACGTCCAGCCACGGAGCTCCATATCGCACTGCTTGCGGCACATCCCACATCAGCGGCTTTTCCCCAACGTTTTTCGCTGCCTGCTTCATCGGCGTGGAGACCGTTCGTCAGCATAGCCAAGGCAATCGGGCACCACATCCGACCGGTGGGTGGACCTGCCGTACGGGCCCTGGCGCCTGGAAACAAGGCAAAAAATCCGCGTAAATACCCGGTCGCAATAGCCACGGCTATAAAGATCAGACCGACCTTCGCGTTCGGTGCGAATGCCCCGAACGCGGTCGTGCGTTGATACACTGCGCGCCCCTTGGGGAGTAGCCTGCTTTCGTCCATCGAAAGCGCCTGCATCAACATACTCGGCCATTGCGCCGTGGTGCAGGCAACCAATCGTGGTTTGGCGAGACCAGCGGCATGCGCGCACAACAACGGTTGGCGCGGGCGCATGTCGTTGCGATCGTGCCCAACCCGAGAATGTCGATGTCCCCGTTTTCCATTGTGTTGATCGGTTTTGCGATGTCCACCGATGCGTTTGCCGCAGCGATCGGCAAGGGCGCGGCCATGCGCAAGCCGCAGTGGCGCGATGCGCTACGCGCCGGTTTGATCTTCGGCAGCATCGAGGCGATCACCCCGGTGATCGGCTGGCTGTTGGGGCGCGCCGCGTCCAGCCACCTGCGTGCGTTCGATCACTGGATTGCCTTCGTGCTGCTCGGCGGCCTGGGCGTGCACATGATTGTGGCCGGCCTGCGCAACGAAGCCGACGAGATTGAAGATGCAGCTGCCGACACGCCAAAACGGCACGGCCTGCTCGCCCTGGCCACCACGGGTTTTGCCACCAGCATCGATGCGATGGCGGTCGGCGTGAGCCTGGCGTTTCTGGACGTGCATATCGGCGTGGTGGCGGTGGTGGTCGGGCTGTGCACCTTCAGCATGGTCACCACAGGCGTCATGCTGGGCCGTGTGCTCGGCAACCTGATCGGCAAGCGCGCCGAGATCCTCGGTGGCGTGATCCTGGTGATCGTCGGCAGCGTCATCCTCTACGAACACCTCAGCGGTGCCGCGTAGCACGCAGCGTTCTCCGGTAGGAGCGCACCCGGGCGCGACGAGGCGTTATCGATAAAGCCCCTCGCGCCCGGGTGCGCTCCTACGATGCAGGGCAGTGCGCTCCGTGCATGACCACCGCAGGCGTCAAGCTAGGCCGCGTATTAGACCGCGTGCTGGGCCGTGTGCTCGGCAACCTGATCGGCAAGCGCGCCGAGATCCTCGGCGGCGTGATCCTGGTGATCGTCGGCAGCGTCATCCTCTACGAACACCTGAGCGGTGCCGCGTAGCACGCAGCGTTCTCCGGTAGGAGCGCACCTGGGCGCGACGAGGCGTTATCGATAAAGCCCCTCGCGCCCAGGTGCGCTCCTACGATGCAGGGCAGTGCGCTCCGTGCATGACCACCGCAGGCGTCAAGCTGGGCCGCGTATTAGACCGCGTGCTGGGCCGCGTGCTCGGCAACCTGATCGGCAAGCGCGCCGAGATCCTCGGTGGCGTGATCCTGGTGATCGTCGGCAGCGTCATCCTCTACGAACACCTCAGCGGCGCCGCGCAGCACGCAGCAGTCTGCCGTAGGAGCGCACCTGGGCGCGACGAGGCGTTATCGATAAAGCCCCTCGCGCCCGGGTGCGCTCCTACGATGCATGGCAGTGCGCTCCGTGCGCGGTCGGCATCGTGGATGTTTACTCGATGCCGACTGCATCGCCGCATGCCGCGGTGATGGCAGGGATGCACCCGTCAGCGCGTTTTCGCATCGTGATGCGCACTCAGGAACGCGCGTAACGAGGCCGGCTTCACCGGTTTGGTCAGCAGGCGATAGCCACGTTCGCGCGCGAGCTGCTTGAGTTCATCGCGGCCATCGGCGGTGAGCAGGGCGCCGGCAATCGGTGCAGGGGCGGCGGCCTGCAGCGCATCCAGCGTGTCCAGGCCATCGAGCCGGTCGTGCAGGTGGTAATCCACCAGCATCAGGTCCGGTTGCTCGCGCGCGCGTTCCAGCGCCTGATCCACCGTGCTGGCGGTGATCACCTCCACCTGCCAGCGACCGAGCAAGGCGCGCATGCCGTCGAGGATTTCGCGGTCGTTGTCCACGCACAGCACGCGCAGGCCCGCCAGCGAATCGCCGCTGGGCAGCGCGCGCGCCGCTGCCACCGGCAGCACCGGTGGCAGCGGCACTGCCGCCACGCGCGGCAGCAGGATCGAGAACATGCTGCCGCGGCCGACCTGGCTGCGCGCGCTCAGGTCGTGGTCGAGCAGGCGCGAGATGCGCTGGCAGATCGACAGGCCCAGCCCCAGGCCCTGCTCGCCCCAGTCGAACGGCTGCTGATAGCGGCGGAACTCTTCGAAGATCTGCCGCATGTGGTGCTCGGGAATGCCCGGGCCGGTATCCCACACCTGCAGCTCCACCTGGTCGCCGCGGCCGCGCATGCCCAGCACGATGCGGCCCTGGCGCGTGTAGCGCAGCGCATTGGCCAGGAAGTTCTGCATCACCCGGCGCAGCAGACGGCGGTCGCTGCGCACCCACAGCGGGCGGCTGTGCACCTGCAGCTGCAGGCCGCGGCTGGACGCCACCGGCGCGTATTGCGCGGCCAGTTCATGCATCAGCGCGCTGGCATCGAAGTCCTCGACCGTGGGCCGCAGGCCGCCGGCATCCAGCCGCGAGACGTCGAGCAGGCCATCGAGCAACTCCTCGGCCGCGCGCAGCGAGGCATCCACGCGCTCGGCCAGATGGCGTTGCTCCTCGTTGCTCTGGTGGCTCTCGCGCAGCGCCGAGGCGAACAGCCGCGCGGCATTGAGCGGCTGCAACACGTCGTGGCTGATGGCAGCCAGAAAACGCGTCTTGGATTGCTGGGCCAGCTCGGCCTCGCGCGAGCGATCGGCCACGCGCTGTTCCAGGTTCTCGTTGGCGTCCAGCAGCGCACGTTCGGCACGTTTGTAGTCGGTGATGTCGTTGTAGCTGGTGACATAGCCGCCACCGGGCAGCGCCTGGCCACGCATCTCGATCACCTTGCCGTCGCTGCGGGTGCGCTCGAACACATGCGGCGAGCCGGCGCGCATATGGCGGATACGGCGATCGATCTGGTCTTCGATATCGCCCTCGCCCAGCTCGCCGCGCTCGGCGTTGTAGCGGATCAGGTCGGCCACCGGGCGGCCGACATACAGCATGCCGTCCGGATAGCCGAACAGCTGCTGGTAGCGGCGATTCCACGCGGTCAGGCGCATGTCCGGGTCGACCACGCTGACCGCAGCGCTGATGTTTTCCAGCGTGGTGGACAGGATCTCGCGGTTGAAGCGCAGCTCCTGGCCGGCTTCGTCCAGCACCGCCACCACCTCGCCCAGGTCCATGCCCGAACCGCGCAACAGGCTGGTCAACACCAGGCGTGCGGAGGCCGCGCCGATCGAGGCGGCCAGCAGGCGCTCGGTGAACTGTACCCAGGCGCGATCGGCCACCACGGTGGGCTGCAGCTCGCGCTCCAGCAGCACCGCCTGGTCGACGAAGGCGCGGTGCGCATGCCGCTCGCCCACCACGCGCTCGGCCAGGGCCTGCAGGTCGGCCACGCGCACATGCCCGGGCCAGTCGCCGGCCACCGCCGGGCGCTGCGCGTACGGGTCCAGGAATGGTGCGGCGCGCAGGCGTTCGTCCACCCCGGGGCGCCAGCGTGCGGAGACCAGCATCATCGCGCCGACATTGATCAGCAGCGACCAGAACGTGCCATGCGCCAGCGGGTCCCAGCCATGCATGCCGAACAGTTGCTGCGGCTGCAACCAGGCGATGCCGAACGGCCCGTCCACCAGCCAGTCCGGCTGCAGCCAGCCCGCGCGCGTGGCGGCCGGCAGCAGCAGCGTGTAGATCCAGGTCATGAAGCCCAGCACCATGCCGGTCTCCACGCCCTTGCGGCTGGCGCCGCGCCAGTACAGCCCACCGATCACCCCGGGTGCGAACTGCGCCACTGCCGCAAAGGCCATCAGGCCGTAGGCGGCCAAGGTGGTGTCGTTGGCCACGCTGCGGTGGTAGCCGTAGGCGATCAGCGCCAGCAGCAGGATGGCGACGCGACGAATCCACAACACCCGCGAGGCCACCGCCGCGCGCGCATCTGCGCTGCCACGGCGGCGCAGCAGCACCGGCATCACCAGGTCGTTGCTGACCATCGTGGCCAACGCGATGCTGGCCACGATCACCATGCCGGTGGCGGCGGAAAACCCGCCCACATACGCCACCAGTGCCAGCACGGTATTACCCTGGCTCAGCGGCAGCGCCAGCACCACCGCATCGTCGACCACCGTGCTGCCCTTGCCGAACAAGGCCACGCCGGCCGATGCGATCGGCACCACCATCGCCGAGATGATCACCAGGTAGGCGCCGAACAACCAGCGCGCGCGCCGGATGTCGCCCACGTCGCTGCATTCCACCACCGCCACATGGAACTGGCGCGGCAGGCAGATCACCGCCAGGAAGCTCAGCAAGGTCTGCGAAATGAAGCCCACCGACGGGGTGTGCTCGAACAAGGTGCGCGCCGAGTCGGCGATGGGCACCTGGTGATCGCTCAGCCACACCCAGGCGAACAGGCCCACCGCGACGATGGCGATCAACTTGATCACCGACTCCAGCGCGATCGCCAGCATCATGCCGCGGTGGTGTTCGGTGGCATCGACCTGGCGGGTGCCGAACAAGGTCGCAAACAAGGCCATCAACAGCGCCACGTACAGCGCCGGATCGGCAAAGATGCCGCGCCCGGCACTGCTATGCCCGGTCAGCACCTCCAGGCTCATCGCCACCGCCTTGTACTGCAGGGCCAGATACGGAACGATGCCGATCAGCGCGATCACCGCCACCAGCGCCGCCAGCCGCCGCGAACGGCCATAGCGCGACGAAATGAAATCGGCGATGGAAACGGTGTTCTCGGCGCGTGCGATCAGCGCCAGCCGCTCGATGATGCGCCAGCCGAACAGCAGCAACAGCAGCGGGCCCAGGTAGATCGGCAGATAGCCGATGCCGTTGCGCACCGCCGAGCCGACCGCGCCGTAGAAGGTCCACGACGAGCAGTACACCGCCAGCGCCAGGCTGTAGACCGCTGGCCGCAGCCACGGCCGCTCCGGGTACAGCGGACGACGGTCGCCCCACCACGCCACGCCGAACAGCAGCGCGGCATAGCCGACGGAAACCAGCAGCAGGATCCAGCTTGAGACCAAGGGGCGTTCCTAGGCGGCGCGAGGCGAGCCTGGGAGTTTACGCAGTGGGGAATCGGGATTGGGGGTTGAGGGTTCGTGCCGGACTGGTTGGCGGAGAGTTAAGCGTCAGACGCCCCTCATCCGCCCTGCGGGCACCTTCTCCCGCACGCGGGAGAAGGGAGTGATCCGCGTTGGCTCAGGCGTGGTGTGTCCGCCTGGACCACGTCTCCCTGCTGGGCGTCTGCAGTGCGCTACCGGTCAGCCGTTTGTTGTTCCGCCAAGCCGATTCCGCCACGCCGAAGCTTCAGATCCAAAAAAAGCGCCACATGAGTGGCTGAGCCGTTCCGGCCAGATCGCAGTCCGGCCGGCAAATGCCCCCCTCTCCGCCTGCGGGAGAGGGTGCCCGAAGGGCGGGGGAGGGCCGTCAGCCCGGCAGGCGCACCTGCACCCGATACGTACGGCCGGCGACGATGCCGTGCACACGCTGGTCTGGGCAAGCGGCTCCATCCACGTCAACGTCTACCTGCGTGCGTCCCGGCTCCCGTGTCAGCGTCACCTCGAACTGCGCGCCGCGGAACTGGCGCGTCACCTGCGCGTGCGGCCAGTGCGTGGGTAGCTGCGGGCGGATCGCCAATGCATCGCCCTCGCCGACCAGGCCGAACAGACCTTCGAGCACGCAGCGATACACCCAGGCCACCGTGCCGGTGTTGAACAGCTGGCTGGACCGCCCGGCCGTGCGCGGATATTGATGCCAGGCGCCGCGATAGTAATTGGGCAACGACACCGGCAGATGGCCGCGCTGCAGCACGTCCTCGCGGGTGGGGCCGGGCAGCATTGCGCGCAGGATCTCCCAGGCGCGGTCGGCTTCGCCAATCTGGTACAGGCTGTACAGGTAGAACGCCACCGCATGGTTGTAGACCGCGCCATTTTCCGCGGCGCCCGGCCACTTCTGCGTCAACCGGCCCACGTCATCGCGCATATGCGTGTACGCCGGGGCCAGCATCACCGGCCCGTACGGCGTATGCAGCTGGTCGCGCACCGCCTCCAGCAAGGCGTCGCGCTGCGCGGCATCGGCGGTGCCGGCCAGCAGCGCAAAGCTCTGCGGGTTGAGATAGATGCGTCCTTCCACATCGTCGGCGATGCCGAAGCGCACGCCGTCGTCGGTGATGCCGCGCGCATACCAGTTGCCGTCCCACAATTCCCGATTGGCATCGGCATTGACCGTCTGCACGGCCTGCGCAAACGTTTCTGCCTGCGCGCTTCGCCCATGCGCTGCACAGATGCCCGACCAAAGCCGCAGTGCATACGCGGTGGCCACGGTGAGCCAGCCGGACACACCCTTGCCGCGCCAGCCGACCATGTTCATCGGGTCGTTCCAGTCACCCTGGGCGATGAAACTCAGGCCGCGGGCGTCGCGTGCGTCCAGCAACCATTGCATGGCCGCATCCAGGCGCTCGGCCACGCTCAGCGCCTGCCCGTCCTGCGTGCGGACCACCGCGTCGAGCACGCTGGCATCGCCGGTTTCGGCCAGATAGGCGCTCAGGAAGATCGGCAACCACACGCAGTGGTCGGTATGCGGCACCTGGTTGATGTATTTCAGCTCGGCGCCTTCCACCAGCAGGATGCCGTCCGGCATCGCACCGCTGGATTCCTGCTGCGAGAGCGCGTGCAGCAACGCCGCGCGTGCGGTGGCCGGCTGCAGGTAGGCCATGCCCATGTGGTCCTGCAGATAGTTGCGCGTCTGCGGATCGGTGGTCAGGCGATTGACGTCGCCGTGATAGAACACCTGCCGCGGCAACCAATGATTGACCAGGTTGTCCAGGGCCGGATCGGGCGTGGCGATCTGCACGCAGCCCTGCCCGCCCTGCAGATACTGCGCGTAGTCGCGCGCGGCGGCAGCAAAGCCGGCTTCGGACAGATAACGCGCACGCAGCGCGGCGATCTCCGCATCGTCCTTGGCCGGCCCGAACGCGAAGCGATACACGCTGGCCGCATCGGCTTCCAGCGTCAGCCGGTACTGCAACGCGGCTGCCGGATTCTCGTAGTGCGCCTGGCTATTGCCCAGCTGCTCGGCCTGGATGGCCGAGGGCGCATGCAGGCCACCCTCGCCTTCGAAGGCTATCTGCTGCGCGTCCCAGGCCACCGGCGGCTGCTCGTGCAACAGGAAGGTGCAGTCCTTGAAGTCACGCTGGCGGAAATAATCCTGCACCTTCTGGTACGGCGTCACGCTACGGCAGACGATGCCGCCCAGCGCCGGCTCGTAGGCACCGCCCTGATGCATCCACGACATGTAGCCGATGGGGAAATACGGATACAGGCTGAGCCGGCGCGTGCGGCCGGACAGGTTATGCACGCGGCACTCCCACAGCTCCACCGCATCGTCGGTGGGCAACGCCACACACAGCTCCACCACGATGCCGTCATGGCGCACCCGCCAGCGCACATCGTGCTTGCCGGCGGAAAACACGAACTGCTCCGGCGGCGCGCGCACCGGTTCGTGCGGCACCGAATACAACGCGCCGCTGTCTTCGTCCTTGAGATAGAAGAAACGCCCGGGATGATGCGCGTAGTAGGGCTGCTCGGGCATCATGAAGTTGCGCGCCTCCAGCAGTGGCGCATGGGCGTACTTGGCCGGCTCCGGCTGCATGAACTGCCCGGTGGCGTAACCACGGCAGGTGAGCTGCAGCATCATGCGGCGGTTCCACAGGAATGCGCCCGCGTTCGGCATCGCGGTGGGGCTGTAGAGCGCATACCGCGTGCCGTCGGCGCTGGGCGCCAGCAACGCGGACAGATCGTCGTTGGACGTGGTGCTGGAATCAGCCTGGGAAAGTGCGGACACGGTCAGCGGTGCTCCTGTTCGTCGCGCTTGCGCGCGGCCAGTTCGTGTTGGATGCGGCGCAACAAGCCGTCATCGAGTGGATAGAAACGCATGGTCCAGGCCGCCAGCAGCGCCACCGCGCCCGGGATCACCGTCAGCAGCAGCACGATGCCAGTCAACGACCCGGCCGACTGCGCGCTGTTGGCCACATAGCCCATGCCCGCCAGCACCCAGGCGATGCCGGCCGACGCCAGCGCGCCACCGAGCTTTTGCGAGAAGGTCGCGGCGGCAAAGGTCATCGCGGTGGCGCGCCGGCCGGTGCGCCACTCGGTGTAGTCGGCGCTGTCGGCATACATCGAAAAGGCCAGCGGCGACTTCGGCCCCAGCGCCAGCCCGATCAACATGTTCAACGCGAAGATCGCCCACACCGCATCGGCAGGAATGAAAAACATCAGGCAGCTCAACACGCCCACCATCGCCATCAGCGCGGTCATCAACTGGCGCTTGTCCCAATGCCGTGTCAGCAGCGGCGTGATCGCCGCGCCCACCGCCAAGGACACCGAATAGCCGCCCAGGAACAGCCCGGTCAGCTCCGGCCGCTGCACGTAGTACTTGAGGTAATACACGCCCGCACCGCCGCGCATGACGATGGTGATCATGATGATCAACGACAGCACGAACAGCACGCACCAGGGTTTGTTCTGCAGCAGGTCGGCGATGTCCCGGCGGACCGGCGTGCGCTGTTGCGGCGGTGGCTGCACGCGCTCGCGCGTGGTCAGCGCCACGGTCACGAACAGCGCCACCGCCACCGCGCCGTACAGCATCATCGTACGCTGCCAGCCCAGCGCATCGTTGCCGGCACCGAGCCACGCCACCAGGTCCAGGGTGCAGTAATTGACCAGCGTGGTGCCGGCGAACGCGGCGATGAAGCGCAGGCTGATCAAGCTGGTGCGCTGGCTGCTGTCGGCGGTGATCACGCCCGACAATGCCGAGTACGGAATGCTCACCACGGTGTAGGCCAGCATCATCACCAGGAAGCTGATCGTGGCCCACCACATGCGCCCGTTCTGGTCCAGCGCAGGCGTGGTGTAGGCCAGCACACCGGTCACCGCCATCGGCACCGCGCCCCACAGCAGGTACGGGCGGAACTTGCCCCATCGGCTGCGCGTGCGATCGGCCAATGCCCCCATCGCCGGATCGGCGATCGCATCGGCGATCTTGGTCAACAGGATCATCGTGCCCACCGCCGCTGCCGGCAGATGCATGGTGTCGGTGTAGAAGATCAGCAAGAACGCGGAGATGTTGGCCCAGTACAGATTCAGGCCCAGATCGCCGGCGCCGTAGCCCAGCTTTTCGCGCCAGCGCAGGCGCGCCGATGCAGGAGACGGTGCAGGCGATGACGGCATCGGCAGACCCTGGAGTGCGTTGAACCCGGCCGAGCGCGCCGTTACGCTGGGCGGCCCGCTCACCTGGCGAGGAGCGCCGACGCTACACCACGCATCGGCTGCCGCCAACGTGAAATCCGGCAAAATGCCGAATCGCTCCGGAGATATAACCTGACGTGATGGACACCGCAGCCCCCGCTACACCCGCGTCCGCTTCGCCCCTGGCCATCGTGGTGATGGGCGTTTCCGGCAGCGGCAAGACCACCATCGCGCAGGCCCTGGCAGCGCATTACGGCTACCGTTTTCTGGACGCCGACGATTACCACAGCGTGGCCGCACGCGCGCAGATGGCCGCAGGCCAACCGCTCACCGATGCGATGCGCTTGCCCTGGGTGGAGTTGCTGGCGGCCACCTTGCGTGACTGCGTCCAGGCCGGCGAGTCGGTGGTGCTCGCGTTCTCGGGCTTGCGCGGCACGCATCGTCAATTGCTGCGCCGCAGCGGCATTCCGCTGCGCTTCGTGTTCCTGCACGCGGCCCCGAACGTGATCGCCGCACGCCTGAGCGCGCGCGCCGGCCATTTCATGCCGGCCAGCCTGCTCGACAGCCAGTTGCAGACACTGGAATTGCCGCTGGACGAAGCCGACGTGGTATCGGTGGATGTGGACGCCACGGTGGCGGAGGTGGTGCAGGATGCCATCGCGCAGTTGGCGCTGATCGCGCCCAATACGGCGCACAGCGTCGCGCCCTCGCCTCAAAGCGCCTGACGTAAAAGATAACGCAGCCCTGCATGGCTGTTCCCTTCTCCCTCCGGGAGAAGGTGACCCGAAGGGGCGGATGAGGGTAGCTGCGAAGCCACGCAATCCAGTCTCTCGTGTGGCATCGCCCCGTACCCCTC